>NZ_CP051516.1:1524479-1829375 GCF_012689525.1 Paraburkholderia aromaticivorans
AGGACGTCGCGCATTACGAGCTCGATCACTACTTCGCACCGGATATCGCGGCGGTCACGCGTCTCGTGCAGAACGGCACGATCGCGAAGCTGAGCCCGCTCTCCTTCGCGTCCGAACAGTAAGCAGCAGCGAGGCACAGCAAGCCAATGAACGCACCGGCCTATCAGGGCATCAAGGACTTCATCCTCGCGCGCATTCATGCGGGCGAATGGGGCGAAGGCGACCAGGTGCCCTCCGAAAACGAGCTCGCGCGCGAATTCAACGTGGCGCGCATGACGGTCAACCGCGCGTTGCGCGAGCTGACTTCGGAGCAGGTGCTTACGCGTGTGCAAGGGTCGGGCACCTTCGTGGCCCGTCCCAAGTACGAGTCCACGCTGGTGGCGATCCGCAGCATCTCCGACGAAATCGTCGCGCGCGGTCATCGCTATCAGGCCAACGTGCTGCACATCGGCGCGAGCATCGCCGACGAAGCGCTCGCCGAGGAAATGCAGGTGAGCGCGGGCAGTCCGGTGTTTCATTCGCGCGTGCTGCATTTCGAAAACGACGAGCCGGTGCAACTCGAAGAGCGCTGGGTCAATCCGGCGGTCGCGCCCGAGTACGCGCTGCAGGACTTCACGAATACCACGCCGAACCAGTATCTCGTGCGCGTCGCGCCGTTGCAGCGGGTCGAGTACCGCATCGAGGCATTGGCTGCCGATGGCGATACGCGCGAGTTGCTGACCATGGACGAACTCGAGCCGTGCCTCGTGCTGCATCGACGCACGTGGTCGCAAAGCCAGGTCGCTTCGATCGCCAATCTCTGGCATCCCGGCAGCCGATATCGCTTCACCGGACATTTCTGACTCTGCCGTTTTTGCCGTACCCGAATCTTTTTCGACCATCTTCAAGCATTCCGAGGGCCATCATGAACAACCCGAAACACATCGACCCGCGTCTCGATCCCACCCGCACGATCCGCGCACCGCGCGGCGCGGAAAAGACCTGCAAGACCTGGATTGCGGAAGCTGCGTACCGGATGATCCAGAACAATCTGGATCCGGAAGTCGCCGAGCATCCGCATGCGCTGGTCGTGTACGGCGGTATTGGCCGTGCCGCGCGTAACTGGGATTGTTTCGATCAGATTCTCAAGTCGCTGAAGGATCTCGAAGAAAACGAAACGCTGTTGATTCAATCGGGCAAGCCGGTCGGCGTGTTCCGCACGCATGCCGACGCGCCGCGCGTGCTGCTGGCGAATTCGAATCTGGTGCCGCATTGGGCGACGTGGGAACACTTCCACGAACTCGATCGCAAGGGCCTGATGATGTACGGCCAGATGACGGCGGGCAGCTGGATCTACATCGGCAGCCAGGGCATCGTGCAGGGCACCTACGAGACATTCTTCTCGGTGGCGAACCAGCATTTCAACGGCGATCCTTCGGGCCGCTGGATTCTGACGGGCGGCTTGGGCGGCATGGGCGGCGCGCAACCGCTGGCGGCGACCATGGCCGGCTTTTCGATGATCGCGGTGGAATGCGACGAGTCGCGTATCGATTTCCGTCTGAAGACGCGTTACGTCGACAAGAAAGCGGCGACGCTCGACGAGGCGCTCGCCATGCTCGAGGAAGCGAAGAAAGCAGGCAAGCCGGTGTCGATCGGCCTGCTCGGCAATGCAGCCGATGTGTTCGCCGAATGCGTGACGCGTGGCATCACGCCGGATTGCGTGACCGACCAGACCAGCGCGCACGATCCGATTCACGGCTACCTGCCGCAAGGCTGGAATGTCGAAGACTGGCGCGAGCGTCAGAAGACCGTGCCGGACAGCATCATTCTGCCGGCCAAGCAGTCGATGGCCAAGCAGGTGCAAGCTATGCTCACGCTGCAGGAACGCGGCGCGGCCACGCTCGACTACGGCAACAACATCCGTCAGATGGCATTGGAAATGGGCGTGGAAAACGCGTTCGATTTCCCGGGCTTCGTGCCGGCGTATATCCGCCCGCTGTTCTGCGAAGGCAAGGGCCCGTTCCGCTGGGTCGCGTTGTCGGGCGATCCCGAGGACATCTACAAGACCGATGCGAAGGTCAAGGAACTGATTCCGGACGATCCGCATCTGCATAACTGGCTCGACATGGCGCACGAACGTATCGCGTTCCAGGGTTTGCCGGCGCGGATCTGCTGGGTCGGCGTGAAGGATCGCTATCGTCTGGGCCAGGCGTTCAACGAAATGGTTAAGAACGGCGAGCTGAAGGCGCCGATCGTGATTGGCCGCGATCACCTCGACACCGGTTCGGTGGCGAGCCCGAATCGCGAAACCGAATCGATGAAGGACGGCTCGGACGCGGTCAGCGACTGGCCGTTGCTCAACGCGCTGTTGAATACGGCGGGCGGTGCCTCGTGGGTCTCGCTGCATCATGGCGGCGGTGTCGGCATGGGCTTCAGCCAGCACTCGGGCGTCGTGATCGTCGCGGACGGCACGGATGCGGCGAAAGAGCGCCTCGGCCGTGTGCTGTTCAACGATCCGGCAACCGGCGTGATGCGTCACGCGGATGCGGGCTATGAACTCGCGCAGGAAACCGCGCGCGAGGCAGGTCTCAATCTGCCGATGCTGGGCCGTTGAGCGTGGCGCTTCACAGCACGCCTGTCGGCAGCGGCGCAAGCCTCACGCTGATTCGCGGCGCCGACCTCGTGGCGGCGCCGTGGAAGAACGGCGGCGGCGTCACGCGTGAAGTGGCGGCGTTTCCCGCAGACGCGGGGCTCGATGCCTTCGTGTGGCGGGTGAGCGTTGCCGATGTCGCGCAAGCCGGGCCGTTCTCGCGCTTTGCCGGCATCGATCGCACGCTGGTGCTGTTGTCCGGCGCGGGCATGTTGCTGGATGAGGCGGACGGTGCGCAAGGCGTGCAAGGTGTGAAAACACACGCGTTGACGCAAGCGCTCGCCATGGCCCGTTTCACCGGCGAGGCGCAGATCGACGCGCGTCTGGTCGACGGCGCGACACGCGACTTTAACCTGATGGTGCGGCGTGACGCGGCGCAGGGTGAAGTGGAAGTATGGCGCGGCGCAACGCAACGCGCGCTTTCCGCCGACGCGGTCCTGCTGTATTGCGCGGAAGGTTCGGTGTCGGTCACGCCGGGCGACGCGCAAGCGCTGTCGCTTGCAACCGGCGACACGCTGCGCATCGACACGCCGAACAAGCTGTCATGTATGGTCGAAGGTGCGGGCGCCTTGCTCGCAATCAGCATCCGCTACACGCAACGATGACGACGATTCGCGTGCGTGCTCGCCGCATAGGGCACCGCAGCCACGGCATGCGCACGCGAACCACCACAGACACGCAACAAGCTGCAAAGAGCACGCGATGAAGCAAACCGTCTGGCATCACCTGAAACTTTGCCCGCAGGGCGATCCCCAACACACGCTGCCCGATGCCGCGATCGCCGTTGAAAACGGCACGATCGTGTGGCTCGGCGCGGCTTCCGCATTACCCGCCGAATACGCCGCATGGCCGCGCGAAGATCTGCACGGCGCGTGGGTGACGCCGGGTCTCGTCGATTGCCATACGCATCTCGTGTACGGTGGGCAGCGCGCGGACGAATTCGCGCAGCGCCTCGCGGGTGTCAGCTACGAAGAAATCGCGCGGCAGGGCGGCGGCATCGTGTCCACGGTGCGCGCCACGCGTGCCGCGGACGAAGCCTCGCTATTCCGCCAGTCGGCCGCGCGGCTCGAACCCTTGCTCGCCGAAGGCGTGACCACGGTCGAGATCAAATCCGGCTACGGGCTCGACCTCGCCAGCGAACGCAAGATGCTGCGCGTCGCGCGTCAATTGGGCGAGCGCTATCCCGTGACCGTCTACACGACGTTTCTCGGCGCGCACGCGTTGCCGCCGGAGTTCGCCGGCCGCCCTGACGCGTACATCGACGAAGTCTGCAATACCATGCTGCCCGCGCTCGCCGATGAAGGCCTCGTCGATGCCGTCGACGTGTTCTGCGAACGCATCGGCTTTTCGCTGGAACAAAGCGAGCGCGTTTTCGAGGCGGCCGAGCGTTACAAGCTGCCGGTGAAAATGCATGCCGAGCAATTGTCGAACGGCGGCGGCACGGCACTCGCGGCGCGCCATCATGCGCTGTCAGCCGACCACCTCGAATTTCTCGACGAAGCAGGCGTCGTCGCGATGAAGGAAGCCGGCACGGTGGCCGTGTTGCTGCCGGGCGCTTACTACTTCATCCGCGAGACGCAGTTGCCGCCGTTGGAATTGCTGCGGCGCTATCAGGTGCCGATCGCGATTTCGACCGACAGCAACCCCGGTACATCGCCCGCCACTTCGCTGCTGCTGATGATGAACATGGCCACCACGCTGTTTCGCATGACGGTGCCGGAAGTGCTGCAAGGCGTGACGTCGCACGCGGCGCGCGCGCTCGGCAAGGCGGATCGGCACGGCTCGCTGGAAACGGGACGCGCGGCCGATTTCGCGGTGTGGTCGGTCGACTCGCTGGCTGAGCTGGCCTACTGGATTGGACGTCCGCTGTGTGCGCGAGTCGTGCGCGCGGGCGAGACCGTTTATACGCGGCGTGAATTGAGCTAGGGCCTGAGAGATGACGCAGACGCAGACGCAACCACAGAAGCAACCGAATCAATCGCTGTTCGCCGAGCACGCCTACCTGCCGGACGGCTGGCGCCGTAATGTGCTGCTGGAGTGGGACGCAAACGGCACGCTAACCGCCGTCACGCCCGATACGCCGACGCCGCCTGCCGGCGTGCAGAAAGCCGCAGGTCCGGTATTGCCTGGCATGCCGAATCTTCATTCGCATGCGTTTCAGCGCGCGATGGCCGGTCTCACCGAATATCGCGCATCGGGCGCGGGCGCTACGGATAACTTCTGGAGTTGGCGCGATCTGATGTATCGCTTCGCCGCGCGCATCACGCCCGAAGGTCTGGCGAGCGTCGCGCAATGGCTGTACATCGAAATGCTGAAGGCCGGTTACACGTCGGTGTGCGAGTTCCACTATGTGCATCACACGCCGACCGGCAGCCGCTACACCAACCAGGCGGAACTCGCGCAACGTGTGGTGGATGCGGCATCGGCGAGCGGCATCGGCATGACGATGCTGCCGGTGCTCTATCAGTACAGCGGCTTCGGTTCGCGCGCGCCGCGCGAGGACCAGCAGCGTTTCATCAACACGCCTGAGAGTCTGCTCGATCTGCTCGGCACGTTGCGCGCGGCGCGCCCCGAAACTGCCGCGTTGCGTTACGGCGTGGCGCCGCATTCGCTGCGCGCCGTATCCGCGGATTCATTACGTGCGCTGCTCGGCGGCATCGACAGCACGGCGCCCGTTCATATCCATATCGCCGAGCAGACCGCCGAAGTCGATGCCTGCGTCGAAACCGAAGGCGCGCGTCCGGTGCAATGGCTGCTCGATCGTTTCGATGTCGACAGCCGCTGGTGCCTCGTGCACGCCACGCACGTCGATGCGAACGAAACGCTGGCACTCGCGAAGAGCGGCGCGGTCGCCGGTTTGTGCCTGACCACCGAAGCCAATCTCGGCGACGGCATTTTCCCGGCGCAGGAGTATCTCGACGCGCACGGACGCATTGGCGTGGGCTCGGATAGCCATATCGGCGTCGACTGGCGCGCGGAACTGCGTTTGCTCGAATACGGCCAACGTCTCACGCGCCGGCAGCGCAACGTGCTGGCGGCGGCGCAGGCCACGTATGTCGCCGATCGTCTGTTCGACGCCTCGCTCGAAGGCGGCGCGCGCGCGACGGGCCGCGCGGTCGGCGCGCTGCAAGCGGGTGGCCGCGCCGATTGGCTCGTGCTCGACGCGGATCATTCGAGCATTGCAGAGCATGCGCCGGACGCCTGGCTCTCGGGCGTTGTATTCTGCGAGCATGGTGAAACACCGATTCGCGACGTCTACGCGGGCGGCGACAAGGTCGTCGACAACCGCCGGCATCGCGATGAAGAGGGCGCATACGCGCGCTATCGCGTGGCGCTGGCTGACCTGCTCAAGTGAGCGGCGCGCCAATGTGCCAACGCCCCACGCGTTGACCTGCTCAACCGATCCTTCGATCTCATCGATTCCGGACTGATATGACTGCTTCGAACACTCCGCCGGTTTTCTCGCTGCATCGGGGAAGCCTGCCGTTCCTCATTTCGATTCCGCATCTGGGTACGCAGATCCCGGCCGACATTGCGGCGACGATGACGCCTGTCGCGCAGCGCACCGACGATTGCGACTGGCATCTGGACCGTCTCTATGCGTTTGCAAGGCGCATGGGTGCGTCGATTCTCGCGCCCACCTACGCGCGTTATGTGATCGACCTGAACCGTCCGCCCGACGGCGCGAATCTCTATCCGGGCCAGGACACGACCGGTCTGCTGCCGGTCGACACGTTCGACAAGGAGCCGTTATATCTCGCCGGCCATCTGCCGGACGAGGCCGAAGTCGCGCGCCGTCGCGAGGCATATTGGAAGCCTTACCACGAGGCGCTGCAAAGCGAACTCGCGGCGCTGAAAGCGAAACACGGCAAGGTGCTGCTGTGGGAAGCGCATTCGATCCGCTCGCACGTGCCGCGTTTTTTCGAGGGACGTCTGCCCGATTTCAACTTCGGCACCTCGAACGGCGCGAGCGCGGTGGCGGGATTGGCCGAGGATATGGCCGCTATCGTCGAAGGATATGACGGCGGCTATACGGCGGTCGCCAACGGCCGCTTCAAGGGCGGGTATATCACGCGCGAGTATGGCCAGCCGTCGCAAGGCGTGCATGCTTTGCAACTCGAACTCTCGCAGATCACGTATATGGAAGAGCACATGCCGTATGCGTATGACGAAACCCTGGCCGCGAAAGTCGAGCCTCTGCTGGAAGCGCTTGTCGTGAAAGCATTGGAGCGCGTCAAGGCGGCGTGACACGCCCCTCGTATTCTCTTCTTTTCCACGCGATTCACGGTGCCGCGCAACTTGCGCGGCACCGTGCGCGCGTCGGCTGACACCGCAAAGGTGTAACAGCATGTGTCCGTGATTGCATGCTGCCGTTTTCGCGCAGAACGTATAGAGCGCGTTGAAGAAATCTGCTTGCTCTGCTTCGACTTGATGGCGAAAAAAAGCCCCGCGTTTAGCGAGGCTTTACAACGTGCCGTGCCGGTCAAGGCGTGGCACCACCATTAATGGCAGCGCTTTTCCCAGTGATGATGAACGTGCACCTTATGGCACTCAGGGTGATGATGCTCATTAGCTTGTGCGGGAGCGATGGCGCTCAGGGCTGCAACGGCGGCGGCGATGGCGAGGACGATCTTCTTCATTACAAAATCCTTAAATCAGTGTTGGGGTACTAACGGAGCAGCACGGGGCGTGCCGCGGCCGCCCGCAAGCATGCCACATCGCGCGCATGGAGCGGAGGAACGCTGAGCAAATGCAGGTGTCGATTCACAACGGCGATCGTCGCGATCCGCCACCGGCGGTGGATAGCGGGCAACGGCGCGCAATAGCGCAGTGGCGTGTAATTACGACAGTTCGACGCTCATGCAATGGCATACGGGGATTGCGCGCCATGCGGTGAAGCGTCTACCCTTTCAAAACGATAACGCGCGAGACGCGCGTGATCTCTACATCGGGCAAAAGATGGAAGACCCAGCGATGGAAGATTCCGACGAATTGCTGCTCCCGGTCTGGCGAGCAAACCTGGTGCTGTTGACGCGCGAGGTCGGCGCGGCGACGCGACTCGCGCGCATGATGACCTTCTCCGCGAGCTATCTGAAACTGATGTTGTCCGGACAGCGCGAATTCAGCGAGGAATTCGTGCGCGGCATCGAAGCGGTCACGGGATTGCCGGGCGGCTGGATGAACGTGCCGCACACCGAGCAGGACATCCCGCCCGCCGCGCGTGAAGCGATCGACAACGAACAGCCGCTCGCGCGGTTTCGCGGCACGGCGCATCCGGTGCGAAAGAAGACGGTGCTGCGGCCGCCCGAACCGATTTTCGGCCAGCCGGGACCGGCCAAGCGTGTCGAGGAAGAAATTCTCGACGCGGAAGCGCATCGGCGTCAGGCGCATTTTCGCAAGGTCCGCGACGCGGCGATTCAGGACGTGCGGCGTTTCGAGCGGCATCTGACTCGCGCGCCGGTCGAACTGGCGACGATGCGCGCCAAGGTGGAAGACGTGATCGCCGCCGCCGATCTCGACGACCCGATCCAGGCGGACCTCGCGGGACGGCTGGAGCAGATCGAAAAGCATCGGCATCTGCTGCTCAGGCACGTCGAGCGATTGCAGGCTTTGCTCGGGCAACTCGGCGAGACGGAATGAGGTAGCGAGCCGCGAGCTAGCGCTCGCTTACGCAGGCCGAGAGGAACTCCTGCGGCGGGCGTGAAACTCGGCCTCGAGTGTCCACGTCACGCCACCTGCGCGAGCGCCACGCCGGTCCAACGGAACGAATTCCGCGTGATGTCGGTGAAGTTGCATCGAATCGGCGTGCCGTCGCATCGATCGGCGTCGACGGACCGAGGCCAGAACGCGCAGGCCATCCATGTGCTAAAACCACGATACGGACTCAGCCGAGGTGCATCTTGGGGAAAATTGCCGTCACGCTGCAGCAGGCGCTCGCCCGTTGTCAACAGGATGGCGCGCGGGGCAGGGCGCGGCGCACGTGACGCGGTGCGCGGCGGTTTTTATCAGGCTGGCCTGCGGGTCGGCGCTGGGCGCGTGCCTCGCGCTCAGCGCGTTCGCCGACGACAGCGCGTCTACCGCATCCGGCGACGATCGCGCGCCTTCGACGATCGAGCGCGACGTTCATCTCTTCACGATCCAGAAAGACGGCTCCGTCGAGGAGCACGACGACACCGTCTTGCGCGCCAACACGACGAGCGGCGTCGACGATATCGCGCAACGCTACGTGTGGTTCAACAAGGACATCGAGCAGGTGCAGTTGCTGGCCGCCGAAACGATCGACGTGGACGGCGTCGCGCATCCGGTCGGTCCCGAGGCGATCCGCGACGTGCAGGAGCCGCGCTCGGCAGGCGCGCCGAGTTTCGAAGACGGCGTGTTGCGCACGGTGATCTTCCCGGGCGTGGAACCGGGCTCGCGCGTGCATCTGGCGTTTCGCAAGACGCGCACGAAGCCCTTGCAGGCGGGCACCTTCGCGTACCTCGTCGAGCCGACGCGCGACCCGGTCGAACTGCAGCGGCTGATTTTCGATCTGCCCGCCGACGTGCCGCTCTACGCCGACGCGCGCGGCTACGCCGCCATGCCGCCGGTCACGGCAAACGGCCGTACCCGCTACGAGTTCGACTACCAGCACGGGCCGTATGCGCCGCTCGAAGCGGGCGCGGTCGGCTACGCGAACTGGGGCGATCGCCTGATAGTATCGACGGTGCCGGACTTCGCGAATTTTGCCGCGCGCTATCGTGGCCCCGCAACCGACGCGACGACTAGCGACCCGGCGATTGTCCACCTTGCGCAAGCGCTGACCGCCGGCACCGACGATCCACGCGTGAAGGCGCAACGGCTATACGACTGGATGCGTCTGAATATCCGCTACGTCGCCTTGTTTCTCGGCGAAACGGCGGCGATTCCGCACAGGGCGACCGACATCCTGCGCAACCGTTACGGCGACTGCAAGGACCACGTCGCGCTCTACGGCGCGTTGCTGGCCGCGGTCGGCATCCGTAGCGAGGCGGTGCTGCTCAATCTCGGACCGTACTACAGTTTGCCGGACGTGCCCGGCTACGGCGCGAGCGCGATCAATCACGCGATTGTCTGGATTCCTGAGTTGTCGTTGTACACGGACACGACGGCGGGCGGCACGGCGTTCGGTTATCTGCCGCCGAGCGTGATGGACCGGCCGGTGTTGCTGGTCGGCGAGGGCGTCCTGTCGCGCACGCCGGCCGCGCAGTTGCGCGAACGCAGCGCGCGCGTGCAGATCGACATCGATGAAAGCGGGGCGGCGAATTACGCTTACCGCGCGGAAGACGCGGGTTTCACGGCCGAGATCGAGCGCAATACCTTTCGACGCTCGACGCGGCAACGCACGCAGCAGATCGCCGCGAACCGTCTATTGCAGACGGGTTTGCACGGCACAACACAGTTGCGTACGGCGGATCTCAGCGCCACGAACGGACCGTTTGCCACGTCGATGCAAGGCAAGGTGGCGCACTTCGTCTGGACCGACGGCACCACGGCGGTGCCAGCGTTGACGAGTTTCTCCGGCGGCATGGGCTCGCAGGTGCAGGTGTGGCTCGCGGAGCCTGCGAGGACTCAGCCCTGGACATGCATTGGCGGAGAGTTCGACGAGACCCTGGAAATGACGCTGCCGCGCTTCGTGAGAGTGACGGATTTGCCGTCCGACACAGCGGTGCAAAACCGCTTTCTGACCTTTTCATCCAGCTACGTCTACGATCCGGCCGCGCGGGTCTTGCAGGTCAGGCGGCACCTGCGCGCCGCCTTTGGCCATCAGATGTGTTCCGCGAGTGAGTTCGCCGAAATGCACGACGATCTCGTGCGCATCGAACGGGATCTCGATGCCGAACTAGTGGTCAAGGTCGCCAATTCGAAGAACCCGTAGCGAGGCCGTCGGCACGGACGCAAGCAACTGCATCCGTGCCGGACCCTCGCTTAACTCCCGCTCTTCGTCACGATGGGAACCCACGCTCCATTCTTGACCTGATAAAGCGTCGATGCGCCGCTCTTCAATGCGCCGGTATTGTCGAAGGAAATCTTGCCGGTCACGCCTTCGAAATCGATGGCCTTGAGCGTGGACCGGTAGTCGTTCGGCGAGCTGGACTTGGCCTTCTGCATCGCCTTGATCGCGGCCCACGCGCCGTCATAGCCGAACGGCGCATAGGACAGGATATCCACCCCGAAGCGCTTCTTGAACTTCGCGGAGAAATCCTTGCCGCCCGGCAACTGCGCGAGCGGCCGTCCGTATTCCCAGGCCATCACGCCTTCAGCCGAATCGCCGGCGAGCTTGATGAAATCCTGATCCATCACGCCGCCGCCGCCCACCAGTTGCGCGTTCATACCCAGTTGCTTCATGCGCTTGGCAAAGCCCGCGGCTTGCGTGTCCAGTCCGCCGAAGAAGATCAGATCGGCATTGGTCGATTTGATCTTGGTGATCTGCGTGCTGAAATCGACGGCCTTGTTGTCGGTGTACTCGCGCGTCACGAGGTTGCCGCCGTGCGCTTTCACCGCTTTCTCGAACTCGTCCGCCTCGCCCTGACCGAACGCGGTCCGGTCGTCGATGATCGCGATGCGCTTGGCCTTGGTCACTTCCACGGCATACACGCCCGCGTTGCCGGCGTTCTGCGCGTCGGTGGAAATCACCATGAAGGTGTTCGCGAAGCCGCGTCCGGTGATGATCGGATTGGTGGCGGCCGGGTCGATCACCGGAATGCCGGCCTGCTCGTAGACTTGCGAAGCCGGGATCGTCGTGCCCGAATTGAAGTGGCCCACCACGGCCGACACGCCCGCGTCGACCAGCTTCTGCGCGGCTTGCACGCCGATGCGCGGGTCGGCCTGGTCGTCTTCGGAGACGATCTGGAACTGGGCCACCTTGTCGCCGATCTTGATCTTTTGCGCGTTGGCTTCCTCCAGGGCGAGCCGGACGCCGTTCTCCAGATCCTTGCCGTAGCCGGCGTTGGCGCCGGTCAGCGGCGCGGCAAAGCCGACCTTCACCGGCAGGTCGTCGGCGAAGCTGGCCGGCGGCGCGATGGCGAAGATGGCGCCAACGAACAGGGCAAGCGGTTTCAGCGTGTAGCGAAGACTCATGGTCTCTCCTTCCATCGACAGTTTCAGGTTGTGAAAGCGGCAAGGCAGTAACGCTGGATCGACGCGCACGCATGAACTTCGCATGGCGCGCATCGAGAGACTACGGATGATCGGTCGCTTTGAACAATGCGGGAATGTGCGCAGTTGCGTTCAAGCGGCGGTCAATGTGGCGCGAATATAGAAAGCCAATTTGCCACCGTCTTGGCAGTTCGAGGCGCTTTGAATGAGCATTTCGGCATAACCGCCGCAGCGCGTTCGCCGGCGGCGTCCCGGCGTGGGCGCCCGGGTGCGGATTGCGGCATATGCTTAAGAGACCGGCGCGAAGGCGCCGGGCGTGTGGGGGTGGCGTTGTAGCGGGACGAGACCCGCTGGCCGTGCGACTGCGGCGCCGAGGCGTGAGCGAATGCGCGGGCCGCGTGACTGCGGCGCTGTAGCGGATTGATTCCGCCCACAACGCCTCGAAGTAAAAGCTCGTTGCGGCGTTAATCCCAGCCGCTCAATGCTCGCCTTGCTGGCGCAACAACTCTTCGCGCAGACGCAGAAGCGGCGCCTTGGTGTCGTCGTCGGCCCAGGTGTCGAGATCGTCGAGGGCGCGCTGGCAGCCGTCGAGCACGAGGTCGAGGTCCACCGGCACGCCGTTGTTCAGCGCGAACTCGATGGTCTCGGCGAACTTCTGGCATTCGTCCTCGCCGTACGAGATGTCGAGGTTGTCGGCGATCACTTCGGCGATATTGCTGCGCGCCTTGTCGTCCGGCGTCACCATGTCGACGATGCCGCGCGCCACGGCCGGCGAATAGTAGAGCGCGATGTCGAGCCACTGCGCGGGATCGAAGTCGGCCTGGTCGAACTGGCTCTCGAAGAACTCGATCGCTTCCTGTTCATGCACTTCGTCGGAATCGACGCTGATGCACAACTGCTCAAAATATTCTTCCCGCTCGCTGCGGATATAACCGTCCATCGATGCCTCGTCTACTGAATGCCGGATGCCTAAAATATGCAATGCGGGCGGGCAGGTGCCTTGTCCACGCGGCACGCATTATAAGACGGGCGGCTGACAACTGAGAGACGCGGCGCGAATGGGCCGCCACGCGGCGCACATTACGGATTGCTTGCGCTAACTACGCCGTATCCGCCACCCACGCATCGAACCACTCGCGCGGCTGCGCGATTTCATTCTGTGCGGCCACCAGTTCGAGCTCATAGCGCCCAGCCTGCCAGGTTGTCTTGACCACCGCATTCACGGCGGCCAGCGTGTGCTCGAAGGCCGCGCGGATCGAATCGCCGAGCAGCGTACGCGCGACGAACACCGCGCTCGTCAGATCGCCCACGCCCACTGGTTGCCGCGCGAACGGATAGAGCGGGCGTTGTCCCATCCACGATTCGCGTTCGGTGACGACCAGCATGTTGAAGCGGTCGGCGGGACTGTTGCGGTCGAGCAAATGCTTGACCAGCACCAGCTTTGGCCCGCGTGCGATGAGTTCGCGGCATGCCGTCACGGCTTCTTCGAGCGTTTCGATCTCGCGTCCCACCAGACGCTGCAGTTCGGTGTGGTTCGGCGCCATGGCGTCGGCCATCTCGGGCATGGTGCGCACGAGAAACTCCTGGATGCCCGGCTCGACCTTGCAGCCGCTCGCCGCGCCCATCACCGGGTCGCAAAAGTACCAGGCGCGCGGATTGGCGGCCTTCACGGCCTTGACGATCTCCAGCACCGACTGCGCCTGTTCGGGTGTGCCCAGATAGCCGGATAGCACGGCGTCGCAGCGCGGCAGCATGCCGATCGCGCCGATGCCGTCGACCAGGTCTTCCAATTGCGAGCCGTCGATCGCGCTGCCGGTCCAATGGCCGTATTGCGTGTGGTTCGAGAACTGCACGGTATTGAGCGGCCAGACGTTGACGCCGAGCCGACGCATCGGAAACACCGCCGCGCTGTTGCCGGCGTGACCGAAGACGACATGTGACTGGATGCTCAGAACGCTTTTCGTCATGGTGTGGCCCGCGCAAACGGGACTGCGCGATCAATGAAAACGGGAAGGGTGCACCGCGGCGGCGATCCGGCGAGCACCGGACGCCTCATGCGGCAGGACTGCTTCAGATGGTGCGGGAAATCGGCACGCGCTGCATCGTCAGGAAACAATACATGAGTTTGCCGCGCGCGAGTCGATCCGTCCCCGAGTTGTTGCGCCGAACCATCAGACGCGGGCGCGGTGGAGGGCGGCTGCGAAGCCACCCCGGCTCGTAAAATGCTGCGCGGCCTGCTTGCCCAACAGCCGTTCGAGTTCAGGCGAGCTCGCGGTACAACGCCAGATAACGCTCCGCCGAGGCGCCCCAGCCGAAGTCCTGGCGCATCGCTCGCCGCTGGGTCGCTTTCCATTCGGTGCGGCGCCCGTAGAGTGCGAAGGCGCGGCGGATGGCGGCGCCGATACCCTTCGGTTCGAATCGTTCGAACATGAAACCGGTGGCGAGGTCGTCGGCGAGATTTTCGAGCGACGCGTCCACCACGGTGTCCGCGAGACCGCCCACGCAATGCACGAGCGGCAGCGATGCATACGCCAGCGCATACAGTTGCGTGAGACCGCATGGCTCGAAACGCGAGGGCACCGCAATCACGTCGCTGCCCGCGACGATCGTATGCGCGAGCGTTTCATCGAATCCCAGTTCCACCGCCACGGACTCGGGATGCGTATGCGCGACGCGTTTCAAACCATTCTCCAGCGCCGGGTCGCCAGTGCCGAAGACGATCAGCTGTCCACCGTGTTTGATGATTTCCGGCACCGCTTCGAGCAGCAGGTCAAGGCCTTTCTGTTCGGTTAGCCGGCTCACCACGCCGAACAGCAGCGCATCGCTTTTCTGCGCGAGGCCGAAGCGTTTTTGCAGCGCTTCCTTGCACGCAAGCTTGCCGGCGAGCCGCGTCGCGCTGTAGTGGTTCTTGAGCAGCGCGTCGGTGGCGGGACACCAGACCGTGTAGTCGACGCCGTTCAGAATGCCGCTCAGATCGTGCGCGCGATGGCGCAGCAAACCGTCGAGGCCGCCGCCCTGGGCGAGCGTCTGGATTTCGCGTGCATAGGTCGGGCTGACGGTGGTGATGCGGTCGCTGTAGTAGAGCCCCGCCTTGAGAAACGACATTTGCCCATAGAACTCGACGCCGTGCACGCTGAAAAAATCGTCCGGCAGGCCGAGCTGACCGAACTGATGCGCGGGAAACACGCCTTGATACGCGAGGTTGTGCACCGTGAAGACGCTGCGCGCGAAGCGCCGCCCATGCTGGCGCTCGGCCGCCTTTAGATAGGCCGGCGCGAGCCCCGCATGCCAGTCGTGCGCGTGAATGATCTGCGGTGACCACGCCGGGTCCAGTTGCTGGGCGAGTTGCGCGGCGACCCAGCCGAGCAGCGCGAAACGCTGCGCGTTGTCGCCGTACGGCACGTGCTCGTCGTTCAGATAGGGATTGCCGGGCCGGTCGTACAGCGTGGCCGCGCGGATCACATAGACAACCAGGCCGTTCGACGCCAGCGTGCCCCGCTCGAGCGAGACGCCCGGCGCGTCGAAGCGGCGGCCCAGTTGCGCGACCGGCGTCAGGTCGGTCAGGCCGGCGATTACCGCCGGAAAGCCCGGCAGCAGCACCCGCACATCGGCGCCGCGCTCGATCAGCGCGGGCGGCAACGCGCCCGCGACGTCGGCGAGACCGCCCGTTTTGAGGAGGGGATACAGCTCGCTTGCGACGTGCAGGGCGCGAATCGTCATAGGCTCCGTCTCTGTCCTGTTAGTTCGGTTTGGGCGCGGCTGAGCCGGTGGCAGCCGGCCTGACTAGATCTTCTGCCGCAGCGCCTCCGGCGTGACCAGCACGACGCCGTCGTCGGTACGGTAGAAGCGCTCGGCGTCGCTCACCGGATCTTCGCCGATCACCGTGCCGTCCGGTATCGCGCAGCCGCGGTCTATCACCACTTTCTGCAGCCGGCAGCTCGCGCCGACGGTGACCTGCGGCAACAAGACTGCCTCACTGATGTTACAGAACGAACTCACTTTCACATTCGACGAGAGCACCGAGCGCGAAATCTGCGAGCCCGAGATCACGCAGCCCCCGCACACGATCAGATTGTTGCCCGAGCCTTGCAGCCCTTTCAGGTCGCGCACGAACTTGGCCGGCGGCAACTGTTCCTGGTACGTCCAGATCGGCCAGTTGCGATCGTAGAGATCGAGCGTCGGGATGGTGGAGGCGAGGTCGAGATTGGCGGCCCAGTAGGCGTCGATCGTGCCGACGTCGCGCCAGTACGGCTCCACGTTCGGATCCGACGACACGCACGACATGCTGAACGGATGCGCGATCGCCGTGCCTTGCGTGACGACGCGCGGCAGGATGTCCTTGCCGAAGTCGTGATCGGTGTCGATGGTGGAGATGTTCTCTTCGAGCAACGAATACAGGTAATCCGCGCTGAACACGTAGATGCCCATGCTGGCCAGCGCCGTATCCGGGCGGCCCGGAATGCAGGGCGGATCGGCAGGCTTTTCCAGGAAGTCGGTCACGCGGCGGTTTTCATCGACGTGCATCACGCCGAAGGCCACCGCCTCCATACGCGGCACCTCGATACAGCCGACCGTGCAGTCCGCGCCGCTCTCCGCGTGGTCGGCGATCATGCGCGTGTAGTCCATCTTGTAGATGTGGTCGCCCGCCAGCACCACCACGTATTTCGGCCGGATCGAGCGGATGATGTCGAGGTTCTGGAACACCGCGTCCGCGGTGCCGCGATACCAGTGCGCGCCTTCCACGCGCTGTTGCGCGGGCCACAAGTCGATGAATTCGCCCATCTCGCCGCGCAGGAAACTCCAGCCGCGCTGCAGATGGCGCAACAGCGAGTGCGCCTTGTATTGCGTGACGACCGCGATGCGGCGGATGCCGGAATTCAGACAGTTGGACAGCGCGAAATCGATGATCCGGTATTTGCCGCCGAAGTGCACCGCCGGCTTGACGCGTTTGTTGGTAAGCGGCCCGAGCCGCGTGCCCCGTCCGCCCGCAAGGACGATGGCGAGGGTGGTGCGTTGCAGATCGTTCAGCCGTGCCGGAGTGTCCATGTCTGTCTCCTGATTAGTATGCCCCGGATGGGTGGGTCGCTTGCTCTCCACTGATGAATCGTGCTGCGAGGCGGCTCCGTCTTCGCGGGCCCGTCTGCTAGTTCTAGCACTGATTTGCCGCGGGTGAGTAGTCTGAATTGTGCGGATGCCGCTCGTGCGCCCACCTTGCGCACGATCAACCCTTGCCCTGCGGCGATCCGTGCGCCACGACACATAGAGCGCGAGGTGAGGCTCCGCAATATGTGTGCCACTCCCGTCGTGCCGCGGTTGGCCTGCGCCGGCGGGAGCAGAGTCGGGCGGCGCGTCGTAGAATCGTGCGCTTCCGGCCGGAGGTTCGGGCGTTGGTCTCGCCGTGCGTTTGCCGCGCATGCCTCCCGTGTTTTCCCTTTAGAAAAAACTTCGATGAGTTCTCGCCGCCTGTCCTTGCTCGCCACGTTGAGCGTTTGCGCGCTAGCCGCCACCCCCGCGCCCGCCGTTTTCGCGGCTTCAGCCGCCACGCCGGCGAGCGTCGGCGCGCCCGCCAGCGTCGACGCGCGGAGTCCGGCTAGCCTGCCTAGCCCAGCCGCTTCCGCCGCCACGAGCGTCGCGGGCGATACCGGTCCGGCTTACGGACCCGAGTTGCAGGGTTTCAATTACCCGGCGCCGGTCGACCAGTACGACTTCACCTCGCAAGGGGTGGCGCTGCATATGGCGTACATGGATATCAAACCGGCGAAGGCGAACGGCCGCACGGCGGTGCTGCTGCACGGCAAGAACTTTTGTGCGGCGACGTGGGACGCGACCATTCATCGTCTGAGCGACGCCGGTTATCGCGTGATCGCGCCGGACCAAATCGGCTTTTGCAAGTCGAGCAAGCCTGAGCACTATCAGTACAGTTTTCAACAGCTCGCGCGCAATACGCATGCGTTGCTGGAATCGCTCGGCGTGACGGACGCGACGGTGATCGGCCATTCGACCGGCGGCATGCTGGCGATCCGCTACGCGCTGATGTATCCGCGCGAGACGCAGCAACTGGTGCTGGTCAATCCGATCGGTCTGGAGGACTTGAAGGCAAAGGGCGTGCCCTCGCTGTCCGTTGATCAGTGGTATGAACGCGAGCTGAAGACGACCGCCGAAGGCATTCGCCGCTACGAGCAGGCCACCTACTACGCGGGACAATGGCGCGCGAACTACGAACCGTGGGTGCAGATGCTGGCGGGCATGTATCGCGGTCCGGGCAAGCAGATCGTCGCGTGGAATTCCGCGCTGCTGTACGACATGATCTACACGCAGCCCGTGGTGTACGAACTGGGGCAATTGAATATGCCGACGCTGTTGCTGATCGGCCAGAAGGACACCACGGCGATCGGCAAGGACGCCGCGCCTCCCGAAGTGCGCGCGAAAATCGGCCATTACCCGGAACTCGGCAAGGCCGCCGCGAAGGCGATCCCGCATGCGACGCTCGTCGAATTCGCGGAACTGGGGCATGCGCCGCAGATGCAGGATCCGCAGGCGTTTCATAAGGCGTTGCTGGACGGTCTCGCGGCGGTGCCGGCGAACCGTTGAATCGATGGCCGGCTGAGTTGCGCCGATCGACAAAAAAGGGCAGCCACGGGCTGCCCTTTTTACATTCGTCGACGGAATTACCTGTCTTATTTGCCGTCCGACAACTCCTCACGCACTTGCGCGCCGATCTCGAACGAGCGCAGCCGCGCCTTGTGATCGTAGATTTGCGCGGTGAGCATCAACTCATCCGCACCGGTTTGATCGATGACCGACTTCAAGCCTTCGCGCACCGTATCGCGATCGCCCAGCACCGTGCAGGCGAGCGAGTGCGCCACGCCATTCAATTCCATCTCCGACGCCTCGAGCCGTTCGACCGGTGGCTGCAACTGACCCGGCGTGCCACGCCGCAGATTGATGAACTGCTGCTGCAACGAGGTGAAAAGACGCTGCGCTTCTTCATTCGTATCCGCAGCGAACAGATTCACGCCCACCATCGCATGCGGTTTATCGAGCGCGGCCGACGGACGGAATTGCGAGCGATACACCTGCAACGCCGTGAGCATGTAATCCGGCGCGAAATGCGAAGCGAAGGCGAACGGCAGACCGAGCGCCGCCGCGAGTTGCGCGCTGAAGAGCGACGAGCCGAGCAGCCACAGCGGCACGTTCAGCCCCGCGCCCGGCACCGCGCGAATGCGCTGGCCCGGCACGGGGTCGGCGAAATAACGCTGCAATTCGACGACGTCGTCGGGAAACGAGTCCGCGCTGTTCTGCAGGTCGCGGCGCAACGCGCGCGCGGTGCTCTGATCGGTGCCGGGCGCGCGGCCGAGGCCCAGGTCGATGCGGTCGGGATATAGCGACGCGAGCGTGCCGAACTGTTCAGCGATGACGAGCGGCGCATGGTTCGGCAGCATGATGCCGCCCGAGCCGACGCGGATCGTTTTCGTGCCGCCCGCGACATAGCCGATCACCACCGAGGTCGCCGCGCTGGCAATGCCCGTCATATTGTGATGTTCCGCGAGCCAGAAGCGGCGGTAGTTCCAGTTTTCCGCGTGCTGGGCGAGGTCGAGCGTATTCCTGAACGCGTCTGCCGGCGTGGCGCCCGCGGTGACAGGCGAGAGGTCGAGGACCGAGAAGGGGATCATTGTCTGTTCACTTGTTGTTTCCGGCGCTTGCGCGCGATGGGGCATTCTCGCAAAGGTTGTGCTTTTCTGCTGACGGTGCCGCGATGTCCACGTTCGCGAAAGGGGGTTTGCTCGCGCAGGGCGTAGAAAAGCCAAAACGCTGAAAAACGCTGAGACAGAAACGCTAAGCGTTACATGCAAATCCGATATAGATATGGCCGATCAATATTTAACAAGCGCATGTCGCGCTGCTACCTTAAACCCCTCGCACGAAAGCCATGCATCCAGCCAGCCACGTCACCGCCCCGCCGGGCAGAAACCATTCAGGGAGACACGAACGTGTCCATCGAATTCATCGGCATGATCCAAACCCGCAAGGTGTCCGAAACCCACGCGGCGCTAGGTCCCGTCATCGACATCGACTACGTCGAACAGTTTGCGCGCGCGCATGAAGCCGCGGGATTCGACCGCGTCCTCGTGCCGCATCATGCCACCAGCCCCGATGCGCTGCTGACCGTCGCGCACGCGGCGAGCGTGACCAGCAAGGTGCACTTCATGCTCGCGCATCGACCGGGCTTTGTTGCGCCGACGCTCGCCGCGCGTCAACTGGCGACGCTCGATCACTACTCGGGCGGCCGCCTCGCGGTGCACATCATTTCCGGTGGCGACGACACCGATCAGCGCCGCGATGGCGACTTCCTCTCGCACGACGAACGCTACGCGCGCACCGACGAATATCTGCACATCCTGCGGCGCATCTGGACCGAAACCAAACCCTTTGATCACAACGGCCAGTACTATCGCTTCGAACAGGGCTTCTCCGAAGTGAAGCCGGTGCAGCAGCCGCATATTCCGGTGTACTTCGGCGGCGCGTCGGCGCCCGCGCTCGAAATCGCCGGCCGTCACGCGGATGTCTACGCGCTGTGGGGCGAGTCGAAGGCGCAAGTGCGCGAGCAGGTCGCCCGCGTGCGCGCGGAAGCCGCGAAACACGGTCGCAGCGTGCGCTTCTCAGTGTCGTTCCGGCCGATTCTCGCCGCCACGGAAGCGGCGGCGTGGGAGCGCGCGGAACACATCCTCGAAGAAACGAAGCGGCTGCGCGCAGCGCAAGGAGTCGGCGTGGGCGGCCCGGCGCAAAGCGAAGGCGCGCGGCGGTTGCTCGCGGCATCGGGCGAATCGGATCGCGTTGACGAACGTTTGTGGACTGGCGTCGCGAAGGAAATCGGCGGACGCTCAAATTCGACCGCGTTGGTCGGCACACCGGAACAGGTGGCCGAAACGCTCGCTGAATATCACGCGCTCGGCGTGTCGACGTTCCTCGTGCGCGGCTTCGACCCGTTGGAAGACGCCATCGATTATGGTCGTGAACTGATTCCCGCCACCCGCGAACGCATCGCGCGCGGCGAGCGCGTGGCGGCGTGAACGGAGGTGCGATGACCGATCTTTCTCTCACTACATTCGCGAAGGAACCTCCGGCGATCCAGCGTCACGCGCCGCAACGCAAATTCTGGTTCGACGACGTTCCGCCGCGCGAGAGCATTGCAGCGGAACGCCGTTACCGGCAGGAGCGGCTCGCCGTGGCGTTTCGTCTGTTCGCGCGCTACGGTTTCGATCAGGGGCTTGCCGGCCACATCACCGCGCGCGATCCGGAATGGCCCGATCACTTCTGGGTGAATCCGTTCGGCAAGCATTTCAGCCGCATCCGCGTGTCCGATCTGTTGCTGGTGAATGCCGAGGGAGAGATCGTGGTCGGCGAGGGGCCGGTCAATCAGGCGGCGTTCGCGATTCATGCGGCGATTCACGAAGCGCGCCCCGACGTGATCGCGGCGGCGCACACGCATTCGCTGTACGGCAAGGCATGGTCGACGCTCGGCCGCACGCTCGATCCGCTCACCCAGGACTCCTGCGCGTTCTATCAGGATCACGCGTTGTTCGACGATTTTCGCGGCGTCGTGCTCGATACCGATGAAGGCGCGCGCATCGCCGCCGCGCTTGGCGAGCGCCGCGCGGTGATCCTGAAGAATCACGGCATTCTCACGGCCGGTCCGAGCGTGGAAGCGGCGGCGTGGTGGTACATCGCGCTCGACAACGCATGCCACGCACAACTGCTCGCTGAAGCCGCCGGCACGCCGCAAGCGATTCCGCACGACATCGCCACGCTCACGCATGAGCAGGTCGGCCGCGCGGGCGGCGCGCTGTTCGCGTTCCAGAGCCTGCTGGAAGGGCTGGTCGAAGCCGAGCCCGACGTCCTCACCTGAACGCGCCCACACGATGACTCAACGTTCGAATTCGCCGGTTTTGCACCGGCGCCGCCGGCTCGTGGCTGCGCTGTCCACCGCGTTGCCGGCTGCGGCATGGCTCGGCGCCGGCAGCGGCCTGATCGCCCGCTCCGCCGTTGCTGGCACGCCCACGCCCAACGCCGCAACCGATCCGCGCCTCGACCTGAGCAAAGTCCGCTTGCGCGTCGCCACTTACAAAGGCGGCGACGCCACGCTGCTGAAAAGCGCGGGCCTGACCGATACGCCTTACACAATCGACTGGTCAGAATTTCAATCAGGCAACGCGATGGTCGAGGCGATGAACGGCGGCTCGCTCGATATTGCCTCGGGCAGCGAGATTCCACCGATCTTCGCGCGCCTGCAGAACGCGCAGGTTCGCGTGATCGCCGTCTACAAGGACGACGTCAATAACCAGGTCGTGCTGGTGCCCAAAGGCTCGACGATCCGCTCGATCGCCGATCTGAAGGGCAAGCGCGTGGGCTATCTGCGCGCGACCACCACGCACTACTACCTGCTGCGCATGCTCGAGGAAGCGGGGCTCTCGTTCAACGACATCCAGGCGACCTCGCTCGCGCCACGCGACGGCTTCGCTGCCTTTAACGCCGGCTCGCTCGATGCCTGGGCGATCTACGGCTACAACGTGCCGCTCGCCGTCTCGCAGGCCGGCGCGCGCGTGCTGAAAAACGCCAACGGCTATCTGTCCGGCAATTACCTGTACTACGGTCATCCGGCGACGCTCGCCGATCCGCTGCGGCGTGCCGCATCCGCGGATCTGCTGGTGCGCCTGCAACGCGCGTGCACATGGTTCGCGCAGCATCAGGACGCGTACGCGAAGGTGCTGTCCGCCGAGTTGCGCGTGCCGGAGGAGGCGATCCTCTCGCTCTATCGCAACCAGAGCCAGGCGCGCCGCGTCACCGGCATCACGGCGGCGGATATCGCGAGCGAGCAGCAGGTGGCCGATACCTTCGCGCGTGCCGCCGTGATCGAGCGGCGTGTCGATGTCGCACCGTTGTGGACCGACACCTTCAACGCCGCACTCGCCCGCGGTGCGTGAACGCGGCATCCAAATCTATCTTCTGACCTATCGATGACTCAAGCCCTGAGGCCGGACCGCCTGCGCGCGTTCGCCGGCCGGATTGCGTCGCTCGTCGACGAAGCGGCGCCCGAAGCGCATCTGCTGGAACACGGCGGCGCCGCGCTGCGCGAGTTGATCGCCCACGACGACTGGCTGCCCGACGCCTTCGCGCAACCCGATCCCGAGCGGTATCAGCAATACCTGCTGTACGCGGATGCGCGGCAGCGTTTTTCAATCGTCAGTTTTGTGTGGGGACCCGGGCAGGCGACGCCGGTGCACGATCACACCGTCTGGGGTTTGATCGGTGTGCTGCGTGGCGCGGAAATTGCACAGGGTCACCGTATCGCCGAAGACGGCACGCTGCAAAAAAACGGCGCGGCCAAACGGCTCGACGCCGGCGCCGTGGATGCGGTGTCGCCGCGCATCGGCGATATTCATCGCGTGAGTAACGCTTTTAGTGACCGTACGTCGATCAGCATTCACGTGTACGGTGCAAATATTGGTGCGGTGAAACGGTCCGTCTATCTGGACGGCGCCGCCCGCAAGCCGTTTATCTCCGGCTACGCGAACGACGTGTTGCCGAATATCTGGAATGTTGCGAAGGAGTCCCCGATCTCATGAGTTTCGCTCAGGCATTTCGTACCCGATCATTCGAAGACGTGCGCCGCGCACTGCTCGAGCGCGAGGAAATCGCGCTCGTCGACGTGCGTGAGGAAGATCCGCACGCCCGCAGTCATCCGCTGTTCGCCGCCAATCTGCCGCTGTCGCGGCTCGAACTCGACGCGCCCGTGCGCTTGCCGCGCCAGGCAGTGCCCGTCGTGGTGTTCGATTCCGGCGAAGGACTCGCCGAGCGCGCCGCGCGCCGTCTCACTGAATTGGGCTATCCCGATGTCGCCCTGCTTGAGGGCGGTTTGCAAGGCTGGCGCGAGGCAGGCGGCGAGCTGTTCCAGGACGTCAACGTGCCGAGCAAGGCGTTCGGCGAACTGGTGGAAAGCGTGCGTCATACGCCGTCGCTGGCCGCGCCGCAAGTGCAGGCGCTGCTCGATCACGAAGCCGACGCGGTGGTGCTCGACGCGCGCCGCTTCGACGAATATCAGACCATGAATATTCCCGGCAGCATCAGCGTGCCGGGCGCGGAGCTGGTGCTGCGCGCACGCCAGCTTGCGCCGAATCCGGCGACGCGGATCATCGTCAATTGCGCCGGGCGCACGCGCAGCATCATCGGCGCGCAGTCGCTGATCAATGCGGGCGTGCCGAATCCGGTCGCGGCGCTGCGCAATGGCACGATCGGCTGGACGCTGGCCGGCCAGGCGCTGGCGCACGGCAGTTCGCGCCGCTTCGAGCCGATTGCCGACGATCAACTGCGTCTGGCCGCCGCCGACGCCGCGCGCGCGGTGGCGGATCGCGCGAAGGTCGGCCGCACGTCACGCGACGAAGCGCGCCGCTGGGCCGGTGAAGCGGTACGCACCGTGTATCGCTTCGACGTGCGCACGCCGGAAGAATACGAAGCGGGCCACGTGCCCGGTTTTCGCAGCGCGCCGGGCGGCCAACTCGTGCAGGAAACCGACATGTTCGCGCCGGTGCGCGGGGCACGCGTAATCCTCGCGGATAACGACGGCGTGCGCGCGAACATGACCGCGTCGTGGCTCGCGCAGATGAACGTCGAGGTGTATGTCGTCGATGGTTTGATGACGGCGGACTTCGGCGAGAAGGGCGCGGCGCCCGCGGTCCGCCATGCGCCCACGCCGCCCGCCGCCGATGAAATCACGCCGGCCGGACTGGTCACGCTGCTGCAATCGCGCGGCACTGCCGTGCTCGATTTCACCAGCAGCGCGAACTACGTGAAGCGCCATATTCCCGGCGCGTGGTTCGTGATTCGCGGCGAACTCGAAAAGGCGCTGCACAAGCTGCCGGATGCGCAGCGTTATGTGGTGACCTGCGGCAGCAGCCAACTCGCGCGCTTCGCCGCGCCCGACGTTGCGGAGTTGACTGGCAAACCGGTGCAGGTGCTGAGCGGCGGCACGGCGGCGTGGATCGAAGCGGGCTTGCCGCTCGAGAGCGGCGAGACGCGCATGGCATCGGCGCGCATCGATCGTTACCGGCGGCCTTATGAGGGTACCGATAACGCGCGCGAGGCGATGAACGCGTATCTGGAATGGGAGTATGGTCTCGTCGCGCAACTCGGGCGCGATGGTACGCATGGGTTTCGCGTGATCTGAGCGCCTCAGGCCGCGCGCTGCGCGCGCGCTTCCTTGAACTGCCGTTCGACAGCCGCGCCGAAACGCTCGACCGGCCGTTGCAGTTTGCCGAGCACGCGCGGCTGCACGAGCCAGATATCGATGAGCGGCTTGAAGTCGCTCACCGTCACGATATCGAGCGTGTCCACATGAGCGCTCGCTTGCAGGAGCGGCAGCGGCACGAGACCCAGGCCGTTGCCGTCCGCGACGAGTTGCAATTGCAACTCGGTGCCGAGCGTTTCCAGATTCAGCTTGAGGGCGAGCCCGAGCCCGGTGAGCGCGCGTTGCAGGCCGTCGCGGAAACCGCAGCCGTCCGGATTCAACACCCAGCCGATCGACTGGCATTCCGCCAGCGTATGCGCGCGCCTTTTCAGCAGGCCTTTCTGCGCGACCACCGCCAGTTTGATGCGACCTAGCGAGCGGGCCGACAGCGCGTCGTCGAAGCTCTTATTGCTGGGCAACAGGATCGCGGCGGCGTCGAGTTCGCCCTGTTCCACGCGTTGCAGCAACTGGCTGCCCCAGCCGGTCGACGCGCGCGCCTGCAGATCGGGATACTCCGTTTTCAGGCCGCGCATCGCCTCGGTCAGCGCGATATCCGCGATCGTCTGCGCGACGCCGAGACGCAGCGTGCCGACCGGCGGCGTGTCGGTGGCGACGATCTCCCGCAGCACGTCGAGTTCGCGCTGGATCACGCGGCATTGTTCGTAGACGATGCGTCCCGTGGCCGTCGCCCTGAGCGGACGCGTATTGCGGTCGAGCAGTTCGACGCCGAGCGCTTCCTCGAAATTCTGCAGACGGCGCGTGATCGCCGGTTGCGTGAGGCCGAGCGAGAGCGCCGCCTGCTGCAGCGACTGACAGCGAATCACGGTGACGTAGGCGTCGATTTCGTCGATCTTCATGATGAGCGGTAACCGGATGGAAGCACAAAAGAATCCGCCCGATGATACCCGCGCCGGCGCATGATCGCGTTGGGTCGCGCAAGAAAATTACGCATATTTGCTTAGCAGAATAATGCGTTTGTCTTATACAAAGGCCTGCCTTATCGTCGATGACAAATCCACTCGTTGCCACGACGTACGCGCTGCCCATGACGACCTCCCGTTTTTATTTCGCAATCCGATCTGTTCTGAAACGCGCGTTGTCCACAACGCCCGGCGTTGCCGCGCTTGCAGCGTCGGCATTGCTGTGCGCCGCGCCTTCATACGGAGCCGATGTGCTGGTGCTCAAGGTCGGCGACCAATCCTTGCAAACCCGCGGCATTCTGGAAGCGTCCGGCCAGTTGAAAGACCTGCCGTACAAGATCGAATGGTTCAACTTTCCGGCGGCGCAGCCGCTCGGCGAAGCATTGAATGCGGGCGCGGTCGATGTCGGCGGTCTCGGCGATGCGCCGCTCGTCTTCGCGCTGGCCGCCGGCGCGCGGGTGAGGGCGGTCGCGGCGACGCGCTCGAATCCGCTGGATCTGGCGATCGTCGTCGGCGCGCAGTCGCCGCTCAACGACGCGGCGAGTCTGAAGGGCAAGCGCATTGCCACGACGCGCGGCTCGATCGGCCACTACCTCGCGCTCGCCGCATTGAAAAAGGCCAACGTGCCGCTCACCGACGTCACTTTCGTATTCCTCGCGCCCGCCGATGCGAAAGCGGCGCTTGCCTCGGGCAGCGTCGATGCGTGGTCGGTCTGGGATCCGTACACCGCGCTCGGCGAAGCGCGCGATCACGACCGCATCATCGCCAACGGCGTGGGTCTTTCGGAAGGGCTGAGCTATCAGGTCGCCACTGAACGCGCGATCACCGACAAGCGCGCGCAGCTCGCCGATTTCTTGCGGCGCGTGGCGATCGGTCAGCGTTGGGCGCTCTCGCATCCCGACGAAGTCGCGACGATGCAGTCGCGCGTCACGGGCCTGCCGACCGATGTGCTGAAGACTGTCTATCAGCGCGGCCAGGTGCATCCGGTGGCGATCGACGACAGCGTCGTGGCCGCCCAGCAGCGCACGGCGGATACCTACGAAGCCGCCAACGTGATCCGCGCGCATCTGGACGTGCGTCCGAGCTTCGATCGCAGCTTCCCGTTGCCTTGACGCGGCCAGCCGGAGTCTCCGCATGAACGCCCCGATTGCCGACAGCGCCGTGACACGGCGTCATCCACCGCTCGATAGCGATGCATTCGACGCATTGCTGGCGCAACTCACGAACGAGTTTGCCGCAAGCGCCGCGCACCATGACCGCACGGCTGAATTCCCGCATGCAAATCTCGCGCGCCTGCACGAGTTCGATCTGCTTTCGCTGACGGTGCCCACAGCGCTCGGCGGCGCGGGCGCGAGCTTGCCGCAGGCCTTGAAGGTGGTGCGCGCGGTGGCGCGCGGCGAGCCGTCCACGGCGCTGGTGGTTGTAATGCAGTATCTGTTTCATCATCGCTTGCAGGGCAATCCGCATTGGCCGGTCGACCTGCGCGAACGCGTGGCGCGCGAAGCGGTGCGTGAGGGCGCTTTGATCAACTCGCTGCGCGTCGAACCCGAACTTGGCTCGCCCGCGCGCGGCGGCTTGCCGTCGACCATCGCGAAGCGCCACGCGGACGGCTGGCTGATCGACGGCAGCAAGCTGTATTCGACGGCAGCCCCGGTCTCAGCTGGCTCGCGGTGTGGGCGCGCAGCGACGAGACGCCGCCGCGCGTCGGCGTGTGGCTGGTGCACCGCGACACGCCCGGCGTGCGGGTGGGCAGCGAGTGGAATCACCTCGGCATGCGCGCCACCGGCAGTCACGAACTGGTGTTCGACAACGTGTTCGTGCCGGCCGCGCATGCAGTGGACGTGCATCCGCCAAGCGCGCCGGGCGCCGGGCTCGACGCGCTCGGCATGGCGTGGATGAGCGTGCTGTTGTCGGCGGTCTACGACGGCATCGCGCGGGCCGCGCGCGACTGGTTCGCGCAATGGGCCGCCGATCGCACGCCCGGCAGTCTCGGCGCGCCGCTGTCGAGCCTGCCGGCCTTCCAGCAGACGCTCGGCCGCATCGACGCGCTGCTGGTCAACAATCGCGTGCTGCTCGACGCGAGCGCGCGTGCCGAACACGTGACGCTCGACGAAGCGCCGCTCGTCAAATACACGGTGACGAATCAGGCAATCGAAGCGGTGCAGCTGGCGATCGAAGCGAGCGGCAACCCCGGTCTTTCGCGCGACAATCCGCTCGAGCGTCACTATCGCGACGTGCTGTGCGCGCGGATTCACACGCCGCAGAATGACTCGGCGCTGCAGGCGGTGGGACGCGCGGGCTTTGCATCGATTTCGCGCGCTTGAAACGTCTCGTCGAAAGTCGCTGACGACCTCGCCACCCAACGCAAATCATCTGCCGATTCGGTGTAAACGCGCTCTCGTCTAAACCCGCCAATCCGTTTAGATTAGCTGCACTTGGAAGGCTTATCGAGGGACCAGGGCGGCCAATCAAGCAGCGGTTTGCCATTCCGGCGATGGCGCAAGGTGAGCGGCCAAGGTTGCTCACCGCTTCGTCCGGGACCAGACCGCTGCGCGTCGTCCGCGGTGCTTCGTTTTCAGGCGGCCCAGTCGGCCGCTTCCACTTTCCGGTTGACCGTACCGACCGACCCGGCGACGCTTTGCACAGCGTCGCCTTTTTGCTTGTGGCGACGGTTTTCAACGTGGTTTGCCGCGTGACTTCCCGCCGTCGCCGACTCTTGCCTCCGCCACCATGTACGACGGCGCACACCGCCGTGCCGCGCCCGCTCGCGGTTTTGCCCGTGCGCGGTTATCCTGTAGCAGACACTACACAACGGGATGCGGGCCTTCGCAGCCTGCGTCCGTACAGGAAAAACTCGCTGTGAGCCTCAAACTGCTGACTGTCGCCATGCTGGCCGCGTGCGTCGCGTTGGCCGGTTGCGACGACCAATCGAGCGACCGCGCCGTGCAAAAACTCAAGGAATTCTTCAACGCCGTCAAACCGGATGCGTTGCTGCTAAAGGACATGACGCCGGGCGTCACGACCGAAGCGCAGATCCGCGACCAGATGGGCAAGCCGGAAACCGAGCGCACGTTCACCGACGGTTCGAAACGCTTCGAATATCCGCGCGGCCCGCAAGGCCTGAATACGTACATGGTCGACATCGATCGTGACGGCAAATTGCAGGCGATCACCCAGGTGCTTACGGCGGCCAACTTCGCGAAGATCCGCATGGGTATGAGCGAGGACGAAGTGCGCCGCCTGCTCGGCAAGCCCGGTCAGATCGCGGTGTTTCCGCTCAAGCCGGAAACCGTATGGAGCTGGAAATGGCGCGAAGGCGGCGTGACCGAAGAGGGGATTTTCAACGTGCATTTCGACCAGTTTCAGAAGGTGTACACGACATCGCGCTCCGACGTGATCCGTGGGCGATAGAAGGTAGAAGACAGAAGCGGGGAAGAAGATGATTCGTCGACGTCGATACAGTCGGATCGGGCTGGTGTTAGGGGGCGGCGCCGCGCGCGGCTGGGCGCATATCGGTGCGATTCGCGCGCTGCACGATGCGGGCATCAAGCCCGATGTGATCTGCGGCACGTCGATCGGCGCGCTGGTGGGCGCGGTGTACGCGAACGGCGATCTCGACTGGCTCGAGGAGTGGGTCTCGCGGCTCACGTGGCAGACGGTGGTGCGCCTGCTCGATCTGCGGTTTTCGGGCGGCCTGCTCGGCGGGCGCAAGGTGATCCAGCTGTTCGCCGACAAATTCAATGGCCGCTCGATCGCGCAGTTGAACATGCCGTTCGCGGCGGTCGCCACCGAACTCGATTCGGGCCGCGAAAGCTGGCTGCAGGACGGCAGCGTGCTGGACTCGGTGCGCGCCTCGATTGCGATTCCCGGGATTTTCACGCCGGTGTGGCACAACGGCGTCTGGCTGGTGGACGGCGGCTTGAGCAACCCGGTGCCGGTTTCGGTGGCGCGCGGCATGCGCGCGGACTGCGTGATCGCCGTCGATCTGAACAACGATATTCTGAATGGCCGCGATTTCGGCGGCGCGGTGGTCGACACGCCCGCCATCGATCCAACGGCGCCGCCGCCGCTCGCGCTGCGCCGCAACGGCAAGCCCTGGCCGAGCTGGCTCGCGCCCGCCGAGGCGCGCGCCACCGACGACGTGCGCGTGCCGCCCGCGCCGAGCGCACGCGTGCCGTCCATGCTGAGTTCGATCGCGCAGAGCATCGACATCATGCAGGTGCGGATTTCGCGCAGCCGCCTCGCGGGCGAACCGGCGGATATCCTGATCCAGCCGCGACTCGGCGGCATGGGGATTTTCGACTTTCATCGCGCGGCGCCGGCCATCGAGGAAGGGCGCGCGGCGGTGGAATATATGCTGCCGGCGATTCGGGCAAGGCTGGGGATTGATTAGCGTCTATCGAAAAAGCGACCCGAAACTTGCTAAATCGCGGCGGCGCTCGCCGCGCGCTTCCCGCCTTACAAATCCCAATTCCCCGCAAAACCAAGCTCTGCAAGCTGCGCAGCGCGCCAAAGCACGTCTTGCTGCATCGCAACAAAGCTTCCGCAGGCCTTTGAGAAATTAATTTTCGCTTGCGAGACTCCGCGCCATGCTGGACGAGTGGGGCAGACACAAGCCGACACCGTCCGACACATCCTCAAACAAACCTGGATGGAGACACGCGTGTTCCTATACGGCTTTGGTCCGGTGTTGCTGGCCGGCACGATCCAGACGATCGAGCTGTCCGTCCTGTCGCTGGCGGCCGCCGTGCTGCTCGGCCTCGCGGGCGCGGCGGCGAAACTCTCGTTCAACCGCCCGCTGCGGGCAATCGCGACCGGGTACACGACACTGATCCGCTCGGTGCCCGACCTCGTGCTGATGCTGCTGCTGTTCTACAGCATCCAGATCGCGGTCAACAATCTCACCGACGCGCTGAATCTGCCGCAGTTTGATATCGACCCGTTCGTGGCCGGCGTGCTCACGCTCGGCTTCATCTACGGCGCGTACTTCACCGAGACCTTTCGCGGTGCGTTTCTGGCGGTGCCGCGCGGCCAGCTCGAAGCGGGCAGCGCGTACGGCATGAGCGGCGCGCGCGTGTTCACGCGCATCCTGTTCCCGCAGATGATGCGTTTCGCGCTGCCGGGCATCGGCAACAACTGGCAGGTGCTGGTGAAGGCGACGGCGCTGGTGTCGATCATCGGTCTCGCCGACGTGGTCAAAGCCGCGCAGGACGCCGGCAAAAGCACCTTCAACATGTTCTTCTTCATCCTGATCGCCGCGTTGATCTATCTGGCGATCACCACCGCGTCGAATCTCGTGCTGATCTGGCTGGAAAAGCGCTACTCGATCGGCGTGCGGCACGCGGAGCTCTGAGACCATGATCGACATCCTCAATCAATTCTGGCGCGCGTTCCTGTACTGGGACGGCCAGCGCATGTCCGGCTTAGCGGTCACGCTGTGGCTGCTGGTGGCATCGGTCGGGATGGGCTTCTGCGCGGCGATTCCGCTGGCGGTGGCGCGCGTGTCGAAGAAGCGCTGGCTCTCCACGCCGGTGCGTCTCTACACTTACGTGTTTCGCGGCACGCCGCTGTACGTGCAGTTGCTGTTGATCTACACCGGTATGTATAGCCTCGAATTCGTGCGCTCGCATCAAGTGCTGGACGCGTTTTTCCGCAGCGGTTTTCACTGCGCGATTCTCGCCTTTGCACTGAACACCTGCGCGTACACCACGGAGATTTTCGCCGGCGCGATCCGTTCGACCTCGCACGGCGAAGTGGAAGCGGCCCGCGCCTACGGCATGAGCTGGTTCACGATGTACCGGCGCATTGTGATACCGTCCGCGCTGCGCCGGGCCTTGCCGTTGTACAGTAACGAAGTGATCCTGATGCTGCACGCCACCACGGTCGCCTTCACGGCCACGGTGCCGGACATCCTGAAGGTGGCGCGCGACGCGAACTCGGCCACCTACCAGTCGTTCGACGCGTTCGGCCTCGCGGCGCTGATTTACCTGGTGGTGTCGTTCGGGCTGGTGGCTTTATTTCGCCGCGCTGAGCGTCATTGGCTAGGTTACCTGGCGGTGCGTACGCATTGAAACGCGCCGTGTTTGTAGTGTGTGGCACGTTATCCTCGCGCCGTCACGAAGATTGATCCGTATTTTCAAAGGGAGAGCATCTTGCTCCACACGACTCAGACCGAAGCTTGCAAGCTCGCCGTACAGGACATCCACAAGCGCTTCGGCGACAACGAAGTGCTCAAGGGCGTGTCGCTCAATGCGAACAAGGGCGACGTGATCAGCATCATCGGTGCGAGCGGGTCGGGCAAGAGCACCTTCCTGCGCTGCATCAATTTTCTCGAACGGCCGAACGCCGGGCAGATCGTGGTGGACGGCGAGATGGTAAAGACGAAAGTCGATCGTGCCGGCAATCTCGAAGTCGCCGATCACAAGCAGTTGCAGCGCATTCGCACGAAGCTCTCCATGGTGTTCCAGCATTTCAACCTGTGGGCGCACATGAATGTGATCGAGAACATCATTGAGGCGCCGATGCATGTGCTGGGCCTGAAGCGCAAGGAAGCCGAAGACCGCGCGCGTGAATATCTCGAGAAGGTCGGTCTCGCGCCGCGCCTCGAAAAGCAGTATCCGTCGCATCTGTCGGGCGGGCAGCAGCAGCGTGTGGCGATTGCCCGCGCGCTGGCCATGGACCCCGACGTGATGCTGTTCGACGAGCCGACTTCCGCGCTCGATCCCGAACTGGTCGGCGAAGTGCTGAAGGTCATGCAGAAGCTTGCCGAAGAAGGCCGCACCATGATCGTCGTCACGCACGAAATGGGTTTCGCGCGCAACGTGTCGAACCATGTGATGTTCCTGCATCAAGGCCGCACCGAAGAAGAAGGCTTGCCCGCGGAAGTGCTGACCACGCCGCGCAGCGAGCGGCTCAAGCAGTTCCTGTCCGGTAGCCTGAAGTAACGCGCGGCTCGCGCGGATTCACTCGATGCCCCGCACGTCCAGCCCGGCTCGCACCACGCAGGTCGCCATCGTCGCCTTGCCGCCCGTGTCGATGTCGGGCGTCGGGCCGATTGTCGACGCGCTCAATCTTGCCAATGAAATCGACGGCCGCGCGCTGTACCGCGTGCAGGTGTGCTCGTGGGACGGCCGCGCGGTGCCGCTCGCGGGCGGCGCGCACTGGCCGGCCGACGCCGCCTTCGGCGATGCGATTGCGTGCGACTGGCTGATCATTGTCAGCGAGCGCTTTCAGCAATTCGCCGACTATCGCCTCTTTCTCGCCAGCCTGTCGCGCGTTGGGCAGCGCACGCCGCTCGTTACCGGCATTCATCACGGGGTCTGGTGGCTCGCCATGGCAGGGCAGTTGTCCGGCTATCGCGTGAGCGTCAACTGGGAAACCTATCAGCAGTTCTCCGAGCAGTTCGAACGCTCCATCGTCACGCAACAGATTTTCGAAATCGACCGCGATCGCGCGACCTGCGCGGGCGGTCAGGCGACCGTCGACTTCATGCTGGCGATGATCGGCCGCGAGCACGGTCCCGAACTCGCGGATCGCATCGCGGACACACTCGGCGTCGGCGTGTTGCGCGCGGGCGAGGAGCGGCAGCGCATTCCGTTCGTGACCGCGCCGGGCGAGCGTCATCCGCGCCTGAACGACGCGTTGCTGCTGATGGAAGCGAATATCGAAGACCCGCTCACCACCGATGAGATCGCGGGCCTTGTCGGCGTGTCGCGGCGGCAGTTGGAGCGCCTGTTTCGCCAGTATCTCGGCTCGATGCCGTCCAAATACTATCTGGGACTGCGGCTTTCGAAAGCGCGCACGCAATTGCAGCGCACCAGCAAGTCGGTGGTGCAGATCAGTCTCGCTTGCGGTTTTTCGTCGGCGGCGCACTTTTCGAATGCGTACCGTGAACGCTTTGATGTCACACCGCGAGAGGATCGTCGTAACTGGATCGACAAGCAGACCGGCGCAAGCGGCGCCACGGCCAGCGAGCCACGGCCGGGCGCGCTGATCGAACGGCCGGATCAGGCGGACTGAAACGGACAGAAACGGACTGAATCGCGGATCGGAACGCGGACTGAAGCGCGGACTGAAAGGTGCACCAGGCGCGGACCGCCGCGCGTCGGCTCGGCCTGAACGCCTGCCGATTCGCGTGGAACCTCATAGAAAGCGTCGCGTATGCGCAAGACGTATCGCGTGCGGTTTCCTACACTACCTGTATTACCTCTCACCTGTAACGAGGATTTGCCATGAACGACCTGACAGTGACACGCCAGACCTTCGACGAAGTCATGGTGCCGGTGTTTTCGCCCGCCGCCTTCGTGCCGGATCGCGGTCTCGGCTCACGCGTCTGGGATACGCAAGGCCGCGACTATATCGACTTCGCCGGTGGCATCGCCGTCACCGCTTTGGGCCATGCGCATCCTGAGTTGCTGAACGTGCTGCATGAGCAAGGCGGCAAGCTGTGGCACATCGGCAATGGTTACACCAACGAGCCGGTGCTGCGTCTCGCCAAACGCCTCGAAGACCTGACGTTCGCCGACCGCGCGTTCTTTGCCAACTCGGGCGCGGAAGCGAACGAGGCCGCGTTGAAGCTGGCGCGCCGCGTCGCGTTCGATCGCCACGGCGTCGACAAGGCGGAAATCATCTCGTTCACGCAGTCGTTCCATGGCCGCACGTTCTTCACGGTCAGCGTCGGCGGCCAGCCGAAATATTCGGAAGGCTTCGGCCCGGTGCCGGCCGGCATCACGCATCTGCCGTACAACGACATCGAAGCAGCAAAGAAAGCCATCGGCGCGCAAACCTGCGCGGTGATCGTCGAGCCGATTCAGGGCGAAGGCGGCGTCATCCCGGCGGATCCGGCGTTCCTGAAGGCGCTGCGCGAAGCCTGCGATCAGCACGGCGCACTGCTGATTTTTGACGAAGTACAAACGGGTGTGGGCCGCAGCGGCTATTTCTACGCGTACGAGGAAACCGGCGTGACGCCGGACATCCTGACCACCGCCAAGGCGCTCGGCAATGGTTTCCCGATCGGCGCGATGCTGACCACCAACGAACTGGCCGCGCATTTCAAGGTCGGCGTGCATGGCACGACATACGGCGGCAATCCGCTCGGCTCGGCGATCGCTGAAAAGGTGGTCGAGCTGGTCAGCGATCCGAAGCTGCTCGAAGGCGTGCGCGCTCGCAGTGAAGCGTTGAAGGGCCATTTGGCGAAGCTCAACGAGCGCTTCGGCCTGTTCACGGAAGTGCGCGGCCGGGGTCTTCTGATCGGTGCGGAACTGACCGACGCATTCAAAGGCCGCGCGAAAGATTTCGTCACGGCAGCGGGTCAGCATGGCGTGATCATGCTGATGGCCGGCCCTGACGTGCTGCGTTTCGTGCCGTCGCTGATCATGCCGCTCGACGACATGAACGAAGGCTTCGAGCGACTTGCCAAGGCCATCGAGAGCATTGTCGGCGCGAAGGCCGAAGCCGCATCGAACTGATCCAAGGCATTGATCATGCGTCACATTCAACAGGAACGATGATGCTCTTCGTACGCCCAGGCCGCCTCGCCGATCTCGACGCGCTCGAACATATGGCGCGCACCGCGCAACCGGTGCTGCACTCCCTGCCGCACGACCGGCGTGCGCTCGAAGCGCGCGTTGCGTTGTCGGAAGACTCGTTTCGCGCGGAAGTCGATTTTCCGGGCGAGGAGTTCTACCTGTTCGTGCTCGAAGATGCGCAGAGCGGCAAGCTGATGGGCACGGCGAGTATCGTCGCCGCGGCCGGTTATTCGGACCCGTTCTACGCGTTTCGCAACGACGCGCTGATTCATGCGTCGCGCGAACTGCACGTGAACCGCAAGATTCACGCGCTGACCATGTCGCATGAGCTGACCGGCAAGAGCCGCCTCGCGGGCTATTACATCGATCCGTCGCTGCGTGGCGACGCTGCCGCGCATCTGATGTCGCGCGCGCGGATGATGTATATCGCCGCCAATCGCAAGCGCTTCACGCCCGAGGTGTTCTCGCTGCTCCTCGGCGTGACTGACGAAAACGGCGTGTCGCCGTTCTGGGAAGCGGTGGGGCGCAAGTTCTTCGGCCGCGACTTCGCCGACATCGAGATCGAATCGGGCGGTCGCAGCCGCACGTTCATCGCCGAAGTGATGCCCACGTATCCGATCTATGTGCCGTTGCTGCCCGAGGCGGCGCAGCGCGTGCTCGGCGAGCCGGATTCGAAGGCCTTGCTCGCTTATGACATTCACCTCGAAGAAGGCTTCGAGACGGACCGATTCATCGACATCTTCGACGCGGGTCCGGTGTTGACCGCGCAAGTGGATCGCAGCGCCTGCGTGACGCGCAACGAAACACGCGTGGTGCACGAGATCAATGCGGCCGCTAACGGTTCGACGTATCTGATCGCGCATAACGGCGCCGACGGCGAGTTCCGTTGCGTGCTCGGCGACCTGGCGGCCGGCAAGGAAGCCGGCGCGGCGTTGCCGCATGCGGCGCGTGCTGCGCTCGGCGTGGAAGAAGGCGACACGGTGCGCTGCGTGCCGCTGCACCAGCCGCATCAGGATGAACATTCGGGAGAGGCACGATGATCGTGGTTCGCGTTGTGCAACGAGGCGATGTGGACGCGCTCATGCGGCTCGCGCAGGAAACCGGTCCGGGTCTCACCACTTTCAAGCCGGACCGCGAGGCACTCGCGGCACGCGTGGAACGCGCGCGCCGCACGATGGAAGACAAGGCCGAGCCGCATGAAGCCGGCTACTTCTTCGTGATGGAAGACACCGACACGGGCGACGTCGCCGGCGTGTGCGGCATCGAAACCGCGGTCGGTTTGCAACAACCGTTCTACAACTATCGCGTGAGCACGGTGGTGCACGCGAGCCAGGACCTCGGCATCTGGACGCGCATGCGCGCGTTGAACATCTCGCACGACCTGACGGGTTATGCCGAAGTGTGCTCGCTGTTCCTCAGTCCGCGTTATCGCACGAGTGGCGTGGGTGGCTTGCTGTCGCGTTCGCGCTTCATGTTTTTCGCGCAGTTTCGCGAGCGTTTTCCGCAGCGTCTGTGCGCGGAATTGCGCGGCCATTTCGACGCCGAAGGCACCTCGCCATTCTGGCGCGCGGTCGGCTCGCATTTCTACCAGATCGATTTCAACGCGGCGGACTACCTGAGCTCGCATGGCCGCAAGGCGTTTCTCGCGGAGTTGATGCCGCGCTATCCGGTGTATGTCGAGTTGTTGCCGGAAGAGGCGCAGCAATGCGTCGGCCTGACGCATAACGACACGATTCCGGCGCGCCGCATGCTCGAATCGGAAGGGCTGCGTTACGAGAATCACGTCGATATCTTCGACGCGGGTCCGGTGCTCGAATGCCATATCGCCGACTTGCGCACGGTGCGCGAGAGCGTGGTGGTGCAGGTCGAGATCGGCGCGTCGAGCGCGCCGCAGGATGGGCCGAAATCGATGGTATCGAATACGTCGTTGGGCGATTTTCGCGTCGGCGTGGTGGCAGGCGTGCCGCGGGACGGCGTGTTCCGCCTGAGCGCAACCGAAGCCGCGGCACTCGACGTCAAGGCAGGCGACCTCGTGCGCGTGCTGCCGCAGAAACACAAACAGGGATGATCATGAGCGAGCTTTTCATCGACGGCGAATGGGCCGCCGGCACAGGACCCGCATTCGCGTCGCACAACCCGGGCACGGGCGCGACAGTGTGGGAAGGCAACAGCGCCTCGGCGGACGACGTCGATCGTGCGGTGCGCAGCGCACGCCGCGCCTTCGCCGCGTGGTCGGCGTTGAGCCTCGACGAGCGTTGCGGCGTGGTGCGCCGCTTCGCCGCGCTCGTGACCGAACGCAAGGAAGCGCTGGCTGAAGCGATCGGCCGCGAAACCGGCAAGCCGTTGTGGGAAGCGCGCACTGAAGCGGCTTCGATGGCGGCCAAGGTCGAGATTTCGATTCAGGCCTATAACGAACGAACCGGCGAGAAGCGTTCGGCGATGGCGGACGGCACAGCCGTGCTTCGGCATCGTCCGCATGGCGTGGTGGCCGTGTTTGGGCCTTACAACTTTCCGGGGCATTTGCCGAATGGACACATCGTGCCGGCACTGATCGCGGGCAACGCGGTCGTGTTCAAACCGTCGGAACTCGCGCCCGGCGTCGCCGCGCTGACCGTGCAGATCTGGCGCGACGCCGGTTTGCCCGCGGGCGTGCTGAACCTCGTGCAAGGCGAGAAGGACACCGGCATTGCGCTCGCGAATCATCGGCAGATCGACGGCCTGTTCTTCACGGGTAGTTCGGATACCGGAACATTGCTGCACAAGCAATTCGGCGGCCGCCCGGAAATCGTGCTGGCGCTGGAAATGGGCGGCAACAATCCGCTCGTGATCGGACCGGTGGCCGATGTCGATGCCGCCGTGCATCACACGATCCAGTCGGCGTTTCTGTCGGCGGGGCAGCGCTGCACGTGCGCGCGTCGCATTTTCGTGCCGAACGATGCATTCGGCGATCGTTTCTTGGAACGCTTGACCGAAGTCACGTCGCGCATCACCGTCGGTGAATACAACGCCGATCCGCAGCCCTTCATGGGCGCCGTGATTTCGGCACGCGCGGCGTCGCGCCTCGTCGCCGCGCAGGAACGCTTGCTGGCCGATGGCGCCAAGGCGTTGCTGAAGATGGAGCAGCGCGATCCGAAGCTCGGCTTCGTCACGCCGGCGATTCTCGACGTGACCGCCGTGAAGAATCTGCCGGACGAAGAGCACTTCGGGCCGCTCGCGCAAATCATCCGCTACGGCAGCTTCAACGAAGCGCTGGAGCAGGCGAACGACACTGAATTTGGCCTCTCCGCCGGCCTGCTCGCCGACGACGAAGCGCTCTGGACGCACTTCCAGCGCACCATCCGCGCCGGCATCGTCAACTGGAACCGGCCGACCAACGGCGCCTCGTCGGGCGCGCCGTTCGGCGGGCCGGGCCGCTCGGGCAATCATCGGCCGAGCGCGTACTATGCCGCCGACTACTGCGCGTTCCCGATGGCGTCCGTCGAAAGCGCGCAACTGCAAATGCCCGCGAGCGTTTCGCCGGGCCTTCAATTCTAAGGATCGACGATGCAAGCCTCTGAAGCTAATTTCGACGGCCTGGTCGGCCCGACTCACAACTACGCGGGGCTCTCGTTCGGCAACGTCGCGTCGCAGAACAACGATAAGTCGATTGCGAATCCGAAGGCGGCGGCGCGGCAGGGCCTGCGCAAGATGAAGCAACTGGCCGATCTCGGCTTTCATCAGGGCGTGTTGCCGCCGCAGGAGCGTCCGTCGATGCGTCTGTTGCGCGATCTCGGTTTTTCCGGCGACGACGCGACCGTGATCGCGCGCGTGGCAAGAGACGCGCCCGAGTTGCTGGCCGCCGCGAGTTCGGCTTCGGCGATGTGGACTGCGAATGCGGCGACTGTGAGTCCGTCCGCGGATACGCACGACGGCCGCGTGCACTTCACGCCGGCCAATCTGTGCAGCAAGCTGCATCGCGCGATCGAACATGAGTCGACGCGCCGCACGCTGGGCGCTATTTTCAACGACACCGACCGCTTCGTGGTGCACGAGGCGCTGCCGGGCACGCCCGCGCTCGGCGACGAAGGCGCAGCGAATCACACGCGCTTTTGCGCGGACTATGCGGCACGTGGCGTCGAATTCTTCGTGTATGGGCGCAGCGAGTATCGTCGCGGGCCGGAGCCGAAGCGCTTCCCGGCACGTCAAACCTTCGAAGCGAGCCGTGCGGTCGCGCATCGTCATGGCCTTGCTGAGGCGGCGACGGTTTATGCGCAGCAGAATCCCGACGTGATCGACGCGGGCGTGTTCCATAACGACGTGATCGCGGTCGGCAATCGCAATACGCTGTTCTGTCATCAACTGGCGTTCGTCGAACAGAACGCGGTGTACGACGAATTGCGCTCGAAGCTCACTGGCCTGAAAGCGGACTTCAACGTGATCGAAGTGCCGGACGCGCAGGTGAGCGTGGCCGACGCCGTCACGTCGTATCTGTTCAACAGCCAGCTGCTGACGCGCCCGGACGGCAAGCAGGTGCTGGTGGTGCCGCAGGAATGCCGCGAAAACCCGCGCGTGGCCGCATATCTCGACGATCTGGCGTCGCATGCGGGCCCGATCGACGACGTGCTGGTGTTCGATCTGCGCGAAAGCATGAAGAACGGCGGCGGCCCGGCGTGTCTGCGTCTGCGCGTCGTACTCGACGACGCGGAGCGCGCGGCGGTCACGCAAGGCGTGTGGATCAACGACACGTTGTTCGGCCGTCTGGATGCGTGGATCGAAAAACATTATCGCGACCGCCTCGCGCCGGCCGATCTGACCGATCCGCAATTGCTCGCCGAGTCGCGCACCGCGCTCGACGAACTGACGCAGATTCTCGGCTTGGGTTCGCTGTATGACTTCCAGCGCTGAGCGCGATATGCCGGTTTCGCTGCTCGACGATTTCCTCGCCTACACGCTGGCAGGCACGCGGCCGGCCGCGAGTGAAGCACAAGGCACGTGTGCCGGCGGCGTGCGCTGGTCGTGGCTGGACGACGGCGTGCTGCTGATGGAACCGGCGGCGCAGGAAGAGAGCGTGCGCAGTGTGCTAGTCTCCGCCGGCGTGCACGGCGACGAAACCGCGCCGATCGAACTGCTGGCGTTTCTGGTGCGCGACATCGCACGGGGCACAGCCGCGCTGACTTGCCGCCTGCTGGTGATTCTCGGCAACGTCGACGCCATGCGCGACGCGTGCCGTTATCGCGACGATGATCTGAACCGCCTTTTCAGCGGCCGTCATCTGCAAGTGCCGCAGAGTTACGAAGCACCGCGTGCCGCTGCGCTCGAACAGGCTGCGACGCAATTCTTCGCGGCAGCATCGAGCGAGCCCGGCGCGCGTTGGCATATCGACATGCACACGGCGATCCGCGCGTCCGCCTTCGAACAGTTCGCGTTGGTGCCGCATACCGGCAAGCCGTTTTCGCGCGCGATGTTCGAATGGCTCGGCGAGGCGCATATTAGTGCGGTGCTGTTGCACACCACCAAGGGCAATACGTATTCGCATTTCACCGCGCAGGCGTGCGGCGCTGAAGCGTGCACGCTGGAACTCGGCAAGGTGCGTCCGTTCGGTCAGAACGATCTGACGCGTTTCGCCGGCGCCGATCACGCGGTGCGTCACCTGCTGGCCGGCATGCGTGGCGACGTGCAGGGGACTATGCCGCGGGCGTTCACGGTCATCGATCAGATCACCAAGCAAAGCGATGCGTTCGAATTGCTGGTCGCCGCCGATGTGGCGAATTTCACGCCGTTCGCAAAAGACACCGTGCTCGCGCGCGACGGCGAGTACCGTTATGTCGTGCAGCACGGCGAGGAACGGCTCGTGTTCCCGAACGCGACCGTCAAGCCCGGTTTGCGCGCCGGCTTGATGGTCATCGAGACGACGCAGGACACGCTGTCGAAACTCGTGTAGTTCACCACGCAAGACCGAAAACGTTGCGCGCCAAGACGCGCAACGTTTTCAGCGCGCGAGGTCGCTTAAGCCGCATTCGCGCGGAGCAAGCCTTCCGCCACCATCGCCTCACGCACCCTCGGTCGTCCCGCAACGCGCTCCAGATACGCCTCCAGCTTCGGATAAGCGCCGAGATCGATCGACAGCATGCGTGCCCAACTCAGCACGGTGAACGCATACGCATCGGCGACCGAGAACTGTCCCGTCAGATAGTCGCGCGCCGCAAGCACACGTTCCAGTTCACCAAAACGCGTGGCGAGTTTCGTGCGGCATTCGGCCTTCGTCGATTCGGCCGTCTCCTGATGCCAGAGCCACGGACTGAACGTCTTGTGCAATTCCGTGCTGATATACGTGAGCCATCGGAGCGCTTCGAGCCGCTGCGGCGAACCCGCGGGCGGCAGCAAATCCGACTCGGGCGCAAGATCGGCGACGTATTGCAGCAGCGCTGCGCCTTCGGTGTGGCGCGAGCCATCGGCGAATTCGAGCAGGGGCACATAGCCGCGCGGCGAGATCGCGTAATAGTCGTCGCCGTTGGCGAGCTGGTGCGTTTGCAGATTGACCTTGATGCCTTCGAAGTCGAGGTCCGCTTCACGCAATACAATGTGAACCGCCAACGAACAGGCGCCCGGCGAGTAATAGAGTTTCATGTTTTCACCGCTATAGATGAGGATGAAGTCCCGGCAGATGCCGGTGGCAAAGCTCGTCGGCCGACAAGTCCATGTGGTAAAAGTAGCTCGGATCGCATTTGGAATAAACAGGCGGCTTGCCAAACCATGCGTGCAAAAACGCAATACGAACTGACTTCGGCGGATACGCAGACCATTCTCGCGCTGGTGCGCGCCGGCACGCTGGCGGAAGCCGCGCAGCGTTTGGGTATCGACGCCTCCACTATCTTTCGCTCGGTGCAGCGGATCGAACGCGGGCTGGGACAACGTCTGTTCGAGCGCTCGCGCAGCGGCTATCGCGCCACGCCGCTCGGCGCGCAACTGGCGCGGCATGCCGAGCGCATCGAAAGCGAACTCGCGGCGGCGCGCTCCACGGTGCAGGCAAGCAGCGACCGCGTGTCCGGCAGCGTCCACGTGACGACCACCGATACTGTGCTGTACGGCCTCGTGTTGCCTGCGCTGCATGATTTCGCGGCGCTGCATCCGGCGTTGTCGTTCGAACTGACCGCGACCAACAGTCTCGCGAGTCTTACCAAACGCGATGCCGATATTGCCGTGCGCGCCACGCGCCGCGCGCCGGATCATCTGGTCGGCAAGCACGTGGGGCCGCTGCGTATCGCGGTGTTTGCCGCCAAGGGCAGCGGCATCCATGCGAGCGATGTCGATACACTGGCGCGCTGCGACTGGGCGGCACCGGACGCCTCGCTCGGCGATCATCCTTCGGTGCTGTGGCGCAAGCGTCATTGCCCGACGGTCGAGCCGCGCTACAAGACCAACAGCGTGATGGCGGTGTTCGAACTGGTGGTGCGCGGTTTCGGCGTCGGCATCTTTCCGACCTTTCTCGCACGCGGCCGCGACGATCTCGTGCAATTGACGCCGCCGCTCGATGAAGCCGAGTCGCAGGTGTGGGTGCTTGCGCATCCGGAGTCCCGTCATTTGCCGCATGTGGCTGCCGTCTATACGCATCTGTCGCAGCAACTCAGCGGCGATTTTGCAGCCGGCGACGGTGCGCGCTAACGCGTTCGGCTTTGCCTGAGCGCGACAGCCAATTACACATTCAAGCGTGGGCTCGCGGCGTTCGTTGCATAACGCGCCACGCGGCGCGCCCGCAGGCACGGCAGACGGAGCCTGTACAATCGCGGCCCCGCGGCTGTTGCGCTGCACCACAGCGGCCGCACGAGTTTGAATCGCAATTTTGGCGCGGCAATCATGCTTGCCCGGATTCGGCTCCGTCTTATTCAATACCGTAGAGGAACACCCGTAATGAAGATGAATTGGCGAAACATGGCTGCGCTCGCGCTGTTCGCAGCGGCGTCGGCCACGGCCGGCACCGCATCGGCTGCCGATATCAAGGAAGTGCACTTCGGCGTCGAGGCGTCGTATGCGCCGTTCGAATCGAAGTCGCCGTCGGGCGAGTTGCAAGGTTTCGACATCGACGTCGGCAATGCCGTGTGCGCGAAGCTGAAGGCCAAATGCGTGTGGGTCGAGAACTCGTTCGACGGTCTGATCCCGGCCTTGCAGGCGCGCAAGTTCAACGCCATCAACTCGGACATGACGATCACGGATCAGCGCCGTCAGGCGGTCGACTTCACCGATCCGATCTACACGATCCCGAATCAGATGATCGCGAAGAAGGGCAGCGGTCTGCTGCCGACGCCGGCTTCGCTCAAGGGCAAGCATGTCGGCGTGCTGCAAGGCACGATTCAGGAAACCTACGCGAAGGCGCGTTGGGCGCCGGCCGGCGTCGATGTCGTGCCGTATCAGACGCAGGACCAGATTTACGCCGACCTCGCTTCGGGGCGTCTCGACGCCGCGTTCCAGGACGCGGAAGCGGCCTCGAAGGGCTTTCTGAAGAAGCCGCAAGGCGCGGGCTTCGAGTTCGCCGGTCCGGCCGTCAGCGACGAGAAACTGCTCGGCGCGGGCGTCGGCTTCGGCATCCGCAAGGGCGACAAGGCCTTGAAGGACGCGCTGAACCAGGCGCTCAAGGAACTGAAGGCGGACGGCACGATCGACCGTTTCGCCGCCAAGTACTTCGACGTGAAGGTGGTGTTGAAGTAACGCGCGTCTTGCGCGATTCGTTTTAGATGATGCAGACGGCCGCTGATTGCGGCCGTTTGCATTTGAAGCGGCGCGAGCGGCGAGCGCTATCTCATCAACGCACGTTCGCTTCCGGCTGATCGAGATAATCGAACACCACTTCGCCGAGACCGAGCGTCAGATCGGCAAGCAGATGACGCGCTTCGACGATTTCCAGCACCGGCAATTCCGCGACCGGCGCGAGCGCGTGCGGCGCCAGTTCGAGTGCGGCCGGGCCGGTCCATGCGCCTTTCAGATCGATGTCCTGCAGGTAGTAGCGCACCAGCTCGCAGATACGCGGCGTGCCGTCCACGTGCGGAATCACCTTGAGCAGGAAGTTCGGCGTTTCGAGGCGCTTTTTCTGCTGCGCCAGATCGAGCTGCCGGTGCTTGTAGCCCATCGTGCCGGTGGCGATGCGCACCGGGCCGTAGTCGAGCGTGCCGACCAGCGTGTCGGTATGGACGGAGAGCACCGGGTTCGCGAGCTTCTTCGGAAAACCCCACAGTTCGCGGCCGCCGGCGATCGGCGGGTGGTCGTCCAGATACATGGCCAGCGTGTAGCCGCCCGCCACGCCCTTGTACGACACCGGGATCACCTGGCCGCTTTCCGTGTAGTCGCCGAAACCCGTCGAATCCGGCATGCGGATGAACTCGTAATGCACCAGCGGCTCGCCAATCTCGAGCGGCTCGGGCACCACGGCGCGCAGTTTGTCCGGATCAGTGCGGTAGGTGATGATCAGAAATTCGCGGTTGATGAACCGGTACGGGCCCATGGGGAATGCCGGGCTCGTGATCGGCATGGCGAAGGCATTTGACAACACGCTTTTGACGTCCATGTTTTTCCTAAGTGGTTAAACGCGGTGGGAACGCTTCTGCACTGCACAAGAGTATCGGCGATTTTGCGCAGGGTCGCTTTCAGACGTGTCTCCAATTATTTCCAGATATTGCTTCATAGACGTGTCCGGGCATGGCGGCCTGAGCTAAAATCGGCGAGCGCACCGCAGGCGCCACGGGCTTCACGCCAGGGCCGCGCACTGACGGTGCAGCGAAAACCAAATACAGCAGTAAGCGCCTGGGCGGCGCTTAGCGGGGGAGTGCAATGACCACCATCGCAATCGAGAACCCGGGCCGGACGGGCCAAACGGGTGCACAGGACGACGCGCAACTGAATGCCAGCTTCGCGCGGCAACCGATTCTGAATCGGGACGGCATGCTGTGCGGCTACGAGATCAAGGTGCGTGCACCGGAATGGCCCGCGGAGACGGCGGACGCCGCGCGTGCCGCCGGGCATGAGAACAGCGAGGCCGATGCCAACGCGTCGGGCCGCGCGCCCGATCCGGCGCAACGCGTGGCGCGAGCCATCCTTCACGGCCTGCTTCAGGGCAATGTGCGCGGCGCGCTGACCGGGCATCCGGCCTATGTCGACGTCAGCCGCGAGATGCTATTCGACGACGCGATCCTGCGGCTGCCCGCCGAGCGCTTCATGCTCGAATTGGCGCCCACCATCGAGATCGACGAGGCGCTGGTGGCGCGCATCGTCCAGTTGCATGGGCGCCGCTATCGCTTCGTGCTCGACGAGGTGACCCAGCCCAACGAAGCCTTCGCCAAACTGCTGCCTTACGCCGAAGTCGTCAAGATCGATTTCATGCACGCGCCGCGCGCGCTGCTGCCGAAACTGGCGAGCGTGCTCAAGTCGGCGGGCAAGCTGCTGGTCGCCTCGGGCATCGACGCGCAAGCCGATTTCGAAACGGCCCACGGACTCGGCTTCGATCGCTTCCAGGGTTACTTCTTCGCGCGCGTGCAGACTTCGGCGACGCGCCGCGTCAGCGCGCCACGCCATGCCTTGCTGAACCTGCTGCAACTGCTCTCGGGCGATCCGACCGTCGCGCAGCTCGAAGCCGAACTGAAGCTGAATCCGGTGCTGGTGATGCATCTGATGAAGCTCGCCAATTCGAGCGGTCTTGCCCTCGGCCATAAGGTCACGACGCTGCGCGACGCGATCAACGCAACCGGCACCAACCGCATCGCGCGCTGGACGCAGCTGCTGCTCTATGCCGACGGCCGCAAGGTCGCCCTCGAGGACGATCCCTTGCTGCAACTCGCCGCGACTCGCGCGCGCTTTATGGAACTGGCGATCGAGCGCCTGCCCGAAGCCGGCCGCGACGAAGCCGATGCGGCGTTTCTGACCGGCGTGTTTTCGTTCGTCGACGCGGTGTTCGGCGGCTCGCTCGAAAGCACTTTGAACGTGCTGACGTTGTCGCGTCCGATCCAGGCGGGCATCCTGCATCGACAGGGCGTGCTGGGGTTGCTGCTGACCGCGGTCGAAGCGCTCGAACGCGGCGCGTGGGATGAGATCGACACGCTGTGCGAACGCTTGCAGCCGTTGACGGTGGACGAGGTCGCGGAACTGGGTCTGGCGGCCGGCGCGTGGGCCGGTGTCGCGGACCGTAGCGCGCAAGGGCTGGAAAGAATCGAGGATTGAGATCAGTGATTCGGCCGGAGACCGCGGCATGCCCAGGCATGGCGGTCCCCGCGGATTAACTCGACTTCAATTTGACGTAGGGCAAATACAGAACAGGGGAGAATGAAGCGTCGTGATCAACGATCACGCCAGGTCTTCACATCATCTCCATTTCCCGCATCTGCCCCAAGCCGAAAAAACGGCCTAACTCCTTGGCCAGTTCATTCAACACGCTCATCTCTTTCTGTGAGATGCGCCGTGGCTCCTGACTATGCGACCAGTCGCCGTAGAGAAGCGCCACGGTCGTGTCGCTTTCGTCGACGACCGGCAGCAGCACGAAGGCACGGGCGTCGTCGAATGAGCGGCGGAACCATTCGGGCAGCCGCGCGACCATCTTCGGGTCGCGTGCATTCTCAATGAAGATACCCACGGAGTTCGCGATCGCCAGATGAAACACGTCGGGCTCGAAGGCGGTGTTGAACGTTAGTCTCGGCAACGCGGCGTCGATCTTCGGGCCGAGACCGAGGCGCGCCTTGAAGGTGCCGTTGCTGTGCTTGACGAACACCACGGTGCGCGCAAAGCCGAGGCCGGCGAGCAGCGTTTCCGCGGCCATCGCCAGCGCCGGCGCGAGCGGGCTGCCGGGCGGCAGTCCGCGCAGATCTTCGACGCCTACCGCGATGCGTGCCTCGGGATTGAGCGCCTCGCGCGCGATCGCGTCCGCATTGGCGCGCAGCTCGACGATTTCGCGCATCACGCCATCGCCGCCTTCTTCGCGGGCGAGCGCCACGCTCATCTCCAGCAGTACTTCGGGATCGGTGTTCAGCGCGCCGCTATATTCCTGCGCCAGTTCGGCGATGCGTTGCTCGCGCTCCCAGTCCGGCATGTTCTGCTGGGTGAGCACGTCGGCGACCGCCGTCGAGTAATTGGTGATGGCGCGCAGCCACTGCACCTGGCGCGGCTGCGTGACGTCCTGCGGGTCGAACTCGCCCATGCCGGAGCGGATCATGTCGGGCAGGCGCCAGCGCACGGCGGCTTCGGCGCCGATCTCGTCGAACGTGACGCCGAGCACCAGGATGGAGGCGTCGGTTTCGAGCGTGCCGTCGTCGATATGGCGGCGAATCTGGTCCCATTCGGCGTCGAGATAGAACACCACCAGCAGCTTGCCGATCTGCCGCATCAGCGTGCAGACCACGGCTTCCTCACCGGCGCGCAGATCGCCGCGCTCGGTCAGCTTGCGCGCGACGCAGCCCGACAGCAGCGTGCGGTTCAGTTCGAGTTTCGCGTCGATGCGGCGCGGCGCGCTGTGATGAAAGTGATCGACGATCTTCAGGCCGACCACGAGATGGCCGACCGCGTCCATGCCGAGCACCATCAGTGCGCGCGACACGGTCGTGATGTTGCCGCCGAACGCCATGTACATGGCCGAGTTGGCGAGCCGCAGCACTTTTTGCGTCAGGGCGAAGTCGGACAACACCACCTGCACGAGGCCGGTGAAGTCGAGGTCGTCATTGTTCATCGCCGCCATGGTAGAGCGCAGCGATTGCGACAGCATGGGGAAATCGCCGCGCTCGCTCATTCGCGTCCAGAGCCGGTCGAGCACCGCCGCCTTTACCATGTGAGTCCCGCCAAAGCCATACATGTTCCAATGAGTGCCACGCCGGCCAGAGGCCGGCTTGTTCCGCTGCATGATCCACTACATGAGCGCTTTGCCTGCATGGCTAGGCGCTGTGCAAATGAAGCGTGCGCGCTTCGAAACGCTGCGCGAGTTCGTCGGAGGGCAGCGCCTTGCAGACGAGCCACCCCTGGATGTGGTCGCATCCCATCTCGGTGAGCAGGGTGCGCTGCGCTTCCGTTTCGACGCCCTCGGCCACCAGCTCGAGATCCAGTGTCTGAGCGAGGCCCACGACGGCGCTAACGATTGCCTGATCGTTCCGGGAGGTTAGCAGATTCTCGACAAAACTCCTGTCGATCTTGAGCTTGGCCAGTGGGAAGCGTTGCAGGTAAGCCAGGCTCGAATAGCCGGTGCCGAAGTCGTCGACCGCGAAGCGGATGCCCATGGCGGTCAGGTCTTCGAGCAGACCCTTGGCATGCGCCGGGTCGTGCATCAGCAGGCTTTCGGTGATCTCGAACACGAGGCGGCGCGGATCGATGCCAGTCAGTTCGATCGCCTCGCGCACGGAGTCCTTGAAGCGCGGATCGCGGAACTGCTGCGGCGACACGTTCACGGCCACGTATTGCAGGGAGATGTCTTTCGCATCCCACTGGATCAACTGCATGCAGGCCACCTTCAACACCCAGTTGCCGAGGAAGTTGATCAGGCCGATCGACTCAGCAAGTGGGATGAACATGGACGGCGGCACCAGTCCGTGCACCGGATGCAACCAGCGGATCAGCGCTTCCACGCCGACCACGCCGTGCGTGCGGCTGCTCGTGATCGGCTGGAAGTGTAGCGAGAACTCGCCGTTGCGCACACCGTCGTAGAGGTCGGCCTCCAGCTTCAGGCGTTCGGCGTCGGCGGGGTTGTCGTCGGGGACGTAGAAGGCGAGCGTGTTGCCGCCGGCCGCCTTGGCCTGCAGGAGGGCGTGATCGGCCCAGCGCAGCAGATGGGTGTCGTGGCCGGCGGTGTCGTTGGCGTGGCGCACGTCGGGATAGAGCGCGATGCCGATGCTCGCCGACAGATGCACCTGCTGGCCGTTGAACACATACGGCTGCTGGATCGCGGTCAGCAGGCGCCGCGCCAGCGTTTCGGCGGCGGCCGCCGCGTCGGTGCGGCTGGCGGCGGGCTTCACGAGGATCGCGAACTCGTCGCTGGCCACGCGCGCCACGGTCTCGCTCGGGCTCGTCATATTCAGGATGCGGCGCGAAGTGTCGCGCAGCATTTCGTCGCCGGCGTCGTAGCCGAGCGCGCGGTTCACGCGCTGATAGTCGTCGAGGTCGAGCAGCAGCAGCGCGGCCGGCGTGCCGTGCGCGTCGGCTTGCTGTTGGGCGTCGAGGAGCGCCGGAATCAGCGCCGACTGGTTGGCCAGATTGGTCAGGCGGTCCAGATGCAGCGCCTGGGTCAGACGTTCCTCGGTGGCGCGCCAGGCCGACACGTCGAAGCCGGCGATCGCATAGCCCGCGGTGCCGTCGTGGCTGCTGCGCACCACGCGCAGCTCGACGGTGATCGGGTAGGTCAGCGACTTGATGAGGCTGAGCGTGGCCTTCTCGACGTTGCCCGAGACGGCGGCGCGCGTCAGCAGGGTGTCGAGGCGCGGCACGTCGGCCGGCGCCATGAGGTCGTGCAGCGTGATGGTCTCGAGATACTCGCGGTGATAACCGATGAAGCGCAGGCTGGCTTCGGACACATAGATGAAGCGCAGCTCGTCGTCGACGTGCGCCAGCAGATCGACGGCGCCGACCACCTGTTCCAGTTGCGCAGCGCGGCTTGCGGCCGTCTGCGGTTTGCCGTCCACGCGCCGGCCGAACGCACGAAGCCGGTCGATGACCGTGCGCAAGGAGCCCCGGCGGGGCGCGGTGATCCTGTTCGCTTCCATGTTTATCGCTGGCAACCTGTATTCGTCTGCAGGCGGGCGGCTCACTTGCCCGCCAATCAGGGCGGTCGAGAGGTATCAGGCCGCCCCATCAGAACGAGATAACGACCCTTGCGGCGAAATCTTTAGCGCCTGCTGTAAAAAACATCCGGTAAGGAAACGCTTGTGCGGCCTGGCGGCGACCGGGGACCGATTCAGTTAAAGTGCGGCTATTCGACGTCCGTTAATAGGACAAACGCGTTGTGCAGTACCGGCTGAGACGTCGCTGCTGCGTAGCTTACCGAACACTTCCCCCGATGCTCCATGTCTGAACGCCATCAAGCCAAGGCCACTGCCCGGCATATCGAGGTGCTCGACGCAACTGCCGAAGGCGCCGAACCGTGGACCGCCACGCAATTCGTCTATCTGGGCCGTCAGCCGATCCTCGATCGCGACGGCGCGCTCAATGCTTACGAATTGTTGTTTCGAGCCGGCGCGCATAACTACGCCGAAGTCACCGACGACGCCCAGGCGACCGCGCAGGTGGTGGCGCGCGCGATCGGCGGGATCGGCGTGCCGACGGTGTTGGGCCAACATCGCGGCTTCGTCAATATCGACCGCGCGCTGCTCTTTGACGACATCGTCCATCTGATGCCACCCGAGCGCTTCGTGCTCGAAATCCTCGAGACCGTGAAATTCGACGCGCAACTGGTCCGCCGGCTGGGCGAGTTGCGCCGCGCCGGCTTTCAGGTGGCGCTCGACGACGTGAGCGAACTGTCCGACGAGCTGATCGGCGCGCTGCCGCATGCCGACATCGTCAAGATCGACTTTCTGCAGACCGACCGCGCCGTGTTGCCGAAGCTGGCGGCGCTGGTGCGCGCGCAGGGCAAGACGCTGATCGCCGAGAAGGTCGAGACGCGCGAAGATTTCGCGCTCGCGCGTGACCTCGGCTTCGATCTGTTTCAGGGCTATTTTTTCGCGCGGCCGCAGGTGCTGGCCGCGCCGCGCAACCGCTCGCCGCGGCCGGGCCTGCTGCGCCTGCTGGCCTTGCTGTCGCGCGATGCCGGCATCGTCGAACTCGAAGCGGAGCTCAAGCTGAATCCGAGCGTGGTGGTGCAGCTGCTGCGCCTTGTCAATTCGAGCGCATTCGGACTGGGGCGCAATATCGCGTCGTTGCGCGAGGCGATCATTGCCACCGGCACACGGCAAATCGCGCGCTGGGCGCAACTGCTGCTGTACGCCGACAGCGGCGATCTGCCGTGGCGCGCCGATCCGCTGGTGCAACTGGCGGGCACGCGCTCGCGTTTCATGGAGCTGGCCGCGGCGTGGCTGCGTCCCGCCGACGACGAATTCGCCGATGCGGCCTTCATGACCGGAATTTTTTCGCTGATCCACGTGGTGCTCGGCAGCTCGCCGGGCGCGGCGTTGGAGAAACTCGGCCTCGCGCCGCAGATTCGCGAAGCGATCGTGTCGCGGCGCGACGAGTTGGGCACTTTGCTGCGCCTCGCCGAGGCAGCCGGCGAGGGCGTCGACGCCGCATCGATCGCGCTGGGCCCCGATGCGCCGGCCGGCTTCGTGGTCTTTACGCCCGAGGTGCTGGCCGAGCTGAACCTGTCGGCCGCGGCGTGGTTCGGCGCGCATATCGAGGAAGCGGTCGCCTGACGGGCGGGTCGGCGCCGTCGCGCGCTTTCAGTGTGCTTGCCGTGGCGGGGTTCGCGGCAACGACTTCTGAATCCTTCAGGCTGGTTGTTACGTACCTTGTGAGTACGTGGTCCAATAGCGAAGTTGGCCGGCGTTCGCCTGAACGCGGCGGCCCTGGGTTCATTGGACGAACCGCGTGCATCCACGCCTGGAGAAAAGCAGATGAAGAGGAAATTCATATCGGCCGCGCTGGCCGCCGCCGTGTCGGTGGGATTCGCCATGCATTCGCTGACGGCCTCGGCGACCCTCAAGCCGGGCGATGCCGCGCCGGACTTCACCGCGCAGGCTTCGCTGGGCGGCAAGACTTATACGTATTCGCTGGCCGACGAGCTGAAGAAAGGGCCGGTGGTGGTGTATTTCTATCCGGCGGCCTTCACCAAGGGTTGCACGATCGAAGCCCATGAGTTCGCTGAAGCCGTCGATGAGTACAAGAAGTATGGCGCGACGGTGATCGGCGTGTCGCACGACAACATCGACACCTTGACGAAGTTTTCGGTGAGCGAATGCCGCAGCAAATTCCCGGTTGCGGCTGATGCCGATTCGAAGGTGATCGGCGAATACGATGCGGGCCTGCCGATGCATGCGTCGATGGCCAATCGCGTGTCGTATGTGATCGCGCCGGATGGCAAGATCATTTACGAGTACACGAGCCTCTCGCCGGAGAAGCATGTCGAGAATACGCTGAAGGCCGTGAAGGATTGGGCGGCGGCGCATAAGCAGCCTTAAGGTCAAGCTGGGCGTCCGCGCAATTTTCGCAATGGCTTTTTGCGGTGTTCTTGCTGCGAGCGGTGAGCATCGCTCGTGCTAGGCTGAGTTTTTTGCCCTGTGAGCTAGCGATGCCGATTCTCGTTGCGTTGATTGCGCTCATCGCGCTGGTGTATGGCGCGGTGCGGGCGTTTTATGCCTTGGAGGCGGCCTTTGGGCTCGCCGTAGCGGTTGGCGTTGCCGTAGTGGTCGCTCTACTGCTGATTGCCGCGCTGGCTCATTGGTGGCGTCGTCGGAAAGAAGTCGCGGCGAACGTTCGGGATGGAGACTGGACTCACGAACTCAAGGGGAGTTGGGGGTCGGTGCGGCTTGCTGCCGGTAAGCGGCTGTGTGAGATTCATCTTGGTGACGAGCAGGGCGCCTATATCTTTGCCGATTTGCTCGCGGCCGAGGTGCAGGGCCGCGAGGCCCAGGTCGCGCTGAAGGTCAAAGACGCGAAGCGTGGGGTGTGGGTAGTGCCCATGTCTAGCGAGCGGCAGGCGAGGCAATGGCAGCGGATTTTTTTGCTTGCGATGCAGCAGAAGCTTTGAAAACGGCTGTCTGCTATTCGGCAGCAAGGCCTGTACAGAGAAGCGCATTGACCGCTGCATCGCAAAGCCGGCTGCAGGATAGCCGTGCTGATTTCGGACTTGTCCCATAGCCGCATACGTCACCCGTTGGCATAACGATAGTTCTCGCGAACGTGGACGTTTAAATGCCAAAAAAGATCGTTCAAAACCTCCTCCGCGCGGCATTGATGGAATGCTGCTCACCCGCTCGGGTCAATAAAATTGCAACGCACGCTCAGTATGTTGCGGCAGCCAGAGCGGCCGAACACGATCTGAATTGCTTCGCCGCCAAGGACCCCGCATCCCGTGGGTCGGTGGAAGATATCGCATTCGGATACTCGTCCTACAAAGCGGTACTTCACTACCGCCTCGCTCACGCAATTCTCGACATGGCCTCGCTCGACCGCGACCCCGACAGGGAAATCGAAAGTGTCGCTATCCTCGTATCGGCGCGAGGCAAGCTGCTCTCAGGCGCCGAGATTCATCCGCGCTGTCATATCGGGCAGCGCTTCGTTTTGGACCACGGGTGGGGCACGGTGATCGGTGAGACGTCCCGCATCGGCGACGACTGTTACATCCTCGGCGGCGTCGTGCTGGGCGCCGCGGGCATATCCGCCAATCCGTCAGGAAAACGACATCCGACGTTGGGACATCGCGCCGAAGTGGGTGCTTTCACGCGAATCTTCGGCGACGTTGTGATCGGCGACGATGTGTTCATCTCGCCGCATTGCGTGATTACAGAGGACATTCCGTCTGATTCGATCGTCACACTCAAATCCGCACTTCAACTGACCCGGAAGAAAAAGTCCCAACGCCCCGCCACCACTCTGCTAGATCTATTCTGACTACCATGTTTTCATTGAATCGAAAGACCAGCAAGCGCTACTACGAAGATCTCCATCTGGACCGTTGCGTCGCAACGGTAGTCAAGGTCGGTGCCAGCTATGTGGAGCTCGATGCCACCGTGGCCTATCCAGAGGGCGGAGGGCAGGATGCCGACCATGGAGTCATCGTTTCAGAGAGTGGCGTCGAAATTCGTTTCAACCATGCAAAGAAGATGTATGGCGATCATCTGACAATCGCGGATTTTCCTGACATTCAGGTCGGCGGGGTGATTGAACATATCGTTCATCCTGATGACATCGGGCATCTTGCTAACGTGCGGGTGCATGACCGGGTCGAGGTGCGAATCAACCGCTTGCGCCGTGCGCAACTTTCCCTAAGCCACACGGCGTGCCACCTGCTCCTGATTGGCGTGCAGCAAATAAGGCCGGACGCAGCTGCCTGGATACTCGGATGTCATATTAGGACTGACGCAGCGCGGCTCGATTTTGCCGTCGACGAGCGTATCACCCCCGAAGAAATCATCGAGATAGAAAACATTGCCAACGCATTCGTCCTGCGAGCCTGCGATGTGCGTGTCTATCCTCATTCCATTCATCCGGACGCCCGATATTGGGAGTGCGAGGGCAACGTGATCCCCTGTGGCGGCACTCATCTTGACAACACAAGGCGGATCGGACGGATGGAGATACGTCGTAAGAGCATGGGCGCAGGAAAAGAGCGTCTGTCCTGTTCATTCAACGACGCCGCATTTGCGACTGACGTCTTTCATCCATGAAATCTGTCCGATCGCACGCACACAAGCCCGTTTGCTTGCATCGAAGCGGGTTGTCCAGAGTGCGAAAGGAAACGACGGCAACGGGGTAATCGTTGCCGTTATTCGAAGTAAGATAGGTAAGACTCGACACCGTCGTAAATCATGGTGAGCACGACAGCGCTTTTGGGTAGCGTTGTTTTCAGTTTGGAGACTGCGACGAGGTTGGCTGCGGAGGACATTCCAAGGCTGATCGAGTCGCTCCGCATGGTTCGCCGAACCATCTCCTGGCAGTCGGGTTTTGAAACTTTGATCATCCCGTCAAGTACGGACAGGTTCAAGATTGCCGGAACAACGCCGATCGACAATCCTTGAATTTCATGCGGAGCATGCCGGTCGGTCAGCAGATCGCATTGCTCCGGTTCGACGCCGAACACGTGAATACCGGGCCAATGCCGCTTGAGCGTCTCGCCAATGCCGGTGATATGCCCTCCGGTGCCGATGCCTGCCACGAAGCAGTCCACTTGACGCTCGCCGAAATCACGAATAATTTCCTGAGCCGAGGACTGTCGATGCGTTTCTGGATTGGCGTGGTTGCGCTGCTGATTAAGCATCACATAATGGGGATTCTCCAACTGTAATTCTGTCGCACGTTGACCGTGAGAATTGTTTCCCAAGCGGCTGTCTGAGAGCACCACCTTGGCACCATAGAGCCGCAGCAGTCGTTGTTTATCTGGACTGTAATTGTCAGGTATCACCAGCACCACTTTGTAGCCGAGAATATTGCCTGCGATCGCGAGTCCAATACCGGTGTTACCGCCGCTAGGTTCTACGATCGTTTGCTGCCTGCCTCGTACAAGAATGCCTTTACGCTCAGCGTCGAGGATCATACCCAAAGCGATTCGCGCCTTGTGGCTGCCGCCCGGATTAAAGGATTCGAGCTTCGCATAGACATCCAGCCCAAGTTCGCCTGAGAGCGCTCCCAGACGAACGATCGGCGTGTTGCCTATGACTTCGAGTATCGACTGATAAATCATCGCATCGGTGCCAGGTTCAAGACTAGTAGATGGGCATGTCGGGATCGACATCCTGTACCCAGCGCTTCATTCCGCCTTCCAGCACTTTTACATCAGTGAAGCCGGCATCCTGAAGAATGCCCGCGGCGCGCTCGGCCCGCAGACCGCCATAGCAGATCAAATAATGTGTCCGGCGCGAATTCAGCAGGGCAGTGCGCTCGTTCAACTCATCCAGAGGGATGTGCAGTATGCCGGGCAGTCGACAGACTTCCAGTTCATTCGCATCGCGCACATCCAGCAGTACAGCGTTACTGTCTGCACGCGCCATGATTGCTTTGAGTGCGCGCGGCTCGATGAAAAATTCAGGCGCCAGTCGTTGACGGCCCACGTTTGCGCTTGCGCACAGTAACTGATCGGGTTCGGAGAGTTTGCCTTTGCGATTTGGGGAGCACGACGGGCAGTCCGATCGACGCGAGAACCGAACCTCGTTAAATCTCATGGTCAGCGCGTCGAAACGCATCAATCGCCCGGATAGTGATTCGCCAATATCGAGAATCAGCTTGATTGCCTCCGTTGCCTGAATGAGACCGACGACGCCGGGCAGGACACCAATGACTCCGCCGGCACTGCAGTTTGGCGCCAGTTCCGGAGGCGGACTCTTCGGAAACAGGCAGCGATAGCAGGGCCCTCCGCGATGATTGAAAACGCTCATTTGCCCTTCGAAGCGGTATATCGCGCCGTAGATGAGCGGTTTGCCCAACTGCGCACAGGTGTCATTCACCAGGTAGCGCGACGCGAAGTTGTCGGTACCGTCGACCACGACGTCGTATTGTCCGATCAGATGCCGCGCGTTATCCGCGTCGAGCGCGGCAGCATAAGTGTTGATCTCGATGCCTGCGTTCAGATCATGCAGCCGCTGCTTCGCTGATTCCACTTTGAGCATGCCGAGCGTGCTGTTTCCATGCACGATCTGGCGCTGCAAATTGCTGCTCTCCACCACGTCGAAGTCGATCAGGCCGAGGGTGCCTACACCAGCGGCGGCCAGATAGAGACAGGCGGGCGAGCCCAAACCCCCGGTGCCGATAATCAGCACTTTCGCCTTCTTGAGCTTCAATTGGCCCGCACGTCCAACGCCTGGCAGCGTGATGTGACGCACGTAGCGGCGGATCTCGTCGTTCGAAAGGTGGTCGGTATCGAGACCGCCAGACGTGGCCAGCATGATCTCGACTTCCTTGCGGGGCGCCGGTACGTACTCGAGGTCCGCCAGTTCACCCGAACAGGTCAGGAGAAAGTGTTCTTTGAAGGAGCCATTTTCATAGAACAGATGAGCACGAAGCGGCGGGTGCCGCGCGCAAACGTGCTCGATCAACTCGCGCAATGTGCTGCCGCTGGCTTCTATACGATGGGATGGCAGGCGTGCGGCTCGGGCGAGAACTTCCGGGAAGGTCACTACGTTCATGAGTCAGCTCCTGGGGTGTGTCGTTAAGTTTTCTTCGTTGACGTGAAACTCGTGAATGCACGCAAACCCTTTGCCGTTCCACTGGAAAAGCTTCGCCGCTTTTGCCTGAGCGTTGCGGACATCCACGACCAGGTAGGCGACCGGGTAGGCGGGCTTACCCATGAAAAGCGCCTTGTTTTCGTCTTCACGGCTGAAGTAGGCGCCGACATCCGGATGCGAGTGGTAGATGATTGTGACGGGGTTGCCGCTTCGAAAGCTTCGGTTCATTGCAAGGGTGTCCGCGACGGAGAAGGTGTAGCCATTTGCAGCCGTGCGCGCGTGGATATCGGGCTGGCGGCGATTCAACTCGCTCTGGATGTTGACGCCGTGGTGCACGGTGCCATCGGCGAAAATAAAGCCGCAACACTCCTCGGGGTACGTGCTGCAGGCGTGGGTGTAAATGCGCTGCAGATTTTTGTGATTGAGCGTGTCCATATCGGCCTCACGACGACATCTGTTTGTTTTTCGCCGTGAGTTTCTCCACGGGCAACTTTGTGATGGCGAAGCCGAGCAGCAACAACGCTGAATAGAAGCAAAGGTTCTTTGAAATCGCCATCCCCTCGTACCAGGCGCCGATCACGACCGCAAACACGGGGAAAATGATGAACACGAACGACAGAATGGCCGGACTGAGTCGCTTGAGCAAAAAGAAATAGACGATGAATCCACCGACAGAAGCCGCCAATCCCAAGTAGATCAACGCGCTCCACGAACGAAGTGTGATGTCGGAAAGTCTGGGGTGTTCGAGGAACGTGCCGGCGATGAACAGCATTAACCCGGCGATTCCGATCGGCAGCGTGTTGAAGGTAATCACGCTGATGTGTGCGCCCTGACGCTTGGTGATGACGTAGCACAAGGCATGCATGACTGCGGCAGCGAGAATCGCCAGAACGCCGAGGAGTTCGGCGCGATCCATGTGCATGCCTTGAGTTTTCACGATCATGTACAGGCTGCCGAAACCGACTGCGATGCCGATACATTGCGACAGATAGATTTTTTCCCCCAGAAATAAGGCGGAAAATATCAGGATAAAGACGGGCATGCTGCTAAACAAAAGAGCCGTCAATCCCGATGCGACATGTATCTCGCCGTAGTTGAGCAAATAATACGGAACACTAAAGTAGCCCACGGTGACGAAAATAAAAAAACCGCTCTTTTCGCGTGGGAACAAAAGCGATTGTTTGCGCACCAGCGCGAAGACCAGGAACAGCGGAAAAGCGATCAGAAAGCGAAGCCCGGCGGCAGTCAGCGGCGGCGCGCTTTCCACGGTTATCTTGATGCCGAGCCAGGTGGTGCCCCAACTCAGACAGACGATCAGAAAGAGGAGGGACGTCACGAACCCAGTCCGCCAACCTCCGAGTGCCTTTGGTGGACTTTCGATAGTGGCCGTTATCGGCATGGTGTCAATTGATCCCTTATCTTAATTTAAATCTCATGAATCAGTAAAATCAGCATTGATCGGCTCAATAATCGTATTAGGATGCCTAATGACAGTCAAACCAATTATTGACATGGTTTCAATTCTGAGGCCGGCGCTCGAGGGCGGGCAGGCAGCCAAATACAAGCGCCTCGCAGAGGCCCTGGCGGCACGGATTCACGACGGTTCGATCGCGAGCGGAGCCAAGCTTCCACCGCACCGGTTGCTGGCCGACAAGCTCGGTGTGACCGCCGGTACGGTCAGTCGCTCATACGCAGAATTGGAGCGCATTGGACTGGTCGTCGCGAGGGTGGGAGATGGCACGTTCGTACGCAAACGTGGCCTGGAGCGTTCACGCGACCACGGCTTTAAAAACTTTATCGACGAGCCGCATCGGTGCATCGACATGCGCCGCAGTACGCACATTCCTGGGCAGGAAGCCGCCATGCTCGCACGGAGCCTGGAGGAGCTGGCCGGAGATGCCGGGATCTTGCGTGAGCTTACGCTTTATACGCCGGACCTTGGTTCGGCGCGACATCGTCAGGCCGGCGCGCGATGGTTGACACACGGCGACTTCACGGCCGAGCCGGATCAGATCGTATGCGTCAACGGCGGCCAGCACGGATTGGTTTGCGCGCTAATGGCTCTGCTTCGCGCGGGAGATATTCTGGTCACCGAACGCCTCACTTATCCGGGATTGATCAGCGCGGCGCGCTTGCTCGGCATCAAGCTGATCGGGATCGAAATGGACGAAGAGGGACTCATGCCTCAAGCGCTACGGGAGGTTTGCCGCGCCCATCGTGTTTCTGCCCTGTACTGCACGCCGAGCATTCAGAATCCGACCACCGCCGTCCTTTCGGCCGAACGCCGCGAGGCCGTTGCGAGGATATGCCGGGACCACAATGTCCTGATTATCGAAGACGAAGCGCACGGCGTGTTGATGGCAAACCGCCCGCCGCCCATCAGTCTGTTTGCGCCAGAGCGCGGCATCGTGATTGGCAGTTTAAGCAAGGTTGTCGCGGCGGGCCTGCGCGTCGGCTATGTCCATGCGCCTTTGCCGTTGATCGGTCGCTTCGGTGCCGCGGTGCGGTCCACCTGCTGGATGGCGACGCCTCTGCCGATGGAACTCGCATGCCGCTGGATCGAGCAGGGGGTGGCGCAGACGCTCGTGCGTCAGCACACGGCTGAACTTGAACGTCGAAAGCATCGGGTCGAGAGCTATCTTGCCGGACTGAACTACATGACGCACCCGCAGAGTCCGCACTTCTGGATAGAGGTTCCGGCACCAGGTCGCGCGTCGGATGTGCAGGTGGCTCTGGAGCAGCAGAACTGTCTTGTCAGTGCCGCCGAACTGTTCGCGGTAGGTCAGAGCGCCGTGCCTCAGTTCGTGCGCGCGAGCGTCAGCAATGCCGGAGAACGCGATGAGTTTCTGCAAACAGGGTTCGCGGCGCTGTCGGCCACATTGCGACAACACGCAGCGAAACCCCAGTAGCTTCAGGAAGGCGCAACCCCTGTCCTGCGACCCTTCCTTGACTCCCACCGCACCCGAATCCGATCCATATAAAGATACACGACCGGCGTCGTATAAAGCGTGAGCATCTGACTCACAATCAACCCACCGACAATCGCTATCCCAAGCGGCGCGCGCAGTTCAGCCCCTTCACCCCGCCCGAACGCCAGCGGCAAAGCCCCCAGCAACGCAGCAAACGTCGTCATCATGATCGGCCGGAACCGCAGCAAACAAGCCTGATGAATCGCATCCCGCGAGGACAGTCCATGCCGTGACGCTTCAATCGCGAAGTCCACCATCATGATCGCGTTCTTCTTCACGATACCGATCAGCAGAATCACACCGATCAACGCGATGATGCTGAACTCCGTCTTGAACAGCAGCAGCGCCAGCAACGCGCCCACGCCCGCCGAAGGCAGCGTCGACAGAATCGTCAGCGGATGGATATAGCTCTCATACAGCATCCCCAGCACGATATACACGGCGGCCAGCGCGGCCAGAATCAGGATCGGCTGATCGGACATCGACTGCTGGAACGCCTGCGCCGTCCCCTGAAAACTGCCGTGGATCGTCCCCGGCATGCCGATCTGCGCCATCGTGTCGTAGATCGCCTGGGTCGCCGTCGATAGAGAAACGCCCGGCGGCAAATTGAACGAAATCGTCGAGGCCACGAACTGGCTCTGGTGATTCACGGAGAGCGGCGTACTGCCCGGCCCGAAACTCGCGATCGCCGACAGCGGCACCATGGTTTCCTTCGCCGTCGACACCGCCGCGCCCGACGAAGCGCTCGACTTGCCGCTCGCCGCAATCGAATTGATCGCCTGGTTGCGCGCGGAGTCGGCGGCGATGCTCGCCGCGCTCGAAGCAGTCGTGCCCGCCGTGCCGCCCGTCGTCGCGCTCGTCGCCGTGGTTGTCGCGGCGGCGGTCGCGGTTGTCACCGTGCCCGCCGGCGCGTTGGTGGTCTGCGCGCCGCTCGCGCTGCCACCCGACGTGCTGATGTAGATCTGCTTCAGCATGTCCGGGCTCTGCCAGTACTTCGGCGCGACTTCCATCACGACGTGATATTGATTCAGCGGGTTATAGATCGTCGACACCTGGCGCTGGCCGAACGCGTCGTACAAGGTGTTGTCGATCTGCGCCGGCTTGATGCCGAGGCGCGCGGCGGTGGCCCGGTCGATCGTCACCATCGCTTCGAGGCCGCCTTGCTGCTGGTCGGAATTCACGTCCGCGAGTTCGGGGCGCGCCTGCAACGCCTCGGTGAGCTTCGGTCCCCACAGGTACAGGTCGGGCGTCGAATCGGCCAGTAGCGTGAACTGGTACTGCGCGTTCGATTGCCGTCCGCCGACGCGAATGTCCTGCACCGCTTGCAGGAAAGTCCGCGCGCCGGCCACGTCGCCGAGCGGCGCACGCAGTTGCTGGATCACCTCATCGGCGGATTCCTTGCGCTCGGACTTCGATTTCAGCGTCACGAACATGAAGCCGGAATTGGTCTGCCGCCCGCCGGTGAAACCAGCCACGCTCTCCACTGCCGGATTCTTGCCGACGATCTCCATCATCTGCGCGAACTTGCCTTTCATGGACTGGAACGAGGTGGCCTGGTCGGCCTGAATGCCGCCCACCAGCCGCCCCGTGTCCTGTTGCGGAAAGAAGCCCTTCGGCACGATGATGTACAGCCAGACGTTCAGGCCGATGGTCAGCAGCAGGATCGTCACGATCAGGCGCGGATGCAGCAGCGCCCAGCCGAGCGTGCGTTCATAACCGCGCTGCATCGACGCGAAGCCGCGTTCCAGCCAGCGGCCGAAACGTCCTTCTTCCTTCTGCTCGTGCGGCTCGCGCAGGAGGCGCGAGCACATCATCGGCGTGAGCGTGAGGGAGACGATCAGCGACACGCCGATAGCCAGCGAGAGCGTCAGCGCGAACTCGCGGAACAGGCGCCCGACAATGCCGCCCATCAACAGAATCGGCAGGAACACGGCGACCAGCGAGATGCTGATGGACAGCACGGTGAAGCCGACTTCGCGTGCGCCGAGGAAGGCCGCTTTCATGCGCGGCACGCCGTTCTCGATATGCCGGGAGATGTTCTCCAGCACCACGATCGCGTCGTCGACCACGAAGCCGGTCGCGATGGTCAGCGCCATCAGCGAGAGGTTGTCGATCGAGAAACCCAGCATGTACATCGCGCCGAACGTGCCGATGATCGAGATCGGCACGGCCACGCTCGGAATCAGCGTGGCGCGCCAGTTGCGCAGGAACAGGAACACCACCATCACCACCAGCGCGACCGCGACCACCAGCGTGCGCTCGGTGTCTTTCAGCGAGGCGCGGATCGTGGTGGAGCGGTCGGCGGCCGGCGCGATGTCGACGTCCGCGGGCAGCGACGCGTGCAGTTGCGGCAGCATCGCCGTCACACGGTCGATGGTATCGATGATGTTCGCGCCCGGCTGGCGGTACAGAATCACCAGCACCGAACGCTTGCCGTTGAAGAGGCCGAGGTTGCGCAGATCTTCGACCGAATCGACCACCTCGGCCACGTCGGAGAGCTTCACCGCCGCGCCGTTGCGATAGGCAATGACCAGATCCTTGTATTGCGACGCCTTGCTGGCCTGGTCGTTGGTATAGATCTGCACGCGGTTCGGGCCGAATTCGATCGAGCCTTTCGGGCTGTTCGCGTTCGCGGCGGCAAGCGCCGCGCGCACGTCTTCGAGACCGATGCCGTAGTGCGAGAGCGCATTCGGCTCCAGTTCGACACGCACGGCCGGGTTGGCCGAGCCGCTCACATCGACTTCGCCGACGCCGTCCACCTGCGACAGCGACTGCTGCAGCACGGTGGCCGCGGAATCGTACAACTGGCCGGCGGTGAGCGTTTTCGACGTGAGCGCCAGAATCAGGATCGGCGCATCGGCCGGATTGACCTTGTGGTACGTCGGATTGCTGCGCAAGCTTGCGGGCAGATCAGCGCGCGCCGCGTTGATGGCGGCCTGCACGTCGCGCGCGGCGCCGTCGATGTCGCGGTTCAGGCCGAACTGCATGGTGATGCGCGTCGAGCCGACCGAGCTCTGCGAGGTCATTTCGGTGACGTCGGCGATCGAGCCGAGATGCCGTTCGAGCGGACTGGCGACGCTGGTCGCCACGGTATCCGGACTCGCGCCCGGCAACGTGGCCTGCACCGAAATGGTCGGGAAATCGACCTGCGGCAGCGGCGCCACCGGCAGTTTGGTGAACGCGAAAACACCGGCCAGCGCGATGCCGACCGCCAGCAGCGTGGTGGCGACCGGGCGGGAAATAAACGGACGCGACAGATTCATCGCTCAGTTCCCTGCGTCGGTAACGGGCGGCGTCGGCTTGCCACGATTGAAGCGCTCACGCGCGCGGCGGCCCAGCGAGTCGAACGCAAGGTAGATCACCGGCGTGGTGAACAGCGTCAACAACTGGCTGACGATCAACCCGCCTGCAATCGCGATACCGAGCGGACGGCGCAATTCGGAGCCTGCGCCGGTGCCGAGCATCAGCGGCAGTGCGCCGAGCAGGGCGGCGAGCGTGGTCATCAGAATCGGGCGGAAGCGCAGCAGACACGCCTGGTAGATCGCTTCGCGCGGCGGCTTGCCTTCCTCGCGCTCGGCGTAGAGCGCGAAGTCGATCATCATGATCGCGTTTTTCTTCACGATACCGATCAGCAACACGATCCCGATGATGCCGATGATGTCGAGATCGTGCCCGGTGATCAGCAGCGCCAGCAAGGCGCCGACACCGGCCGAGGGCAGCGTCGAGAGAATCGTGATCGGATGGATGAAGCTCTCGTACAGCACGCCCAGCACGATATACATCGTGACGATGGCCGCGAGGATCAGGAACAGTTCATTCGACAGCGACGCCTGGAACGCCAGTGCCGCGCCCTGGTAGCGCGTCTGGAACGACGCGGGCAAGCCGACGTCCTTCTCCGCCTGGTCGATCGCCTTGACCGCTGCGCCGAGCGACGAGCCCGGCGCGAGGTTGAACGACACCGTGGTGGCCGGGAACTGGCTCAGGTGCGTGACCAGCAGCGGCGCGGGCTTCTCAATGAAGCGCGCGATCGACGACAGCGGCACCTGGCCGCCCGTGGACGTGGAAGAGGGCAGATAGATCGACTTCAGCGATTCGGTGAAATGCTGCATCTCCGGCTGCGCTTCCAGAATCACGCGGTACTGGTTCGACTGCGTGAAGATGGTCGAGATGATGCGCTGGCCGAACGCGTCGTACAGCGCGCTGTCCACGGTGGCCGGCGTGATGCCGTAACGCGACGCGGTGGCGCGGTCGATTTCGATGTACACCGACTGGCCGTTGTCCTGCAGATCGGTCGCGACGTCGGCCAGTTCGGGCGACTGCCTCAACCGGTCGACCAGCTTAGGCACCCACGTAGTGAATTCGCTGATGTTCGGATCGGTCAGCATGAACTGGTACTGCGTCGGGCTCACGGTCGAGTCGATCGTCAAGTCCTGCACCGGCTGCATGTACAACGACGCGCCGGGAATATGCGCGACATCCCGCTGCAACTGGCGGATCACGTCGCTCGCGGTGTTGCTGCGGTCGTCGCGCGGCTTCAGGTTGATCAGCATGCGGCCGCTGTTCAGCGTGATATTGCTGCCGTCCACGCCGATGAACGAAGTCAAACTCTCCACATCCGGATTCTTCAGGATCTGCGCCGCGAGTTCCTGCTGGCGCTCGGCCATCGACGCATACGACACCGACTGCGGCGCCTGCGTGATCGCCTGGATCACGCCGGTGTCCTGCACCGGGAAGAAGCCCTTCGGAATGTACACATACAGCACGCCGGTCAGCACCAGTGTAATCAGCGCGACGACCAGCGTGGAGCGTTGCCGGTTCAGCACCCACGTGAGCGCGACCGCGTAACGCGCGATCACCCAGTCGATCGCGCGGTGCGCCTTGGCTTCGAAACGGTGGCTTTCGTGCGGCGGCGTGTGGCGCAGCAGTTTGGCGCACATCATCGGCACGAGCGTGAGCGACACGACCGCCGAGATCACGATCGTCACGGCAAGCGTAATGGCGAATTCGTGGAACAGGCGGCCGACCACGTCGCCCATGAAGAGCAGCGGAATCAGCACGGCGATCAGCGAGACCGTCAGCGAAATGATCGTGAAGCCGATCTGTCTCGAACCCTTCAACGCGGCTTCGAGCGGCGCTTCGCCTTCCTCCACGTAGCGCGCGATGTTCTCGATCATCACGATCGCGTCGTCCACCACGAAGCCGGTCGCGATGGTCAACGCCATCAACGATAAGTTGTCGAGCGAGAAGCCGCACAGGTACATCACGGCGAGCGTGCCGATCAGTGAGAGCGGCACCGAGAGACTCGGAATGATGGTCGCGTAGACGTTGGCGAGGAACAGGTACATGACCAGCACGACCAGCACGACCGACATGGCCAGTTCGAACTGCACGTCACGCACGGAAGCGCGGATCGTGGTGGTGCGGTCGGTGACGATTTCCACGTCGAGCGCGGCGGGCAGCGCCTGCTGCAATTGCGGCAGCAGCTTCTTGATGCTGTCCACCACCTGAATCACGTTCGCGCCCGGCTGACGCTGCACGTTCAGAATGATCGCGGGCGTGCCGTCGACCCACGCGCCGAGCTTGGTGTTTTCCGCGCCCTGCACGATGGTGGCGACGTCCGTCAGCATCACCGCGCGGCCGTTCTTGTACGCGACTACCGCGCTCTTGTACGCGTCGGCATCGGTCAACTGGTCGTTCGCGTTGATCGTGTAGTTGCGCGTCGGGCCGTCGAAGTTACCCTTCGGCGTGTTGACGTTCAGGTTCGAAATCGTGGTGCGCAAGTCGTCCAGATTCAGGCCGTACGCGGCGAGCGCGCGCGGGTTCGCCTGAATTCGCACGGCAGGGCGCTGGCCGCCCGACAGGCTCACCAGACCCACGCCCGCCACTTGGGAGATTTTCTGCGCGAGACGCGTGTCGGCCAGATCCTGCACCTGCGTGAGCGGCAGCGTCTTCGAGGTGATCGCGAGCGTGATGATCGGCGCGTCGGCCGGATTGACCTTGGCGTAGATCGGCGGCGCGGGCAGGTCGGACGGCAGCAGGTTGCCGGCCGCGTTGATGGCGGCCTGCACTTCCTGCTCGGCGATATCGAGCGGCAGATCGAGGCTGAACTGCAGCGTGATGATCGACGAGCCGGCCGAGCTTTGCGACGACATCTGATTCAACGACGGCATCTGCCCGAGCTGGCGTTCGAGCGGCGCGGTGACCGACGACGTCATCACGTCCGGGCTCGCGCCCGGATAGAAGGTCTGCACCTGGATCGTCGGATAGTCGACCTCGGGCAGCGCCGAGAGCGGCAAAAAGCGCAGCGCGACGAGACCGACCAGCATGATCGCCGCCATCAGCAGCGCGGTGCCGACGGGACGCAGAATAAAAGCGCGGGATGGATTCATGCGGTAAGTGCCGTGCCTTTATTGCGAGGCTTGCGCCGCGTGTTTGCCATGATGCGCGTGGGCGCCGGATGCGCCCGACGCAGCGGCCGCGCCACGAGCGTCCGAGGCGCCGCGGGGCTTGTCGGCCGGAATGGTGATCTTCGCGCCTTCCTTGAGCCGGTCCGAACCGTCGATCACGACGCGCTCGCCGACGGCCAGGCCGGATTTGATGCTGGTGCGCTCGCCATCCACGGGGCCGATCTTGACCGGCCGCACGGTCACGGTGTTGTCCGCGTTCACGACGTACACGAACGGGCCCATCGAGCCGTTGAGCACGGCCGGCGTCGGCACGATCACGGCGTCCTTGATCGTATCGACCAGCAGGCGCGTATTCACGAACTGGTTCGGGAACAGCAGGTTCTTGTTGTTCTGGAAGATCGCGCGCAGCTTGACCGTGCCGGTGGTGGTGTCGATCTGGTTGTCCAGCGTTTCGAGCATGCCGCCTTCGAGCGACGTGGTGTTGCTGCGGTCATACGCGGTGACCGAGAGCTTCATGCCCGACTGGGTCTGCTGGATGATTTGCTGCAGATTGTCTTCGGAGGTGGTGAAGATCACGCTGATCGGCTGCAACTGCGTAATCACCACGAGGCCGTTGGTCAGACTTGGCGTCACGTAGTTGCCCGGATCGACCTGGCGCAAACCGACGCGTCCCGACACCGGCGCGGTGACGCGCGCATACACGAGGTCGAGCTTGAATGTGTCGATATTGGCCTTGTCGGACTTCACCGTGCCTTCGTATTGCCGCACCAGCGAGGCCTGCGTATCCACCTGCTGGCTGGCGATGGAGTCTTGCGAGAGCAGCGTCTGATAGCGCTTCAGGTCGAGGCGGGCGGTCTGCAGCAGGGCCTCGTCGCGCGCGAGGGTGCCTTGCGCGTTGTCGAGCGAGATCTGATACGGGCGCGGGTCGATCTGGGCCAGCACGTCGCCCTTCCTGACCATCTGGCCTTCCTTGAAATACACGTCCTGCAACACGCCGCTCAACTGCGGCAGCACGGTGACGTTGGCCAACGGCGTGACCGTGCCGAGCGCGGTCAGCACTACCGGCATTTCGCCCTGTGTCGCGGCCGCCACGTGAACCGGCTGCGGCATATTGGCCGTGGCACCGCCGCGGCCCGCGCGGCCGGCCCGGGCGCCGCTCGCGTCGCTGGCGCCGGCGGCGCCGCTCGCGTCGCCGCCGGGACCGCCCCACGGATGCCAGCGCCACAGCACGACCCCGAGGATGACCAGCGCCGCGATGATCAACGCGAGATTGCGGCCGCGGTGCCGCTTCACCATGCCTGGTGGCTGGTTCGATGTGCCGGCGGGGCCGCCGCTGGAGGACGGTTGGGAAGCCGGAGGAACAGGGCGTGTGGTTTCCGAATGCTTTTGTTGTTCGTCCATCGGTTCGGTCAGGTGACTGGCTTGGATGTGAGCCGCTCGCGCGTTCGTGCCGTTTCGACAGTTCGGCGGACCGGCGCGCGAGTGGCATGACAGGCGGTTTCGACAACGGGTGCGCCGCGCTCGTTCAGCGCGATGCTACCCGAGGCGCGGGACAGAGATGTTAGCGCAATGCGGCATTGAAACAGGCGGCCGGAACGTTATCGCAGGGGAAAACGGCAAGCCGGGCGCGCGTCCCGCGACGGAAAGGCATGATCGTACGTCGCGGGCTCTGTAACAGTCCACCCGCGTATTTTTCTTTTGATTACGAAGGTTACAGGATGTCTTGCAATAACCTTCGCCGCCGGCCGGCGAACCCGCGGCCGGTTCAGGTATCGAGGCGGCGCCCCGGCGTGCCGCCAATCTCCAGCACGATTTTGGCGACGCACTCGAGCAGCGCCGGCGCGGCGCGCGAGATCAGCCAGTCGCGCGGGCATTGGTCGGCTGAGCCGCCGCAATTGACCGCATAGCGTTCGCCCGACGGTCCTGTGAAACCCACTGCGATTGCGTTCAGTCCGTCGTACCATTCGCCCGTGGCAATCGCGAAGCCGCGCTCGATGGTTTCCTGCAATGCGCTGTCGAGCCGGCTGCTGACGTGGCCCCAGTCGTCGCCTTCAGCCGCCTGCAAGCCGATCAGCAATTTTTCCCGTTCCGGCGCTTCGAGCGCGGCCAGATAGGCGCGGCCGATGGCGGTGCGGCTTAGATTCATGCGCGAGCCGATCTCGAGGCGCGACACCAGCACCGCCGAACGTGGCCGGATCGCGTCGATCACCACCATGTCGAGGCGGTCGCGCACGGCCAGATGGACGGACAACGCCGTGCGTTCGGCCAGTTCGATCAGGAACGGCCGCGCGCGAGCGCGGATATCGAAGTTGCGCAGAAAGCCATTGCTCAACTCCAGCACCGACGAGGTCAGTACGAAACGCTCGCTGTCGGGCAGGCGGAACAGGAAGCCCGCGCTGACCAGGGTGGCGGTGATCCGCGACACGGTGGGCTTGGGAATGCCGGTCATCTCGGTCAGTTCGCGGTTGCTGAGCGGCGCGTCGGCGGCTGCGACGGAGCGCAGTACGGTCAGGCCGCGCGCGAGGGCGGTCACTTCGTCGCCGGGGCCGTCTTTGTCTCTGGCCGGATCTGCGGCGGTTCGGGAGGGCGTGGGTCGGTTCATGTGTTTTTTTGGAACTTTATTTCAATTTCTTTCTTCGCAGCCTTGCTGGCGGTCGTCTCTCAAAGCGCGGGCGGCGGCCCCAAAATGGGGCATCGAAGTGATTTTTCATCAGAAGATTCATTGTATCGGAATATTTTTCCGCGACGGATGAAGCCTCTTTAGATTTTGCTTGACTTAGTCAGCATAACCATAAAAAATGGAATCTCATTTCGAAAGACGGTTTCAGGTTCTGCATTTTGAAGTTTTTGAACCTGCCGTGGCCCGCACAATGTCTGTGTCGAGTGTCTTCTCATAGTCCACCGTAACAGTCCATGTCGCGCTCTGTACAGGCGCCGCATCGCAGGCCAAACTTTCGAATACCGTCTCTCAGGTTCTAGCACGGCCCTCGGAATGGCTAGAACTTTTTAAGGCGTCACGGCAACGTGACGCCTTTTTTTTTCGGCTTGTCGGCGCACAACAAAGTTTGCGGCATTCATTAAACGCCCCTTTGCGTGCAACAAAGTCTGCAGCTTTGCTCAATTGGATGATGCGCGGCAGCAAATCAGGATGTTGCGCCGGCCCTTGATGCCGACCGACCTGACGCGCAGGCTACTGAGTCGCCAAGGCGGCGATCGACGTAGTCTCCAGGCGCTTCCGCCGGGTCAGATGACAGCAGAAGACAAGGGTCGACGCTCAGGGCTATGGCAAGCCGATTGACCATATCCAAGAACGACACGAGGCGACCCGACACAATCCGGTCGACCGGAACGACTTTGGAGTTTTGGCCGCAGCCGGCGAGGATTTGCCCGGAGAGGTGGTCATTCGACCCGCGCAAGACCTGCACAGTATCCCGGAGTGGTCGGGTGACGAACAAGGTGGGCGCGCCGTGCAAGAGGTTAACGCTGGTTGCAAGCGAGCTCCACAACAGCACTGTCACTACCACACCTAATACGGCCATCTCATCTCTCCAAAGAGACCGGATCTGCAGCATGCAACTGCGGCTGTCTTCCTTCTCAAAGTGGGAAATGGTCGGCCCAGTTTCCTACGTTTGAAATTGCGTGAATCGCGAGCGGGCTATGCCGCGAAAAAAACCGAACCCCGGGAGATTCACTTTCTGCGGAGCCTTTGCACCGTTTAACGGGTCATCCGTATACGGGAGAACACGTAGGTCTATAAGCCAATCGGAGGCCGCAGCAGAAATTGCTGTCGAGCCGAGCAGAGACGGTGAAAGCTGCTGTTCGGCCGCTCGATTAAAGTTCTGGTTGCCGCATCTGCTCAATACACTTAAGTCTCCATCTGGACATACGAGAGGAGTAACCGTGGAACTGACCGACTTCGACGCCCTTACCTTTGACTGCTATGGCACCTTGATTGACTGGGAGAGTGGCATTTTCCAAGGCCTGAAGCCGTTGCTCGAGCGTGCCAGGACGCCGCTCACGCGCGACCAGGTTCTGGAGGCCCATGCTCGCCACGAATCGTCGCAGCAGAAGTACACGCCGGCGAAGCGCTATCTGGAACTGCTGCCCATCGTCTACAAGCGACTGGCCGAAGAATGGGGCCTCTCGTTCACTTACGAAGAATGCGTGGCCTACGGTCGCTCGGTGCAAAATTGGCCTGCGTTTGAGGACAGCGCCGAAGCGCTGCAGTACCTGAAGAAGCACTACAAGCTCGTCATTTTGTCGAACATCGACAATGAGAGCTTTACGTACAGCAACGCCAAACTGCAGGTCGAGTTTGACGCAATCATCACGGCGGAAGACGTTGGCTCATACAAGCCGTCGCCGCGAAATTTCGAATACATGCTCGAGAAGCTCGGTGACCGCGGCATCAAGAAAGAAAAAATCCTTCACACGGCCGAAAGTCTTTTTCATGACCACAAGCCCGCAAACGAGTTCGGATTGGCATCGTGCTGGATTTATCGCCGGCATTCGCAGACGGGCTTCGGTGCGACGATGAACCCCCGCATGCAGCCGAACATCGACTTCCGGTTCAACAGCATGGCCGACTTCGCCAAAGCACACCAGGAAGCACGGGCAAAGAAGTAAGTCATTGATGTCTTGTCAGCGTCACCGAGGCGCGGGCTATCCTCGCGCTGAGGATGTTGACATGACATTTGCTGCGCAACGGGGCGTATGAAGGCACTGATACATAGGGGGCGTTGTGGCTTTGACAGATTTCAAGGCACTCACATTTGACTGCTACGGAACGCTGATTGACTGGGAGTCAGGCATCGCATCGGGTCTGTCGGAGCTTGCCTCGCGGGCGCCCGAACCTTTAGCACGTGATGAAATCCTTGAGGCCCATGCACGTCATGAGTCGTATCAACAGAAGATGACGCCCGCGATGCCCTATGACCAGCTCCTTCGGGTTGTGTACAAGCGCCTGGCGGAGGAGTGGGGCCTGCGTTACAGCTGGGCCGAGGCGGTTGCGTATGGCGCCTCGGTGGGAGATTGGCCCGCCTTTCCGGACTCGGCGAGCACGCTGCAATATCTCAAGAAGTATTTCAAGCTGGTGGTCGTATCCAATGTGGATAACCGAAGCTTCAGAGCGAGCAACGCGAAGCTGGCGGTCGACTTCGATGCAATCGTGACAGCAGAGGATGTAGGTTCGTACAAGCCGTCGCGGAATATCTTCGAATATCTGTTCTCGACGCTGTCGGCGATGGGCATAGGAAAGGACGATACACTCCATATCGCCGACAGCATTTACCACGACCATGAGCCTGCGAGTGAGCTGCAGCTTCGTTCATGCTGGATTCACCGGCGCTATGAGCAGCGCGGATTCGGCGCAACGGCGAAGACTACTGTCGAACCATCGGTCGACTACAAATTTACCAGCATGGCGCAGCTGGTCAAGGCGCATCACGAGGACTTGGCAAACGGATAGTGCAGTCGCCTTCAACTGACACAGCAGCCAATTCGAGCACGCACGATATGCGACAGAAGCTTGACCGGACCGATATAAAAATCCTCGCCGAACTGCAGAAGAACGGCAACATGACGAACGCAAATCTCGCGAGCGCCGTTGGGTTGTCCGCGAGTCCTTGCCTGCAGCGTGTGAAGCGTCTTGAAGCCGCAGGAATCATATCCGGCTACGGAGCGCACTTGAACCTGGCCAAACTAACCAGCACGGTCACGGTCTTCACTGAAATCATGCTTCACGACCACAGGCGTGAAGATTTCACGCGCTTCGAAGCGAACCTGCGTGATTTTGATGAGATTACCGAGTGCCATCTCGTCAGTGGAGGCTACGACTACCTCCTTAAGTCCATCGTCAAAAACATTGGCCATTACCAGGAAGTCATCGAAAAGCTGGTCGACCGCAATCTCGGAATCGAGAAATATTTTAGCTACATCGTCATTCGGTCGCCCTTCGTCAAACAGACGATGCCGCTCGACAAGCTGCTATCCGACGACGATCAGGAGGAGCGTGCACGATGAGGACCGTTCAGTATGTTTGCTCCGCGAGCAGCAGGAAAATCAATGGAAGCCTTGACGAGAACACTGCGTGGTTCGAGTTTCATCAGGTTGCCCATCTGTTCGGCATGAGTCTCGAACAGGCCGCGAAGTTACTTCGGCAAGCTGGCGCGACCGGCGACATTAACCCTTCAAAAGACGTAAGGTCGTCCCACCGTTGCAAATGCCTGTTAAGCCACCGGGCAGTCGTCGCCGTCGGATATCACGTCAACTTTGGTCGGGCGACAGCGTTCCGTCTTTGGTGCGCCTCGGGCCTGACGGCCCTGTTCCGTTAAATCTCTCTCCTCTTATCGGTAGTTCGACAGAATCCCGTCGAACACTTTCTCAGCCGTACAGCTGAGGTGCCTCCGCGGCAACTGCCGGCACCGTGCAACCCCATTGCTCGCAGCCATTTGATGTTGCCGGCGACGGTTGACGACCCCCTCCCTTCTCCGATGTCGAGCCGTATGCAACGTCTAAATCAGACGACGCCGTTTCCTATGTTTCGTCGATTGGTGTCAAAAAGACTTGCATGAATACTGGCTTGGGTCGGCACGCGGCCTGATGTCATTTAGCGGCTAACGCTTCATCTGATTTCACCGCGTCCCGAATTCTCTGCATTCAATGGCACGCCAACTTCAGCGTCGCCGTCAACACGCCTATATCTATCAGAGGGGACAAATGAAACGTGAAATGTTGTGTGCCGCGTTGCTGATTGGCACGACAAATTGCATCGCGCAAAGTTCGGTGCGGCTCAAGCTCCATCTGGTTACAACCTACGATTGCAGTCGACGTGCGTTGCAGACTGCCGACTTTGAAGACGCTGCAGCTCAACTTGCGGCAGCCAACACGATTGTTCTTACCAAGATTGACCTCGTAGCCAACGAGAGACGTGACGAGGCGCTAGAAGTCGTGGCGTCCGCAAATCCGGTAGCAAAAATCGTTAACGAGTTTTCTGCTGCGGTTCGTGCACGGCAGGCGTTTCTGGCGCCCAGCGAGAATGAGGACGTCGTCGGGAACGGGGACGCTAAGCAGCAAGAGCGGAGGAGTCTGCTCCATCCGAGAATCCGGGTGTTTCGTGCAAAATTCGATGAAGATTTTCCCTGGGAGGCTTCGTTGGACTGGCTCGAAAACATAGCCGGTGCGCTTGGGAACGACTGCTGCGCATTAAAGCAATTGTTCCAGGAGAGAAAGGCAATGACCGAGTTCTCTTGCACAGCGTGGGGGCGACATTCTCAGCACCTCGCCGCCTCAATCGGGACAACGCGCCGCCGCTTGGCGCCATTGTTATCGCGCGGGACTGCGGGAGCCGAGAGTTGGAGTCCATCCCGGTTGCGCACAGGGTAAGCTGGTTCACGCAACGATAAGAAGGGGACTCGATTGCAGGAGCGCCCAGTTGTGCGGCTAGGCGCGAGCCAACACGCCCAGCGCTCAGACTCACGTCTCAGAACACTTTGCGATGCTGGGTGCTGCATATGCGCATCGGTCCGAGACTCGCGTGAACAACGTCAGTGGTGTTCCACCGAGACTGCTAGTCCAGGCATGCGCATTGCGTGCGGTTGAGATGCGCCGGTCTCATTGTTTCGCCGGTGCGGCGGCAGGCTTATGCGACACGTTTCGTTACACATAAACACGTCGGTAATTCCCTCTCTCGATAGCGCGGTTTCGAGAACAACGAGTGGGGCATTGTATGAAGAAAATCCTTGTATTGACGCTAGTGGCCATATGTCTGGGAAGCGCGTTGAGCGGCTGTATTGTTGTTCCCGAGGGCGGCGACTATCACCATCACCACGAAGACTATGGGCGTTACTAACTGAAGCTGTTGCTGCATGGGTGCGGCTGGACTCACCTGTGCATACCTATGGGAAGGGAGGACAGAATGAACATCACATGTAGTCGTCTGTTTGCCATAACCCTCGTGACGGGTCTTGGCATCGGCGCGCCGACACCGTCTGAAGCGTTACGCACGCTCGCTCATTGGAGAAACAGTTGATTAAACCAAAAACATTTCTGTAAATAATAATGACAACTGCCGCATCCCGGATACTATTCATACATCAACTTAGATTGGCTGGTTTTTAAGCATTTTCAAGCTGTTTGCGTTCATTTTGGCTGCGGAGTCAGTATCTATGCGAGTCGTCGTATTGGGCAGCGGTGTCGTCGGCGTAACAAGTGCGTTCTACCTTGCGCGTGCAGGCCATGAAGTGACTGTCATCGACCGTGAAGAAGGTCCGGCGCTTGAAACGAGCTTTGCAAACGCAGGGCAGATTTCGCCTGGCTATGCAGCGCCATGGGCAGCTCCTGGCGTGCCACTTAAAGCAGTGAAGTGGATGTTTCAGAAGCACGCGCCGCTTGCGATCAGGCCAGACGACGAAGACAAGCAGTTTCAGCTTCAATGGATGTGGCAGATGCTTCAAAACTGCACTGCCGAACGCTACACAGTGAACAAGAATCGCATGGTCAGACTTGCGGAATATAGTCGCGATTGCCTGAAGGCTCTGCGAGCCGAGACAGGTATCGAATACGAAGGGCGCACAGGCGGCACTCTGCAAGTTTTTCGCACCCAGCAGCAATTTGATGGCGCGGCCAAGGATATCGCCGTACTTAAAGAGGCCAACGTTCCGTACGAGTTGCTGAGCAGAGACGAGCTCGCCCGGATTGAGCCCGCACTCGCAGCCACCTCACATAAGTTGACAGGTGGATTGCGCTTGCCCGGCGACGAGACCGGCGATTGTCAGTTATTCACGACTCGGCTTGCAGCTCTGGCTGAGCAGGCTGGCGTCAGGTTCCGTTACAACACTCATGTCGAAGGTCTTGTTGTCGAGGGTGGCAAGGTTACCGGCGTGCGGCATGGTGCCAAGCTCATTCATGCCGATGCCTTCGTAGTGGCGTTTGGGTCATACTCGACGAACTTCCTTTCTGGAATCGTCAAGATTCCTGTATATCCACTCAAAGGCTACTCAATCACTGCGCCAATCCTCGATGAGGAACGTGCTCCGATTTCAACCGTCCTTGACGAAACCTACAAAATCGCTATCACAAGGTTCGATAAGCGCATCCGTGTTGGCGGAATGGCTGAAATCGTCGGCTTTGATAAACGTCTTCGCGAAGCCCGTCGCGAGACGTTGGAAATGTGTGTGAACGACCTTTTCCCAGGTGGCGGCGATACGTCGAACGCCACCTTCTGGACCGGACTGCGTCCCATGACGCCCGACGGGACGCCGATTGTTGGCAGCACCGCACTGCCCAACCTTTATCTGAATACAGGTCATGGCACGCTCGGCTGGACCATGTCATGCGGCTCGGCACAGCTTCTTGCGGACTTGATATCCGGAAAAGAACCAGCTATCAAGCATGACGACCTGAACGTTTTCCGCTACGCCACAGAACGTCAGGCTCCAGCCGACTTTAACCTCAACTAGCAATTGCATTCGAATAAGCATCTCAGGCAATGAATATTGAGCCGCCGGGTCGAGGAGAGGGCGTCGTTCAAAGTTAGCACGCCAGGCCTATGCGCCGTGGAGATGCTATGCAGTAAACCGTGGCACCTACAATGTCGGTAATCGCTCAAAGTGTTCGAAGCGGGCGAATGGTGGCTGGACCTCGGTCACCTCAAGCCTGTCGACAAGCGCAGCGGACATGCCCTCGCTTAGCCAGCCGCACATTTCTGCAAGCTGCGCCGGCGAGCCCTGAATCATCGCCTCCACCGAGCCGTCCATGCGGTTGCGGACCCAGCCGGTGACGCTCAGTGAATGGGCGCGGCGTACACAGGCTTCCCGATAGCCAATGCCCTGCACGAGGCCGCGCACCCTCACCAGCCGCGTCTCAAGCATCCCGTCGTTCCGGTCGTCTTCCATCTGTGTGATTCCAGCGTTGGTTGTCATTATGTCCTGCGCGCCGAACGGCTCCGTATGAACGCGCCTATTGCGAAGGCGGGAAGCTATCGCGTCGGCGCTACTCACCGGCTAACGGCGCCCCACCGGCCATGCACCTGCCAAAGCTCGCTGCACGACAATAGGTTTCTTTGTCTGCGCGAAACGGGGTAACGCAACGTTCAGTGAGAAAAATCTGCGGCGTTCAGCTTTATTGACTCGTCAGGGGCCCGCAGCATCCTTCGCTCAACGGCCGCCGCAATCCGGTTGTGTCCGTCCGTATAAGCTTTTAGCAAGCGTGCTTCGTTTGCGCCAATGGGCGCCCAGAAATGTCGTTCCAGCGCCTCGCGAGTAATCGAGCATTGCACGGCACGGCCACGAATGTGTGCGACAAAAATGACTAGCTTTCCGTCGGAGGAAACGCTGGCTTCTGCGGCGAGAGTGCTGTCCATGGTTCATCGGCTTTTTGTTGATCCGACCGCCGGATTGCCCCGGCGGGACTCGCGCAGTACTAGCCTTATCATAAGTCATGGCGCCGCAGGCTCAGAAAATTAACGCGCCCATTCGTTTGGTAGCAGCGTGACCACAGGCACCAGGCTTGCGGCTCCAGCCGCCGAATCATCCAGCGCTTAGTATCCGCAACACGGCATTTCCTTCGTCTGTAATCGCGAATCTGGTTGTGCCTTGTCCACAGTCAACCAGTTGGGCGAAGCCGGCGTCGCGAAGTGCCATTACGTCCGGCGTTGCGGTCATTACATCGACGGGTGCTTGAAGTAGCACCAGGAGCGTCGCCAGTTCATGTGCACTCAGGCACCGCACTGCTTCGGCTGCATCATTGCGTTCAATAATCTTCATGGCCAGCCCGCAGTTTGGTGTAGACGATTTTCACATTGCGTGTCAAATGCCCGTATGCGCGTCATCGTTGCGACGACGGCGCGCACGTTCGGATGGTTCCGGCACTCGCTGTCTGCCGACTACACTAATTTGCACGTGACCTTCTTGCGTGTGCCGATTGAACGGAAAAATTATGAAAGGAGGGTTTTGAGACGCTGCCAGAAGGCGGCGAATCTGTGCGGTTCGCGGGTTTGCAGCGCGAGCATGGCGTCATAGTGGACGCGCGATTCCTGGACGTGGGGCAGTTGCGACACGAGGAGACCGAAATTCATGATATTTCTCCGAGCGTTTGGTTCAACGCGATTCACGGAAAACCAGCAGACGCGAAGCCTGGGCGTCATGCGCGCAGCGACGAACGTCTACTCGCTTCCCTTAGGCAAAGGTGAGAGTGAGCGGCATATGGGGTAACGGTCACTGTCCGGCATGGCGGCTCCTTATCGGCGTTTGATACGCTCGTGTTTAGTCACGCGTTCGCTCGCGCAATCGAACAGGCGCGAATAGACGCATCCGCGAGTCGACGCTCGCGACAGGGGACCACGTGGACGCGCGCAACCGCTGTGTCCTCATGGCGCTAATCAAGGTGCACGGAGAGAGTGACTACGGCGCGCACCGCCTGCCTGCCGCCAAGACGGCGGCTGGGAAAAGGGAGCGCAGACGTCCTGCAGGTTAGGCAGTGAAACAGTTCGAAGGTCGACGACATCGATTGCGCAAGGCGTCACTCCTTTATTTGACGTTCTTCAAATTTTGGCGCGCTTCAAACCCGGCGGCAAGTAAAAAGGCAGTAAAGAAGGTCCTCTTATCCGCTTGGCCTATTGGACCGCAAACACCCAGATGGCGAGACCGACCGACGCGATGAAAGAGCTTCTGAGGACTTCGTTATAACGCTCAATCCATCCGGATCCGACACGCCGCGAGTTCGCTGTCGAATACACGCACATCAGCTTATGAGCTATGCGTGGCGCGAACAGGAGAAACCGGTTGCCTGGTTCAGCATGTATCCATGGTGCACGCGCTGCGTCGGGACTGGTCCTCAGTCATCACCGGGCTGAACGCTTCCGAAATTTGCTCTCTTGTTCGTCGCTGTCCGGTGCGAAGTGTTGTTCGCGAACGGACTCGCTAACGGTCGACAAGCGTCACTGGCATGACGGGCCGCGCTGCTGCCAACTTCCGCCTGTTGGCAGTCTGGGGGAACACGCACCAACTGCCGTCATCATGCTTAAAGAAGAACAGTGCGCGCGCTCCTGATGGCGACGACGTCTCGACGCACACGTAACGTCGGCCGCCCAATGGGGTGCGGCTGAACGCGGTCACGCGAACTGGCGTTGCGGGCGCCGGCGCGAGCCATTTTTCGACCTGACCACGCAGAGATTGCTCACTCGTACTCTTCATGTCGCCCTCCAGCACCTCTAAAGACCACCAAATCCAGGCAGAACGCAGACCACCAACGCCAACGCCGACGCCGACAGCCTCTCTCGAGTTGTCGCTGGCGTTGACGTCAGGCGTTATTGCCCGATTTGCCGACTTACGCGGTTTTCCTGCTGGTTCAACGCGTAGTCTTCACGCCTGGTAATGTGACCGCCGTTCTGGCTCGCCATGTCGCGCTCTTCCTGGCGAATCTGATGGTCATCGCGATTCAGTCTCGCCGCCTCGGCGTGGGACGTTTCGCCATCCCTTACTTCCTGATGAATGCGACGGTCCTGATTCGTCAGGCGATGGTTGACCTCAGCGCGGCGTGGGTGCGTTGCATCCCAGCCGGTCTGCGCCGACGCGGTGCCGATGAATGACAAGGTGAGTGCAGCAGCAGCGGCGATTTTGTAGGCAGCTTTGTGCATGTTCGTCTCCGGTTCAGTTGAAGGGACGGTTTCTGGCCGTTCTTCTGCTTAACGTCCAGGACGACCACGGTGCTGACCGCGCAGTTGTGAGTTCTGAAACCAAATATTTCGTGATGGCTGGACTTCAGAGAGTTATTCGAACGTGTGGGGTGTTTCAAACTACACGTCTCGTTACACACCAAAACACCGGTAATCTACCGGCTCAATATAGTGCGTTCACAACTGACAAGTGAGGCGCTTTATGAAACGAATTCTTGTGTTAATGCTGATGGCCATATGTCTCGGAAGTGCGCTGGGTGGTTGCATTGTCGTGCCTGCAGGCGGCTACTATCACCGCTACTAAATTGCAGGCAAAGGTTAACCAACTGCAGCAGAAACGCGTATCCGTGCGGGAAAACGTCAGGGGCCCGACGCAAACCTTGAGGTCCCACGGCCAAAAATAGAACAGCGGTCCAGTCAGGAAATCCCGGGACGCGGCGATCCGGCTCGAGGTCGCGCTGCGACGGCGCGCCACAGCCTGTAGCGTCCACCATGAGGCTAGACCACCGGAGGCATGCGAATTGCGCGGGACAGGATGCGGGCTCACACTTTCCGGTGGTAACGACCGCTTTACTTGAGGAGACAGCCATGCGAGTCGCAACGAGAGGAATTTTAATTTCGGCATTGATTTTCGGTATATCAGGGGCCGTCTACGCTCAAGGCGCGGGTGGCGGAGGTGCAGCCAGCGGTCAAGGCGGCACGGGGATGAGCAAACCGAGCGCGGGTGGTTCGACCGGTACTGTGTCGGGCGCGTCCGGGTCGAATAGCATGGCACCCGCTGGTGGTACTTCGAACAAGAAGATGCACAAGAAGCCCAGCACCGCCATGCCGGCTTCGGCCACCAATCCGGGCTCGGGCGGCAGTTGAAGGGTATGTTTCGACGGTGTCAGGCGGTCGCGCGTATTGCGGCTTCAGGAACAGAGAAGCGGCGCCGACTGCCCAGCATAAAGTTACTCACATCGCGCCGCACAACTGTGCGGCAACCGCATTCGGCTTCGTCAACCTGCTTGGCGGCATCGTTACGCTTGTGTCCAGTGTTATCGCCGGTGCCTTTTCGGACCGCCTGGGTGCAGCCGCCATTTTCTACGCGGCAGCAGGTTTCTGCGTCCTGAACATCGCGTTGTTTTTTTTCGGACGGACGCATAAATCCGGCACGGTTCGCTGAGCACGCATGCCTTCAGACGAACGACGTCTGCACAGCGCGGCCATCGGTACCGCGCATCTCAGTCTTGTCCGAAGCATGCACCCGGAACCGTCGCGACACCGAATCGCCGTGAGCGCCGCTGATGGCGACCTCCGCTCACGTTCAATATTCTCTGTGGGGCACGCCACTTGCTCAGTGCTTGGACCATCCAAACGAAATAGGGAGGTTCAAATGACCGAGTCGCATCAACCCACTGCCCCGGCAGCCGGATTTTCGCCCGTTGCGTCTGACCCGGCCAGTTCCGTCGGTTCATCTCAACAGGGCAACGGCGCTACAGCGAAGTCCAGCGACAGCGACGGAGACCGAGCAACCGGTGCCCGGACGTTATCCGACCTGCAGGACAAGATTGTTGGCGCAAAGGAGGCGGTCAGGACGAAGTACCGTGTCGTCTCTGAATCGACTGACGACTATGTTCATGAGGCTCCGTGGAAAGCAGTAACGATGGCACTCATCGGCGGACTCATCATAGGAATGCTTGCTCGCCGTTAACGCGGATTTAGTTCTATCGGAGAAGAAACATGGACCCTGTTTCACATGGAATCATTTTTTGGCTGATTATCGGCGGCATCGCTGGCGCATTGGCGGGCCGGATTGTTGACGGTGGCGGCTTCGGCATACTTGTCGACATCATCGTCGGGATTGTAGGCGCCTTCATTGGAGGATGGCTGGGAGGAGCGCTCGGACTGCACTTGGGTAGTGGCATTATCGGGTCACTTATTACAGCTCTTATCGGTGCCGTCATCCTGCTTGCGCTCTTACGTCTCTTTAGTCGAGGTCGTGCCGGTTCTCTCTGACGCGGTTGCGCGCTAGCACTGCATGGTGACAGCTCGGCGGGTGGCGACATTTATCCGCCGATGCATTCGCCGAAGCACGAGCAGTTACATGCCGCGGCATCGCCGAGTTTTTCGGTCTGTCGCGGTGTGCGTTTCAGCTCAGTGCAGAGGCGAACAATGCTGCAAGTCAGGTGGTCGCACTGGAAGGTCAATGCTTCGTGCTGGCGCCATGTGCCACCGTGTCGAAGGGGATGCTTGATATGCTCATCGACACGCCGGCGAAAGCCCCGCTGCTATCGAAAGGAGGCCTCACGTCCTGCGCCTGCTCTTCAATCGCAAGCCGTCGGCGCGCGTGCGCCACTTCGAGCAGGAATCTTTGCTGGAAGAACTTATAACGAGGTTTGCGCCGCTTGGCGAGCAAGCTGGACCCGGAACTGACAGACGCCTACTGTGAGCGGCGACTCGGCCCGCCGATTGCCGGATTTCAGACTCCACTCAGCGTACGCGTAATCGTGTCGCAGAACCATTGCTGAGCCGCTGAGTCTTCCGCGTGCGGCTGCCAGTAAAGATTGACATCGAAAGACGATATGGGAAACGGTAACGGCAGGCTTCGCATTCGTCCGTCGTTTGCGAAAGCACGCGCGACGCGAGTTGGCAGCGTCAGGATGAGGTCGGTCGACGCAATAACTGCAACGATATTCGTGAAGTGGGGCACGCGTAGCGCGATTCGCCGTGATAGACCCATCTCTGTCATTACGTCCTCCACCAGATGATGCCCCGAGAAGGGTGCGACTACTGCATGGTTAGCGGATACATAGTCCTGGAGTGTCAGCATGTCGCCAATAGCCGGATGTGTGGCGCTGAGCAGGCAGGAGTAGGTCTCTGTAAACAGCGTCCGCTTTCTCGCCTGGCCACCAATGAGCTGCAGATTACCGACGGCAGCATCAACGCTCCCAGTACTCAGCCATTCGGTAATCCGCTCGCTTTCGAGTTGCACGATTTCAAGTCCCACCGATGGTGCGATTGTCTGCAGTTCCTTGACGAGAAATGGCAGGAAATAAAGCTCGCCCAGGTCGGACAACGCCAGGCGGAAGCATCGGGTCGACTGCGTCGAGTCGAAGTTGCGCGTGGCCGCAATCGCTGACTCGATGTTGTCGAGCGCAAGCTTGAATGCGTTAAACAGCTGCGTGGCGTTGAACGTAGGAATCATTCCTTCGCGCGTCCGGGTGAAAAGCGGGTCCTGGAGCAGGTCGCGCAGCCGGCCAAGCGAATGACTGACAGATGGCTGTGTGATGTAAAGGCGCTTGGCCGCAGCACTCACGGTGCCCGTCTCGTAGATTGCTACAAAGGCGCGAATGAGGTTCAGGTCGGTTGTGGTCAAGGCTTTCACCCTATATAGACGTCATCTATTATCGGATAGAAAAATGGATGATTTGATTTATTTTGGGCCGGGTCCTAGCATCGATATATCGATTAGGAAGACCCTCATGACCACCGTTCATCAAGCATGCTATGAAATCCTTCGCGAACAAGGATTGACCACTTTTTTCGGCAACCCAGGTTCGAACGAGTTGCCTTTCCTCAAGGATTTCCCGAAGGACTTCCGCTACATCCTGGGTCTGCAGGAGGCTGCCGTCGTGGGCATGGCGGACGGTTATGCGCAGGCGACCGGCCGCCCGGGTTTCGTGAATCTGCACTCGGCAGCGGGTACAGGCAACGCAATGGGCGCGCTCGCAAACGCGTGGAATTCGCATACGCCGCTGGTCGTTACGGCCGGGCAACAGACCCGTGCAATGGTTGGCGTCGAAGCGCTGTTGGCAAACGTGGATGCGGCGACGCTTCCTCGTCCGCTGGTTAAGTGGAGTTGCGAGCCGAGCTGCGCACAAGAGGTCCCACTCGCATTGAGCCGCGCAATTCATACGGCCGCTACGCCGGCTGCAGGTCCGGTGTACCTCTCGGTGCCCTACGACGACTGGAAACAGGAGGCAGGCCCCGGCGTCGAGCATCTGGCGAAGCGGCGTGTCACGCTCGCGGGGTTGCCGTCGGAAGAAGCGCTAGCCGATTTGGTTGCGTTGCTAGACGGCGCTCGCAACCCGGCCATGGTTGTCGGCCCTGACGTTGATGCGAGCAATGCGAACGCCTTCGCTGTCGCTCTTGCAGAGAAACTGTCGATGCCGGTATGGATGGCTCCGTCAGCGCCTCGCTGCGCTTTCCCGACTACACATGCATCTTTCCGTGGATTGTTGCCGGCTGGTATCGCGAGCATCAGCCGCATTCTCGACGGCCATGACCTCGTGCTCGTCGTCGGCGCGCCAGTGTTCCGGTATCACCAGTACGAACCGGGCGACTACCTGCCGAAGGGCACTCGCCTTATCGCTATCACCTGCGACATCAATGAAGCGACTCGCGCACCGATGGGTGACGCAATCATTGCAGATGTCGCGCTGACGCTTCGCGCGCTCAGTGAAAACGTTTCGCAGAGCACCCGGCCGCGTCCCACCGCGACGCGTCGTCCGGAGCCGGCGACCGAAGCGCCTGGTCCGCTGACGCCAGAGCGCGTTTTCGACATCCTTGATGAGATGGCTCCGCGTGATGCCATTTACGTAAATGAGTCAACGTCGACTACAAACATCCTGTGGCAGCGCCTGCGCATGACTGAGCAGGGCAGCTATTACTTCGCAGCAGCAGGTGGTCTCGGATTCGCGTTGCCGGCTGCCGTTGGGATTCAACTGGCGAAGCCGGAACGCCAGGTCATCGGCGTGATTGGCGACGGCTCTGCCAACTACGGCATCCAGGCGCTATGGACTGCGGCTCAGTACGAAATCCCGGCGATTTTCATCATCATGAAGAATGGCACGTATGGTGCGCTGCGCTGGTTCGCCGGCGTCCTTCAGGTCGAAGACGTACCTGGGCTCGATGTGCCGGGTCTCGACTTTTGCGCTCTCGCACGTGGCTATGGCGTGGATGCTTTGCATGCGGATTCCAGTGCCAGCCTGACCTCTGCCCTACGGCAGGCTCTTGCCAGCAAAAGGCCAGTGCTTATCGAAGTAGAGACGCGCGCCGCGTGAGCAAGCAGAGGAAAGCGAAATGAGCAAGCCTGTTAACGTAGCCGACTTTCGTCTTCTGGCGAAGAAGCGCCTGCCGCGTATGGTTTTTGACTATCTCGAAGGCGGCGCAGAGGACGAATCCGGTTTAAAGCACAACCGCCAGGTCTTCGAAAATGTTCGGTTCCAGCCGCGTCGTCTCGTCGACGTCAGCAAGCGGAGCATTGAAACAACGCTATTCGGCAAGGCGTTAAGCGCGCCGCTCGTCATTGCCCCGACCGGGCTGAACGGCATTCTCTGGCCAGATGGCGACCTTGTGCTTGCTCGTGCGGCGGAAAAGTTTGGGATTCCCTTCGCGTTGTCGACCGCGTCTACAGCGTCAATCGAGTCTGTCGCCAAGGCATCTAAAGGCGACCTCTGGTTCCAGCTCTATGTCGTGCATCGCAAGCTGGCGGAGCTGCTCGTCAAGCGCGCGTTGAACGCTGGATACACTACGCTGATTCTGACTACCGACGTTGGTGTCAATGGGAAACGTGAGCGGGACATCAGGAACGGGTTCGGGCTGCCGATGCGCTACAGCCCCAAAACGATTCTCGACGGCGCTCTTCATCCCCGCTGGTCATTCGACCTGGTGCGCAATGGCGTGCCTCAGCTCGCGAACTTTGCAAGCGATGACGTACAGGACACTGAACTGCAAGCCGCATTGATGAGCCGGCAGATGGATGCGAGCTTCTCTTGGGACGACCTGGTGTGGCTGCGAAACCTGTGGCCACACAAACTGCTTATCAAGGGGATTAGCCGAGCCGACGATGCCGAGCGATGCATAGCGCTCGGCGCAGACGGGGTCATTCTCTCGAATCACGGCGGCCGCCAGCTTGACAGCGCCATCGCGCCGCTGGATGCACTCGAGCCGACTGCCACCCGACTTCGTGCGCCCGTTCTCCTCGACAGCGGAATCCGCCGGGGTTCGGATGTCGTCAAAGCACTAGCGAAAGGAGCGAGCGCCGTACTCCTCGGTCGCGCAACCCTTTACGGACTTGCTGCGGATGGTGCGCGTGGTGTAGACGCGGTGCTGGAAATCATGAGGGATGAGATTGACAGGACGCTCGCTCAAATCGGTTGTCCCTCCGTTTCGCAACTTTCCAAAGATTATGTCTGGCCTGGCGACACACAGGATTCTCTGTGGGCAGCGGCGCCGAACTACGAAACTGAAGTGATGGAGAAGTGATGAGCGACACGAAAATCGTCGGACTGCGCACGCGTGCAGTGAACGTTCCGTTGGAATACCCCGTAAAGACAGCTGTGGGCACCGTGGCAAGCTCGCCGCTCGTTCTGCTCGACCTGCAGACGGATGGAGGAGTTACAGGGCATGCCTACCTTTTCACATACACGCCCATGGCCTTGAAGCCGGTGCAGCAGATGGTGAATGAGCTGGCGGCAGTTATCGTCGGGCAGCCACTCGCACCCCGCCATATTGACCAGTTGCTTCAGTCCAAATTCCGGCTACTTGGAAATACCGGCCTCGTCCGGATGGCGACGGCCGGCATTGATATGGCGCTGTGGGATGCGAAGGCCAAATTGCATGGAGTGCCGCTTGTTGAGTTGCTTGGTGGAGTCGCCCGGCCATTGCCTGCGTACGACAGCCACAGCATGGACGGCGTTGAGCTTGCGACGCATCGGGCAAAGGGCGCAGCCGAGGCGGGTTTCTCCGCCATTAAGACAAAAATCGGCTATCCGACTCTGCAGGACGACATCAAGGTGATTCGGAGCATCCGCGAGGTTGTCGGGGACAACGTTCAAATCATGGTCGACTACAACCAGGGGCTAACGGTTCCGGAAGCCATCCGTCGCTGCCTGGTGCTGGAGCAGGAAGGCATCGCGTGGGTGGAGGAGCCGACGTTGCAGCAAGACTATGCAGGACATGCACAGGTGCGTAATGCACTGAATGTGCCGGTGCAGATGGGTGAGAACTGGTTTGGACCCGATGAAATGAGTCTCGCACTTGGCGCAGGGGCCTGCGACCTTTGCATGCCCGATTTGATGAAAATCGGCGGAGTGACAGGGTGGCTCCGTGCAAGCGCGCTCGCTGAACAACATGGACTGCCGATGTCGAGCCACATTTTCCAGGAATTTAGCGCACATCTTCTGGCCGTCAGCCCCACGTGTCACTGGCTCGAACGGATGGACCTTGCGGGCCCAATCCTTGAGCCGACCCTCAAGTTCAAAGACGGTAAAGCGCACTTCGGCGAACTACCGGGTGCAGGTATTGTCTGGCGAGCGCACGAAGTCCAGCGGTACCTGGTTTAAACCTGTCATACGCGTCGTCCTATATGGACGGTGCAGCGAATCAATATAAGCACTGCTAACCGAAAAGCCGACAAAAGACCGGCATTAATCAAACAATTTTGGAGACAGATATGAGCACCAACGTTTTCGACAACGTCGTCGACGGAACACGCGTCAACTCGTTTCACCTGATGATTATGTTCTGGTGCTCGATGTTGATGCTTTTCGACGGGTACGATCTGGTCATTTACGGCTCGGTCCTTCCGCAACTGATGGTCGAATGGAAGCTTCCTGCGGTGACCGCTGGCTTCATCGGCAGCAGCGCACTGTTTGGAATGATGGGAGGTGCACTGACGCTGGGTAGCTCATCGGACAGATTTGGACGTCGACGCGTGATTCTCGCGTGCCTGGTCGTCTTCGGACTTGCCGCGTTCGGCAATGGCTTCTGTGAAAACTCCACGCAGTTTGTCATCTGCCGTTTCTTTACCGGGGTGGGTCTGGGCGGCATGGTGCCGAACATCGTCGCCCTCGTGACCGAAATGTCACCGAAGGCAAAGCGCAACATCATGGTGACCGTGATGTTGAGTTTCTTCTCGGTAGGCGGAGTCATCGCCGCGGTGATGGGAAAAGTCATCACCCCCACCTTTGGATGGCGAGCCAACTTTCTGATTGCAGGTTTGCCCCTGCTCACGCTTCCCATCCTGTTCCGCTGGCTGCCGGAGTCGATTGCCTTTTTGCTCGCAAATCGCCGCTTCGTCGAGGCCGACCGCGTTCTACGCAAACTTTCTCCGAGCTACCAAGGCAGCGCCGAGTCGCTCGCATCGACGCAGTCGACGACATCGGCAAAGTCGACGCAATCCCGAACTGTACAAATCTTCAAGGACGGCCGAGCAGCAGATACGTTGCTGATTTGGGTGGGATTCGGGATGTGCATGTTGATGGTCTATGGCCTGAACACCTGGCTTCCCAAGCTGATGACGGCGAATGGATATTCGCTTGGCTCCAGTCTCACCTTCCTTATCACGCTGAACGCCGGTGCAATTATGGGCGGCCTTGCGAGCGGTTGGCTCGCGGACAGGTGGGGTGGTAAGGGCACGCTTATCCTTTTCTTTCTGGTTGCCGCAGTTTCAATCAGCCTCCTCGGCTATAAGCAGAGCGCTCTTATCCTCAATGTTCTGCTGATGCTGGCAGGCGCAACGACTATCGGGACCTTGTGCATCGTGCACGCATTCGCCGCGCAGTTCTATCCGGCGAGTGTCCGCTCAACCGGGGTCGGTTGGGCTGCCGCGGCAGGTCGATTTGGCGCCGTCGCCGGTCCCGCTTTAGGGGGTTACCTTGTCAGCATGAATCTTCCAATCACTTTCAATTTCATGGTGTTCGCGGTTCCTGGCGTCATCGCGGCAATCGCCATATCGTTGACTTCGCGGGCAAGGAAGCCATCGGCGGAGAACGCAAAAATCGTCGTCTCCGCGGCAGACTGACAGCACTCACCCTCAATTTGAACCCGCTCCTGAAAGAGGTAGTTATGAGCAGCATCGACAGCAAGGCCCTGTGGAACGGACGTATCTTTTCCGATGGATGGACGAACGCGGTCGGTGGCGTCCATCCCGTAACCGAACCCGCAACCGGGGAGACGTTGGCCAACGTAGGACTAGGCGGCCCCGAGGACGTTGACCGTGCGGCAAAGTCTGCAGCGGCCGCGGAGGAGGCGTGGGCGTCCACCTCGTTTGACCAGAAAGCTGCAATCTTGCGCGAAGCGGCAAGATTGCTTAAGGAACGTGCGCCCGAGATTAACGAATGGAACGTTAGAGAGTGTGGGTCCACACCGGCCAAAGCGCAGTGGGAACTGCATGCCACGTTTGAGCAATTGTTGGCAGCGGCAGCAATGCCCATGCAGCCCGACGGCGCGCTGTACCCGTCGGCGATGCCTGGTCGCACGAACGTTTGCCGGCACGTACCAGTCGGAGTTGTCGGTGTCATCGCTCCATGGAATTTCCCCATCCTGCTCTCGATGCGTTCAGTTGCGCCCGCACTTGCCCTTGGCAACGCAGTGGTGTTGAAACCGGACCCGCAAAGCGCGGTTTGCGGCGGACTGCTGCTCGCGAAAGTCTTTGAAGATGCCGGCTTGCCCTCGGGCGTTCTACACGTTATACCGGGCGCTGCCGAAGCCGGGGATGCGCTTGTGCGTCATCCACAAGTCGGGATGATTTCGTTCACGGGCTCGACAGCCGTTGGGCGCTCAATCGGCCGCATCTGCGGTGAGATGCTCAAGAAAGTTGCACTTGAGTTGGGTGGCAACAACGCCATTGTCATTCTGGAAGACGCGGACCTGGATGCTGCCAGTTCGAACGGAGCGTGGGGTTCGTTTCTTCACCAGGGGCAGATTTGCATGCAGACCGGAAGACATCTCGTACATCGTTCGGTCGCCGATGAGTATGCGGACAAGCTGGCTCAGCGCGCAAAAAATCTGCGTGTCGGCAACCCGCATACCGAACAGGTTCACCTCGGGCCGCTCATCAACAAAAAGCAACTCGACAGAATCGACGACATTGTGCGCAAGAGCGTGGCGGCTGGAGCAACGCTGCGGGCTGGCGGTGAATTCTCGAAGCTCTTCTATTCGCCGACTGTGCTGACCGATGTGACCCCTGACATGCCTGCGTTCCAGGAAGAAATCTTTGGGCCGGTAGCACCCATCACTGTGTTCGATACAGATGACGAGGCGGTTCAACTGGTCAACGGGACGCCGTATGGCCTGGCTGCCGCCGTCCATACGCGCTCCCTGGCGCGTGGACTGGCCCTGTCAGCGCGTATCAAAGCGGGCATGGTGCATATCAACGACCAGACGGTAAACAACGAGTTCCACGTGCCGTTCGGGGGAATGGGTGCGTCTGGCAACGGAGGGAGATTTGGAGGGGCGGCTAACTTCCACGAATTCACTCAGACGCAATGGGTAAGCGTACTCGACAAACCAATCATTTACCCATTCTAAGAAATAGCTTAGCGAAGCCGCAGACGACCGGCCGTTGGCTCTGGATTGAGTGCGGCAGGGCTTGATTCTGTCAGGCATCTGTCTGAGAAGTAGTTCTGCGAATGCTCAAATTCAATCGACGTTCACTTTGACTCGCCTTGTTGCGTGCCCGTTCATCACTTTTAATCACCCACGCGTAATTGTCCTTGTTGAAGGGCACCGGGATGTATTCAAGGCTGTTTGCCATATTCGTCTGTAGGTTCGCCAAGGAGTGCGTCCAGTGCGAGACTCTGTTGTGAAGTTGCGGCCCCTTAAGCTACAGCGGCCCGACGGTGCGAGGTTGACCCACCGTGCAGCACCAATTGACTAGCAGCGCACCTTTCTTTGTCCTCGCGCCGGAACCTTCATTACCCCGTTCGCGGGACGGGTCGCTGGGGTTTTCCCTCGTGAAATCGCCTTGACAGGGGCAACTCGGCATCCGATTATTTGCTCTCACGTCGAACATTTGCTCACTATCGCATTTTCGGGCGCCAACCAATGCTGTAAAGGCATCACGCGCGTGGCGCGCGCTTACGCCGGAAATCGATAAATAATGAAGTCGAGATGCGGCGCCGGGCTTTTCCGTGAGCGGCAAAGTGAGCGGGACGTTTCCAACCCTCGCAAAACTGCGATGAGGGCAACCAGGAGGGCAATGTTATGGCCGGAGAACTTCAGGGCAAGGTCGCTGTTGTGACTGGCGCTGCTTCAGGGATAGGTTTGGCGAGCACCCAGGCGATGTTGACTGCCGGTGCTCGCGTCGTGCTGGTCGACCGCGATGAGGCGGCATTGAGGTCAATCTGTGGCGAGCTCGGCGACGCGGCCATTCCTTTAGTCGTGGATTTGCTCGATCCAGCAGCCTGCTCGGCGCTCGTACCTCGTGTGCTGGACATCACTGGGCAAATCGACATACTGCACGCGAACGCTGGCACCTATGTGGGTGGCGAGTTGGTCGAGTCAGACACTGCAGCGATTGACCGGATGCTGAATCTCAACGTCAATGTCGTGATGAAAAACGTTCACGACGTGCTGCCCCACATGATTGCCCGCCGAACCGGCGATATAGTCGTGACGAGCTCTCTGGCGGCCCACTTCCCGACGCCGTGGGAGCCGGTCTATGCTTCGTCCAAGTGGGCGATTAACTGCTTTGTCCAGACGGTGCGGCGCCAGGTTTTTAAACACGGGCTCCGCGTCGGCTCTGTGTCGCCCGGCCCAGTCATCAGCGCATTACTTGCCGATTGGCCAGAAGAAAAACTGAAAGAAGCCAAAGAATCCGGAAGCCTGATTGAGGCTAGTGAGGTCGCGGACGTAATCATGTTCATGCTGACGCGGCAACGCGGCCTGACGATTCGAGACGTGGTCTTGATGCCTACCAACTTCGACCTATAGGTGACTCAGGCCGGCCTCATCCAAGGTATCAGCGATGTTTCTTGGCATTGACCTCGGCACGACCGAATTGAAGGTCCTCTTGCTGTCAAGCGATGGAAGTATCGTCGGGACCGCTCATCATCCGTTGGGAATCTCACGGCCGAGACATCGATGGTCAGAGCAAGACCCGGAAGATTGGTGGCGAGCTACAAAAATTGCGCTATCTACGCTGCGCGCTAACCATCACCAAGCGTTTGCCTGCGTACATGCCATCGGTCTGTCGGGGCAGATGCACGGTGCCATCTTGCTCAACGCGAATGACGAACCGCTGCGCCCCGCGATACTTTGGAACGATATGCGCAGCGCCAACGAATGCGCAGAACTCGAGGCACGCGCACCGAGACTGCGCGAGATAACAGGCAACTGCGCGATGCCGGGACTAACGGCACCAAAGTTGTTATGGCTGGCGCGGCATGAGCCGGAGTGTTTTCGACAGTTGTCATGCGTCCTTCTTCCGAAAGACTATCTTCGTCTGCGCTTGACCGGCCTCAAGGCTACGGATGCGTCGGATGCGTCGGGAACACTTTGGCTAGACGTCGGACGCCGGCAGTGGTCCGACGAGCTTCTACATGCATGTGACATGACCTGCACGCAGGTTCCTCCGATTGTGGAAGGTTGCCAGGCAACAGGCGTTGTGCTCGCAAGTGTCGCTAGCGAGCTTGGTTTGCCCGCAAACGTACTTGTCGCGGCGGGCGGAGGTGATACTGCGACGAGTGCGCTCGGCGTGGGCGCAGCAGAAGCGGGAGAGGGCTTTCTGTCGCTCGGTACGTCGGGAGTGCTGTCCGTAATCACCGAGCACTTTCGGCCGAGCCCGGAACTAGGACTTCACGCGCTGTGCCATGCGATTCCAGACAGATGGCACCGAACAAGCGTCGTGTTGTCTGCGGCTAGCTGTGTCCGTTGGCTTTGCAAGCTGACTTCGGCTGACGAAACTACTTTGTTAGCCGAGGTCGAGAGTGTCAGCGCGAGCGCTCGCGCTAAAGCGCCATTGTTCCTGCCGTATCTTTCCGGCGAACGGACGCCTCACAATGACCCATATGCACAAGGCGTGTTCTGCGGCTTCAGTCAATCAACGGACCGTGCGACGCTTGCCTATTCCCTGCTTGAGGGCGTCACGTTTGCCTTTTCCGATGGACTCGATGCCCTGCGTGCGGATGGCACCCAGGAAACATCGGTGAATCTTGTAGGCGGAGGCGCACGCAGCACCTTTTGGGCACAATTGCTCGTCGACGCACTCGGGATAACCTTACGCCGTCCGTTAGATACACAATGCGTCGCTGCGCTCGGCGCCGCCCGTCTAGGCTGGCTCGCCGCTGGCGGTGACTTTCCGGTTGTCGTCCGTACGCAGTCGCTATCGCAAGAGTTCTTCCCTGACGACGAACGGCGTCAAATACTCCTGGAGCGGTTGGCGTCATACAGATTTCTGTACAGGCAGATGCGACCGCTTTTCCCGAGATGATCTTTGGTTCCCGGGCGTTAAAGCGCTTCCGGTTAGCTTGGTTTCGTGCTGTCGGTCGGTCTGCGACACGGGCTGTCGAAAGCGAAGCGGGATAGCTGTCGGGTCAGTCGGGGCCGGCAACGTCGCTAAAGCTCAATCCCGCGGCGACTGTCGAACGCTTTTACTCCCTCGCGTTGCACACCTCGACAAGGCACACCATTTGCTGACCTTGAACCATTGATCAGCATTCCGTACACGTTCAGAACGATAGTCCAGAGCGCGTCACAGGTGCCGCGTTCTCCACAGCAACAGCGACTACGCTTTTACGCGCTTTCGAACTGCGCGCGTAACCACTGGCTTCTGAAGGAGCGCGCATTGCTGAATCACGCTCTGGAGATGATCCGGACCGGCAGTGATGGCGCCAAGTAGCATCATCACAACGAAGTCGATCAACTTCGGTATCGCCACTTTCGTGTCCGCGCGCGGTGCGCGGTTCGCCAGGATCAGCGTGGCGAGACCGTGTTCCATACTCCACGCGGTATGGGTCACGAGCTTGAGATCGGAGTGGGCCCAGCCACTCTCGATAGCCAGCGCCTCGATCGTCTCGGAAAACAACCCAAAAGACCTGTTACTTTCCTCGGCGAGTTCTGGATACGCCTGATGCGCCACGATGCGTGGCCCGATCATCAGACTGAACAGCCCATTGTGGCGCTGCGCGAACTCAACATACGCCCGCATCATCCGGTACGCTTTGGCAAGCGCCGTATCCTCGCTGTCACGGATAGCAACGCGCAGCGCAGCGAGGTCACGATAACCGCTCGCCGCGATCGTGGCCAGCAGTTCGTCGATACCCGCAAAATGTCGCGAGGGCGCGGCTTCTGACACGCCCACCATGCGCGCGAGGTAACGCAGGCTCAAGTCTTGTGCCGATACCTCCATGAGCGCGCTGCGCCCCGCTTCGATGAGCGCGTTGCGCAGATTGCCGTGGTGGTAATCCGCATTCTTCGCGATAGATGACTTGGGACTCACGTGACCTTCGTTCGAGGAGCAAAACAAGGAAATGATTATAAATTCTGCGCAGAGAGGCACGCAATATCGCGGATCACGCGCCAAACGAGCGCGTGTCGCTACACGCATTCTAGCGGTTCAGTTGCGCGGCGGGGCGTCGGAATATATCGCAGGCCGGGCTGCTCAGAGATGCGCAGTGCCGGAGCGGCTTTTCGGTGCACAACGCGGGCACTTGCCACGAGCACCTGCCGCGCCCACGTCGGCATCGACTAATCACGTTGCGCTTCGAACCGGTATATCTCCAACGCGCGATTGCCTCCTGACAATGCGCTGCACGCCGAACAGAAGAACAACGACGCCAAGTGCCTGGACACAGGCCACCATGATGAATCCACTCGCATAAGTTCCCGTTGCGTCGCGAACATACCCGATCAGAAAGGGCGTAACGAAGCCGGCGACATTGGCGACGGAACTGATTAACGGCACGCCAACCACCAGCGACTTACCGCTGAGCAGGCCGACAGACATCTGCCAGAAGAGCGTTATACCAGCCCCCGTTCCCGCGAAGCCAAGAACAAGCAGGAAGAAAGTCGCGGTGGCACTACTGTGCCAAACAAAGACGAGCGCCGAGAGGCTTGCCGCGGTGAAGAGCGACGCCAGCGCACAGAAGAGCCGGCGGCGATGCGGGGCGCCCCCGATGCTGCAGATGAGCACATTGCCCAGTGCTCCCAGAATGCAGGCGCCGGCAACTGCACGGCCAATCTCTTTGTACCCGCCGAATCCCGCCTCACGAAGTATCGTCGGGGAGAAGAAAAACAGTGCCGCCGTGGCGGCAAGAAGGCAGAAGTAGGCGGCGCTCAGGATCCAGACAGCGGGGTTGAGTAGCAGCGGACGCTCGTCTACGCCGATGTCATCCATCGTTTCGGCATTCTTCCTGAGATCGTCCTCAATGAGCTTACGCTGTCGCGCCGAAAGCCACTTTGCGCCGCCGGGCAGATCCGGCAGTATCACGAACGCGACGCACGCCAGCACGATCGTAGGGATAGCCTGAGTGAAGAACATCCATCGCCAGCCCTGAAAGCCGGCCAGGCCGTTTAATTGATCGAGCACGAATCCCCCTGTCAAGCCAATCGCGACCGGCGAGAAGAGCGACCCTGAGTGGAAGATGCTGAAATTACGGGTACGCCTTTTCCCCGGGAACCACGCATTGAAGTACAACACAACGCCTGGGTAGAAACCGGCCTCGAACACACCGAGCAGGAACCTGAACGCGTAGAACGTCGGTGCGCTATTAACGAACGTCATCGCAACGCTTGTCATGCCCCAGCCGCCGGCGATGCCGGCAAGCACGGCGCGTGCACCGAACTTCCTTTGCAACAGGGTCGTAGGCACGCCGAACAGCACATAGCCGACGAAGAAGAGCCCGGCGCCCAATCCATATACCGTTTCGCTGAATCGCAGATCCACGACCATCTGCAACTTCGCAAAAGCAACGTTGGAACGACCGACCCACGCCAGCATCCATAAGCCAAACAGTATCGGCAGTATCCTCCATTGCGCCGAAGCGTAGGCCTTCCGCAAGAGGGCGTTGTCATCCGACGATGACCCGTCTACACAGGCTTGCTTCACCACTTCCATTCGGTCCTCCGACGTGTTGTATTGATACCGGTAATACAAGGTGGACTGCTGCTATCAAAGGTCGCCGGTCACAAAAGTTGGGGTTCACCATATCGACGCCGGCTATGCCCGCCAACTTTATGCTTCGGCTTTGCAGCGTGGCGCGCAGGGAGATGTCGATTGCTGCCGAGGTTGGGTGAGAAGCCGACGTAAGTTGTTCCGCAAGCGGCGGCGCGTCAATCGATGCACATCGAGAACAGCATCACCGATACGCACACCGATTCGCGGCATCAGGATTGCCTCTGTACGAAATACACTGAGAGCGCGCCGCGACACGTGGAGGCGTTTAGTCGGACCGTGCTTCCGCAAGAACAGGGGCGTCGATCTCCTTCGCGGACAGTGGGGGCCCGCCGACCAGAATGCCGGCGTCGACCGCCTTGCGGATTTCGACATCCGCCAGGCCCACTTCGCGGAACACCTGCTCGTTGTGTTCGCCGCGAAACGCCGGCGCGCTGCGCATTCCAAGCTCGTCGTCGGAAAAGTGCCATGGATAGCCATGGATGAGATACGAGCCGCCACGGCGATCCGGGATCTCGTGCACCGCACCCCACTGCTTGGCCCAATCGGTCCCGGCGAATTCCTTCAGCGTACGGATCTGGCCCATCGCGATCTTGGCCTCGTCGAGCTGCGCATCGAGCGTCTTGAGATCGCGGAATGACAGCATCCACGTCTGGATCACAGCATGCAGTGCGCTGTAATTCTGCAGGCGGCGCTCGGCGGTAATGAAGCGCGGATCCTGTGCAAGGTCCATACGGCGCATGGCGCGCAAATAGTTCGGAAACGTATTGCTGCCCACGATGCTTTGCGCCGCCACGAACTCTTCGCCGCCGGGGCCAACGAAATGCGGGCCGTCGGCGGCACCGAGGATGCCTGGCTCGGCGCCCGTATCGATGCCCGCGAGATCAAGGTGAGCGCGTTCGTTGATCGATAGCATCACGGCCGCCATCGCGACGTCGATGTATTGGCCGCGTCCGGTTACTTCACGTTTGCGCACCGCCGCGAGCACGGCGATCGTCGCTTGCAGGCCCGCGTAGACGTCCGCGTGCGACAGGGGATCGGTCCACCTGCGGCCGTCGCCCGCGCTGTCGAAATGGCGCAGCGTGTTGTGCGTGAATCCCGTTTCGGCCTGCACAGTCGGCGCGTAGGCCATGCGCGACGCCCAGCTGCCGCGCTGACCATAGCCTGTAATCGATACGTAGACCAGTTTTGGATTGCGCCGGGAGAGCGTGTCGTAGTCGAGTCCGAACCCCTTGAGCGTGCCGGCCCGAAAATTTTCGACGATGATGTCCGCCTCGTCGCACAGGCGTAGCACGAGCTCGCGTGCGTGCGGTGCGTTCAGATCGATGCTGACGTTGCGCTTGCCGCTATTCTGCTGCGCGTAGTAGCCGGACATGCCGTCGCGATTCGGGAACGCAGCTCGCGACACATCGGGCCGCGGCGGCTCGATCTTGATCACGTCTGCACCGAGATCCGCAAGCGTCCGGGCGCACAGCGGACCCGCTAGCACCCGCGAAAAATCGACGACCTTCAGTCCTTCGAGCGGTCCGGCCATGTCAGTTCCCTTGGAAAATGGCGGTACCCGGGCCAGCCTTATCGAAGGCCTCCAGTCCACGTTTGAGATCCTGCGACGCCCAGATCGGCTTTTGCAGTTCCAGCATCGCTTCGTCGGCGGCAGCGACCCCCTCGTTGACTGCGACTCGCACGAGCTGCTTGGTCGCGGCATGCGCGATGGTCGGCCCGGCCGCCAGTTCCTGCGCAACCGACAGCGCGACTTCATCGAGTTTGTCGTCGGGCACAACGAGATTGATCAGGCCCCAGCGTTCGAGTGTGGCCGCGTCGTAACGACGACCGAGCAACGCGAGTTCTTTCGCACGTGCTGGACCGGCTCGCATCACCTGACGCTGGATGCCACCGAGTAACGGATGCAAGCCAAGTGCGACCTCGACCGAACCGATCTTGGCCGATTCGGCGACAACGCTGAAGTCGCAGGCGAGCGCCACTTCGAAGCCACCGCCGAGGCATGTACCGTTCACCGCGACGACGATCGGGATAGGTAGTGTCTCGAAGCCGCGAAGCACCTCAAGCGGATCCATCAGCGCTTTGCCTTGCCTGGCGATGCGATCCGGAAAAAGCGACACTTCGGCACCGGCCGAGAAGTGCCGCAGACCGCTGCGCAGCAGGATGGCGCGCGAGCCGCGTTTCACCGCCGCGTCGAATTCATCGAGTAGCGCGCGATACAGCGTCGGACCCATCAGGTTATGTGGGCGACGATTCATCGTAAGAACCGTTACATGACCTTTGAGTTCACTCAGAACAATTGCTTCGTCCATTTTTGCTCCATTTCGTCAGGTTCAGACGTTTTTCAATTTATATGTTAACAAGCATAACATATGAGTGAGGTAGGGATACCAGCGTCTCCTTCGAAGAACAAAGCTGAGCGGGGAGGGGCGGCCTGGCTGCCTCGACGTTCCCGGCCGCCAGGTTCTGAAGAGACGTCACACTGATGGAATGCTGGCTGCTCCATCGTGAAGAGCGCCCGCGCTGTCATGCAATACGGGCGGCGGCCTTGGTAGCCTCCTGAAAGTGTCTCAGTCGTCGACACCTGCGACGACGCGCGCGTCCCTTTCGGCTCCGTCCCCGAGTACAGCCAGCGCTTTCTCATAAGCCTCACTCTGAAACGTGGCAAGAGCCTGTTCGAAGCTCGGGAATTCGACCACGACGGTCCGTTCCTTGAGACCCGCCTGGAACGCAACGACCTCGCCGCCTCGCACCAGGAATTTTCCGCCCGCCGCTTTCACCACCTGTGTCGCGAGGACGCCGTACGCCGCGAGCTTGCTTGCGTCATGGACCGCTCGATACGCTGCCACCCAATATCCCTTTGCCATTTCGCTACCTCAGTTGAAAAGTACGTGACTATAGTAACGCCGTTAACATCAATATCAATGAGGGTTATTCCTGGTCAAAAAAAGGTGACCGGAGGAGGTGATAACGGTGTTAACATAAATTGATGCGATGACTCAGTGCCAACCTTTCCGCGGAGAACCTCATGCCGTACACGACTATCAATCCTGCTACCGGCGAACTGCTCGCCACCTATGACGACATATCCGACGCGTTGCTCGAAGCGAAGCTCGCTGCCGCGCAGCGCGCTTTTGAAACTGACTGGCGCCGCCGTCCAGTTAGCGACCGGGCGCGCATTGTGTCGCGGGCGGCTGCGCTGTTACGGGAAAAAGCCGACGAATACGCGGGCTACCTGACGCTGGAGATGGGCAAACGCGTCGGCGAAGCGCGCAAGGAAGTGGAATCGGCGGCGAGTATTCTCGACTACTACGCAAAGCATGCGCAGGCCTATCTGCAACCGCGCCCGCTCGCGGAAGCGCCCGGCGCAGCCGTGCACATCGAACCAATCGGCGTGCTCTTCGGCATCGAGCCGTGGAATTTTCCGTACTACCAGATTGCGCGTGTAGCCGGGCCGCAACTGATGGTGGGCAACGTCCTGCTGCTCAAGCATGCGGAAAGCGTGCCGCAATCGGCGTTGGCTTTCGCTCGACTGTTCGAGGAGGCAGGCGCACCCGAAGGCGTATATACGAATCTGTTTATCTCGATCGAGCAGGCCGGCCGTGTCATCGACGACCCGCGCGTCCAGGGCGTGACCCTGACGGGCAGCGAGCGCGCCGGCGCCGCCGTCGCCGAGCGTGCCGGCCGCAATCTGAAGAAGGTCGTGCTCGAACTGGGCGGCAGCGACCCGCTCATCGTGCTCGAGGATGCGCCGCTCGACTGGGCGATCCAAAGCGCGGTCGCGGGCCGCATGCTCAACGCGGGGCAATGCTGCGTGGGTTCCAAGCGCATCATCGTGGTTGGCAAGCCGCGCGGGGACGCCTTCCTAGAAGGCTTCGCGAAGCGGATGGCAGCGCTCGAGACGGGCGATCCAGCCGATCCGGCGACCGCCGTCGCTCCGCTTTCGTCCGAGCGCGCGTTGATGCTGCTGCTTGAGCAGATCGATCGCGCGGCTTCGCACGGTGCACGCATCGTGTGTGGCGGCACGCGCGTCGAGCGCCCAGGCTTTTACTTGCAACCGACTGTTCTGACCGACATCTCGCCACAAAATCCGGTCTTCGCCGAAGAACTGTTCGGGCCGGTCGCCGCGTTCCACGTCGTCGAGGACGAAGCTGCCGCGATTGCGCTCGCCAACGGCACGCCGTACGGTCTCGGTGCGTCGGTGTTCACCGCGGATACCGAACGCGGCGAGCGGGTCGCCGCGCAGATCGACAGCGGCATGGTGTTCATCAATCAGCCGTTCGGCACGGCGGCGGAACTGCCGTTCGGTGGCGTCAAGCGTTCAGGTTTCGGCCGGGAGCTTTCTCAGTTGGGCTTCGACGAATTTGTCAACAAAAAGCTGATCAGGGTCGCCCCCGTCGGGGCGGCACCGTTCGGCCCCGCGCGGGTCGCCTGAACGTACCTCGGCGCGCCGTCCACTCTTTGTCATGTCCGTCGACGGGCGCCCGACGCTGGTCACATGGCAAGGCGCGCGATTGTGGCGCTTGATTCTTTTTTCCTTTGAACGAACCCTATGACAAGCAAGACGATTATCAGTTGTGCAATCACTGGAAGCGACGATACGCCGCGGCTGAGCTCTGCCGTGCCCGTGACGCCCGAGCAAATCGCCAATGAGGCTATTGCTGCATGTGAAGCCGGTGCGAGCATCGCACACATTCACGTACGGGACCCCAGGACTGGCGTTCCGAGCACTGAGTTGTCGCTCTACAGAGAAGTCGTTTCGCGTATCCGCGATAGTGGGTGCCCGATATTGATCAATCTGACGACGGGCCCAGGTGCACGTTTCGTTCCCAGCGACGAAGACCCGAACCGGGGGAGTGAATTGAGTACGATGATGACGCCTGAGGCCCGCGTCCAGCATGTGCTCGAGTTGCGTCCGGAAATCTGCACGCTGGACGTAGCGACCATGAACTTCGGCAATCGCGCATTCGTCAACGTACCCGACCATCTCGTCAAAATGGCAACCTTGATCGAGGAAGCCGGTGTGAAGCCGGAAATCGAGGTATTCGATCTCGGGCATGTGCGCCTCGCGCGCCACCTGATCGAAACGCAGGGGATTTTGCAGGCGCCGCTGTTCCAGTTATGTCTTGGCGTGCCATGGGGAGCGTCCGCCGACACCGAGAGCCTTCTTCAGATGAAGCGCTATCTGCCCGAGAACGCCCATTGGTCGGCGTTCGGCATCTCGCGCGCGCAATTTCCGATGGTGGCGCAAAGCGTGATTCTCGGCGGACATGTCCGCGTCGGTCTCGAGGACAATCTTTATCTTGCCAAAGGCGAACTGGCGCCAGGCAACGCAGCGCTGGTCAAACGTGCGGTCAGTATCGTTAAAAGCATCGGCGCAGACGTGGCAACGCCTGACGAGGCTCGCAGCATACTCGGCCTTCCCCGTCGCCAATAGAACGGGTGGAGAGGTTTTAACCGGTAGCCTATTCTTGGGCTATCTACACCGCCGCCTCATTCATGTCTGGTTCATCCTGTTCCTGCAAGGAGACCTGGGTGTTCTGACATAAGAAACGCGGCATCTATCGATGCATGGAGACAAAAATGCCTTTGTGGAATATCTATCATCCGGTCGGCGCCTACACGGCAGATGACAAGCAGGAGATGGCAAAGCGAATCACCGACATTTACATCATTCCTCCCTTTTACGTAGGCGTTCTGTTTCATGAACAGCCGAAAGACTCCTTCTACATGGGGGGCGTGCCGCGAGGCGACTTCGTCAGAATCAGACTGGACCATTTCGCCAGACACATCGCCAAGGACGTCGAGTGGACGGCGTCCTGGCTGCTCAAGGCGAACGCTGCGATCGCGCCATTTGTCCAGGATCGAGGCTACCACTACGAGTTGCATGTTGGCGAAACGCCGCAAGAACTGTGGTTGATCGACAATATTCGACCACCTCGGCCTGATACGGAAGCTGAGAAGAAATGGAAGCTTGAAAACCGGGCGTCGCCCTATGATCCGAGCGAAGGTTGAATCGATCAGTCACGTCTGAAACGACTCGGAAGTTGAACTCAACCGACTGCGGTGAAAGCCGGGCTTTCGCCGCAGTATTTCCCCATCTTCTGGCTGCCCGTCTCCCGAAAGTATCATTTCACAATAAAGCGGAGACGTGTTTGGTGGCGCGTATCTTTCCATCGTTATCCGTAGCGATTTTCAGGCCCACGCAGCGTGCCGGAGAAATCGCCACGCCTTGCTATTACCCCGCTTTTACTTTCCGCCGCTGGCGTGCTGGCGTTGGATGGACGACGGGTGGCGCGCGAGCGAGGTCACCTTCATCGTCATATACGGAAACAGCGGCAGACCGGAGAGGATGGTGTGTAGTTCGTCATGCGAATCGACATCGAAAACGCTGTAGTTCGCATACTCACCGACAACGCGATGGAGTTGCTGCCACTTGCCCTGGTGCTGGAGCTCTTGTGAGTACGCTTTTTCTCGTGCCTTGATTTCGTCAGCCTGAGCCACCGGCATATCGTGTGGCAGGTGTACATCCATTCTTACGAGATATAGCATGTGTTTCTCATTCAAAAAAGTAGGGGTCTCTCAGGTCCGCCAGCACAATAGTCGTAATGGGTCGATGTGCCCGGTGCTGGATTGACTTTGCGCTCAGCTATTTTTGTCGCGACGATAGAAAGCGAGCTTCTCTTCATCGATATGCAAGCCCAGACCGGGCCCTTCTGGCAGATGAAGGTCGAAGTCCCGATACTGGGGGCGCGCAGTGACGATGTCGTCCTTCAACAGGAGCGGTCCGAATAGTTCGGTACCCCAGGCAAGTTGGGGGAGAGCGCTGAATCCGTGTGCCGATGCAATTGACCCAATGCTGCCTTCGAGCATCGTGCCGCCATACAGGGACACGCCGGCTGCATCCGCAATGGCGGCTGTACGCATCATTCCGTAGATTCCGCCGGACTTCGCAATCTTCAGCGCAAAGACGTCCGCACAGGCGCCGCGCACAAGTTCAAGGGCATCCTCCGGGCCTGTCACTGCTTCGTCGGCCATGATAGGTACGATGAAACGCGATGCAAGTCTCGCGAGTGCTCCGCGCTGCTCTCGCGGAGTGGGTTGCTCGATGAGGTCAATGCCGGCAGCTTCAAGCGCTTCGATTCCCAGCGCTGCGTCAACCTCGTTCCATGCCTGATTCACGTCGACGGTGACTTTGGCACGGTCGCCGAGCGCGGCTTTGATTTTCGACACGTGCGCTACGTCATCACGCACGCTACGTCGGCCAATCTTCAGCTTGAAAGTATTGTGGCGACGTTCGGCGAGCAGCGTTTCTGCTTCATCGATGTCGCGTTGGGTATCGCCGCTTGCGAGCGTCCACAGGACCGGAAGCGTCTTGCGGACAGCGCCGCCAAGAAGCGTCGAAACGGGAACGCCCAGGCGCTTGCCCTGAGCGTCCAGCAAAGCCGTCTCAATTGCGCACTTGGCGAACCGGTTGCCCCGAGCAACCTTGTTCAGCTTGAGCATTGCGTCGTTGATGTTGGTCGCGTCTTGCCCAACAATCGCCGGTGCAAGATAAGTGTCGATGGTCAGCTTGATGCCTTCGGGGCTCTCGTCGCCGTACGACAGACCGCCAATCGTGGTCGCTTCGCCTAGGCCCTCGATACCATCGCTCGAGCGCAGACGGACGATCACTAAGGTTTGTTGCTGCATCGTCGCCATGGCTAGCTGATGCGCGCGAATGGTTGGGAGGTCAACCAGAATCGCTTCGACAGAGGTGATTTGGGCGTTCATACCTGGAATGTTGGAGTGGAGGGGTTGCTGAAGTATTGCGTGCCCAATAACCGCCTGTCCAACACCGTCGACGTCTAGTGCCATACCTCCGGGGTATAGCGGGTATCACCGCCCCGAATCGTTACGGGGCGCAAAGGTTATCTTTTCCTCCTCGTACAGCCGATAGATGAGTTCAAGCATTTCCCGAATGTCGCGCGACTCGTCGAGCGCACGCATGCTCATGATGATTGGGGAAACCAGAGTGGGGTCGTCCAGTTCCTTGTAACTTACGTCGTCTCGCTTCAGGCCGTACACACTACTCGGAACGACGGAAATTCCTTCCCCCGCTGCGACGAGGCCTAGCGCAATCTGCAACTCCCGTACTTCATAGATCCGGCGAGGCTTGAGGCCGCGGTCTTCGAATGCCGACAGCACCTGGTCTGCATAACTGGGGCGCGGCGCCTTAGGGAAAATAATCAGCGTTTCGTTGACCAGGTCGCTGAGAGCGAGGACGGGCTTGGCTAGTGAGAGTGGATGGCCCTCCGGGAGGGCAACAATCATCTTCTCCTCGCGAAGAATCACCCGACGGATGTTCGCGTCCTCGTGCCGAATACGGCCAAACCCGACATCGATCTGACCGTCCTTTAGCGCTCGAATCTGGTCCATCGTCGACATCTCGTGGAGGCTGAGTTCGACGGTCGTGTTTTCATCGCGGAAGCGCCGGATGATTTTGGGCAGCATTCCATACAACGTCGAGCCCACGAATCCAACAGAGAGGCTGCGCTCTATGTTGCCCACGCGCCGCGTCATTGATTCGAGTTCGGACGTTTGGGCCAGCAACTGGACGGCATGAGCATAGAAGAACTTACCCGTCTCGGTGAGCTTCAACGGGCGCGAGTCGCGCTGGAATAGCTGCACCTCAAGAATCTCTTCGAGCTGCTGAATCTGACGGCTCAAAGGCGGTTGCGCCATGTTCAGTCGCTGTGCCGCGCGCGTGAAATTGCGTTCCTCGGCCACGGCGACGAAATAGCGAAGATGCCGCAGTTCCATTTCAATACCTCATGGATATAGACCGATACTAAATCAGTGTTGGACGAGGCCTTCCGACGTCCATTATTCTGCATTCACACTCTGTTTCAGCACCCATTATACCTCTCAGGCATATTCAAGCAGGCGCTAAACCAAGGGTTTACCCCATCAGAAAATAGAGATTCAGGAGCAGACATGAGCGTCAAAGTGTTCGATACGAAGGAAGTGCAAGACCTGCTGAAGGCTGCTACCAACGTGGGTAGCCAGGACGGCGGTGCTCGCGCAAAAGAGATTGTCAATCGTCTGCTGGGCGACCTGTTCAAGGCCATCGACGACCTCGACATAACGCCCGACGAAATCTGGGCTGGCGTCCACTACTTCAACAAGCTCGGCCAGGACGGCGAAGCCGCGCTGCTGGCTGCGGGTCTCGGTCTGGAGAAATACCTCGACATCCGCATGGACGCGGAAGACAAAGCGGCTGAAATTACCGGCGGCACGCCGCGTACCATCGAGGGTCCGCTGTATGTCGCCGGTGCGCCCGTGCGCGATGGCGTGTCGAAAATCGATATCAATCCGGACGAAGATGCCGGCCCACTGGTTATCCGCGGCACGGTAACCGGCCCGGATGGCAAGCCCGTAGCAGGGGCGTTGGTCGAATGCTGGCACGCCAATTCGAAAGGCTTCTATTCGCACTTCGACCCGACCGGCGCACAGAGCGAGTTCAATCTGCGCGGAGCGGTCAGCACCGGCTCCGACGGCAAGTACGAGTTCCGTACGCTCATGCCGGTCGGCTATGGCTGTCCGCCGCATGGCGCGACCCAGCAACTGCTGGACGTGCTCGGCCGCCATGGCAACCGCCCGGCGCACGTGCACTTCTTCGTCTCCTCCGACAAGTCCCGCAAGCTGACGACGCAAATCAACATCGAGGGTGATCCGTTGATCTGGGACGACTTCGCTTACGCCACCCGCGAGGATCTGATTCCCCACGTGGTTGAAAAGACCGGCGGCACTGCGCTGGGAATGAAGACCGATGCGTATAAGGAAATCGCGTTCGACATCGAGTTGACTCCGCTGATTCAGGGCAAGGATAACCAGCTCGTGCATCGCCTGCGTGTGTCTGCTACCGCCTAACTTCTGAACGCGGCCGCTGCGTCGTAGCACTGCTGCCGCTCAATCCTTCGCAAGAATCTTTCGACACTGATGCGCGTGCCCCATGACCTGGAGCACGCGTAGGAGAGCACTCATGTCTGCAACTATCGACAAAGCCTCGCAACTCGATGAACTGCTGCACACCGCGGTTCAGGACGACAAGCAAAACGGTGTATTCCGTTGCCGCCGCGACATCTTCACGAACGCTGAATTGTTCGAGCTCGAAATGAAGCACATTTTCGAGAGCAACTGGGTCTATCTCGCGCATGAAAGCCAGATTCCCAACAACAACGACTACTACACCACCTGGATTGGCCGCCAGCCTATCGTGGTAACTCGCGACAAAAGCGGCGAACTGCACGCGGTCATCAATGCCTGCGCGCACAAAGGCGCGATGCTGTGCCGTAAAAAGCACGGCAACAAAGGCACCTTCACGTGTCCGTTCCACGGCTGGAGCTTCGCCAACACCGGCAAGCTGCTGAAAGTGAAAGATGTGAAGACCACCGAATACCCGGTGCAATTCAATACCAACGGCTCGCATGACCTGAAAAAAGTCGCACGCTTCCAGAGCTATCGCGGCTTCCTGTTCGGCACGCTCAACGCCGACGCGATTCCACTGGAGGACTACCTCGGCGAGACCAGGGTCATCATCGACCAGATCGTCGACCAGGCCCCGGACGGGCTGGAAGTGTTGCGCGGCAATTCATCGTACGTCTACGACGGCAACTGGAAGATGCAGATGGAGAACGGCTGCGACGGCTACCACGTCAGCACCGTGCACTGGAACTACGCTGCGACGATGGACCGGCGCAAGGTCGAGGGCACCAAGGCCGTGGATGCGAACAGCTGGAGCAAGTCGGTAGCCGGCGTGTACGGGTTCGAGCACGGCCACATCCTGCTGTGGACCAAGACGATGAACCCGGAAGTGCGACCGGTCTATCAATACCGGGACGAAATCAAGGCACGTGTGGGCGAGGTGAAGGCAGACTTCATCGTCAACCAGACCCGGAATCTTTGTCTGTATCCGAACGTGTTCCTGATGGACCAGTTCAGCACGCAGATTCGCGTCGTCCGTCCGATCAGCGTGGACAAGACCGAAGTCAGCATCTTCTGTTTCGCGCCGAAGGGCGAGAGCGCAGCCGACCGGGCTACCCGCATCCGCCAGTACGAAGACTTCTTTAACGTCTCGGGCATGGGCACCGCGGATGACCTCGAAGAATTCCGTGCCTGCCAGGCGGGCTATGCCGGCACCACTGCAATGTGGAACGACCTGTCGCGCGGCGCGCCGCTGTGGGTCGAAGGGGCCGACACGAATGCAAAAAATATGGGTCTGAAGCCACTCATTTCTGGCGAGCGCAGTGAAGACGAGGGCCTGTTTGTGTGTCAGCACGAGTACTGGGTCCATGTGATGCGCGACGCACTCAAAAAGGAACAAGGGGAGGCCCTGGCATGAGCTTCGATCACCAGAAAATTTGCGCCGTGCTGTTCCGTGAAGCGCGCCTGCTCGACGACCGTCAATGGGACGACTGGCTTGCCTGCTATACCGAGGACGTCACGTACTGGATGCCGGCGTGGGATGACGATGATCAGCTCACCGACGACCACGAGAGTCAGATTTCGCTGATGTATTACCCGGACCGTGGCGGCCTGGAAGACCGTGTGTTCCGCATCAAGACCGAGCGCAGCAGTGCCTCGATGCCTGAACCGCGAACCAGTCACAACGTCACCAATGTGGAAGTGCTGGCCGAGCGCGAGAGCGAAGTGGACGTGCGCTACAACTTCAACACGCTCAGCCACCGTTACAGAACCACCGACCAGTTTTTCGGCACGATGTTCGTCACTCTGCGCAAGGTCAACGATGAACTGTTGATTTGCTACAAGCGCATCGTGTTGAAGGACGACTACATCCGCCAGGTACTCGACGTCTATCACGTTTGAGCGCAATCACCGCGGAAATGAGAAGTACAGGAGGCAAGATGTCCAGCTACAACATTGCACTGAATTTTGAAGACGGCGTGACCCGCTTCGTTACCTGCAAGGCGGGCGAAAAGGTGCTCGACGCCGCCTTTCGCGCAAAAATCAACCTGCCGATGGATTGCTCCGATGGCGTGTGCGGTACCTGCAAGTGCCGCGCCGAGAGCGGAAGCTACGACCTGGGCGACGATTACATCGAAGATGCGCTGACCGAGGATGAGAAGGAGGGCGGTCTCGTGCTCACCTGCCAGATGGTGCCAGAAAGCGATTGTGTCATTGCGGTGCCGGCATCTTCCACTGCATGCAAGACTGAGCAAAGCAAGTTCGCCGCGACCGTATCGAAGGTCGAGGCGCACAACGATGCGGCCATCGTGCTCGAACTGGATGTGGAGGCGGCCGCGCCGGTATTCCTGCCCGGCCAGTATGTCAACATCGACGTTCCTGGCAGCGGTCAGCACCGTTCATATTCTTTTTCTTCGGCACCGGGCGAATCGAAAATCAGTTTTCTGATCAAGAAAATTTCTGGTGGTGTGATGAGCACCTGGCTCGAATCCGCGCAGGCAGGCAACAAGGTGGAGTTGACCGGACCGCTCGGCAGCTTCTATCTGCGCGCGGTTGAGCGGCCGTTGCTGTTCCTCGCGGGCGGCACGGGCCTCGCACCGTTCCTGTCGATGCTTGAAGTGCTGGCTCGCACGAATTCGCAGCAAAAAGTGCATCTGATTTACGGCGTAACGCGAGACCTCGACCTCGTGCAGGTCGATGCAATCGAAACCTACGTGGCGAAGTTGCCGAATTTCACTTACAGCACCGTCGTGGCCGACACGGAGTCGACCCATCCTCGCAAGGGTTGGGTGACGCAGCATATGCCGGCGGAGGCCGTCAATGATGGTGACGTGGACGTGTACCTGTGCGGGCCACCGCCGATGGTCGATGCAGTGCGTAAGCATTTCGACGACAACGGTGTGAAGCCCAACAGCTTCCACTATGAGAAGTTCACCGCTAACGCAGCACCGAGGGCAGCATGAGCACGCAACGATTCGCTGGCAAGGTCATGGTGGTCACCGGCGCCGCGCAGGGCATCGGTCGCGCGGTAGCGCTTCGCGCAGCCGCCGAAGGCGGCAAGGTGCTGTTCGTGGACCGCGCCGACTTCGTGTCGGAAGTCGCCGCCGAAGCGCACGGCGCGGAAACAGCAGGGTTTGTCGCTGACCTTGAGACGTACGATGGCGCTGCGTCGGCGATGGCCTTCGCCGCGCGCACCTTTGGCGGCATCGACATTCTGGTCAATGGCGTGGGTGGCGCGATTCGCATGCGTCCGTTCGCCCAGTTCGAGCCCGCACAGATCGATGCGGAAATCCGTCGCTCCCTCATGCCGACGCTGTACGCCTGCCATGCAGTCCTGCCGTACCTGCTCAAGCGCGGAGGCGGGACTATCGTGAACGTGTCCTCGAATGCCACTCGCGGTATCCGCCGCGTTCCGTATTCGGCGGCGAAGGGCGGTGTCAACGCGATGACGCAGTCGCTGGCGATGGAATACGCGGAGCACAACATCCGCGTGGTCGCCACCGCGCCGGGTGGGACTGATGCGCCTCCGCGACGTGTCCCGCGTAACTCGGTCGGCGATAGCGAGCAGGAAAAAATCTGGATGGGCGAAGCGGTTAAGCAGGTCACTGAATCGACCTTCTTTAAACGCTACGGCAGCATCGACGAGCAGGCCGCGCCGATTCTGTTCCTCGCGTCGGACGAGGCGGGTTATATCACCGGCACTGTGTTGCCAGTAGCAGGCGGCGACACGGGCTGATTCGATACTCTTTCCAGCCAACTGGCTCACACAACTAAGAAGACCGGCGGCGGGAAGAGCCTCACTAACGCTTACGGCGGATGGAGGCTCGATTCATGAGCACGGCGTTCAACCGGCATACGTGGAAGCATTTCGACTACGACTTGAACTCCACAGTTCGTTTGGCGCGCTCGTCGACGGACAGCGAGAACACGTCGGGCCGCGAGTAATGGCCCACGACGTCGAAGTCATATCGTGCGCGGACGAGTTCATCGGTGTCGATTTCAGCGACCACTAATCCGGTCTCGCCACGGAGCGGACCTGCCAGAACTTCGCCCAAAGGGCCCACGATGAGGCTGCCACCGTTGATAAGTGGCCGGTTTTCGTCCCACCCCGGCACTTCTATGCCGAGTTGTGCCGGCGAAGCTTGCACCTGACATGCGCTGATAACGAAGCACCTGCCTTCGTGAGCGATATGCCGCATCGAGCACTGCCAGATGTCTCGCTCGTCCACCGTTGGCGCACACCAAACTTGCACACCCTTCGCATACATCGCCGTGCGCAGGAGCGGCATGTGATTTTCCCAGCAGATTGCCGTCCCGGCCACGCCGGCTTCGGTCTTCACGACAGGCAAGGTCGATCCGTCGCCTTGTCCCCAGATGAGTCGCTCCGTGCCCGTCGGCATCAGCTTACGGTGTTTCGCCACCAGGCCGTCGTCAGGGTTGAAGAACAACGCGGTGCAGTAGAGCGTGTTGCCCCCTCGTTCGATCACGCCGATGACGATCGAAGCGCCGCACCTGGCCGAAAGATCAGCGAGCGCTTGAGTTTCCTCGCCAGGCACGTCGATGGCGTTGTCGTAGTACCGCGCGAATGCCTCGCGACCTTCCGGCAACCGATAGCCAAGACGAGTCCCGAAAATTTCACCCTTAGGGTAGCCGCCCAACAACGCCTCAGGCATGACCACGAGCTTGGCGCCGGAGGCGCGAATCTGCTCTTCGAAAGAAAGGATGTGCTGCAGGGTCTGGGCTTTTCCTGCTGCAGAGGAACCGATTTGCAGCGCGGCGACTGTTGACGTGGACATGGCGTTTTCCTTGAGGAACGTTGATGCTGCATCTTTACGCGGATGTAAAATCGTGTGAACGCATATCGCCACTATCTGATATGAACGAAATCGATATCGATGCTGTCGACCTGAACCTCTTCAAGGTCTTTGAAGCTTTGTTCGAGGAAGGGGGCGCGAGCCGGGCTGCAATTCGCCTCAATCTGACCCAATCCGCAGTGAGTGCGGCGCTCGGACGGCTGCGCGAAGTGTTCTCCGACACTCTGTTCGTGCGTACTGGACGGGGCCTTGCGCCGACATCCCGTGCAAAAGAGCTGAAACCGCTGGTGAGCGAAGCGCTCGGCAAATGCCGTCAGACCGTCGCTATTGCCTGGCCCGATGCGACCTCGTTTCATGGCCGCTCAGTTTCGATCGGGCTGTCCGATGACTTTGAGATTGCGGTGGGGCGACAGTTGATTGAACGCCTGGCGCAGAGCGCACCGGCACTGAGGCTCATCTTCCGGCAAACCCATAGTCAGATTGTCGGCGACGCGCTGGCAAATCGCGAAATGGACCTCGCGTTGTTCGCGGATGCATCGTCCGGCCGAGGGCTCAACCAGCGGGTTGTGGGCGAAGGAGATTACGCATGTCTGCTGGATGAGAAACGTCGCGCGGCGTCTACTCTGACGCTGGATGAATACGTGTCGCGAGGACACATTCTCGTCTCTTCGGGCGGGGTAGTAGGGATCGTGGATGAGGGGCTGTCGGCACTCGGTCGACGGCGTAACGTCATCGCCTCAACGACCCATTTTGCTTCCCTGCCGCATCTGCTGAAGGGCTCCCGCGCGGTCGCGACCATTCCGAGGCATGCGGCGCTGGCGATTTCCAGACTGACCGGGCTGACGCTTGTCGAGTGCCCGGTAAAACTCCCGATTTACCCGATCGTACTTGCATGGCGGACTAGCTCGATGCGCGATTCCGCGGTGGTCAAGGTCCGGTCCGCGATTCAGGAAAGCTTTCCTCTCACCATCTGATGCGCTAACGTGCCTCGTGAGACGAGGCCTCCTCGGGGCTCTCATAAATGTACGTAGCGACACTGCGCCGCTGCAGCGCGTCCCCCAATTTCATGCGAAGGAAGCTGCTTGTCGTGTAACGCGTCACGTCTGAGTAATATCGGGCGACCAGGCCGGTCACCATTTCAGAATAGGCATCGATGACTTCGGGCGCTATCGAGAAATTGTCATAGTTGACGATTGCGTGAGGCCGCACCTTGAGGTCGGACAGGGCCCGCTCGACCTCGGCTCTGACGGCTTCAACGTCGTCGACAGTCATGACCTTGTGCCCTTCGAAGTTGATAAACAACATGTTTTTATCGGCGTCGTAGCTGAACCGCTCACTGAGCGTCAGCCTTAACAGCATGGCTCGCAAACCCATCGGCTTATTGTCGAAAATGCGGGCGTCCATCAGACGCGGCGGTGATTTGATGACGGGAGCGAAACCCATCTGGGAAAGGATGTCTCGCTGGAGATCGACCCCCGGTGCAATCTCGACGAGTTCGAGTCCGTCGGGCGTCAGGGTAAAGACGCATCGCTCCGTAATGTAGAGCACGGGCTGCTGCCGTTCGTTGGCGTAACGACCGCCGAAGGTTCGGTGTTCCACTGCGTCCACGAACTTTTGGCAGAGGCCATCCTTAAGAATTTGCAGGCGACCGTCCTTGATATTGACTTCCAGTTTGCCGGCGTTGAACGTTCCGACAAACACCACCTTCTTTGCCGCCTGCGAGATGTTGATAAAACCACCTGCGCCCGCAAGCTTTGGCCCGAACTTGCTCACGTTGAGGTTGCCTTCCCGGTCGACTTGCGCGAGCCCGAGAAACGCAATGTCCAGGCCACCGCCGTCGTAGAAGTCGAACTGGTAGGGCTGGTCGATGATGGCGTCGGTATTGGTTGCCGCACCGAAATTCAAACCCCCGGCCGGGATACCTCCAATGACGCCCGGCTCGGTTGTCATTGTGAAAAGGTCGCACACCTTCTCTTCGTTCGCGACGCTAGCAATCCCTTCCGGCATGCCAATCCCAAGGTTGACGACGCTATTGGCCATCAGTTCGAACGAAGCGCGCCGTGCGATGACTTTCCGTTCAGTCAGTGCCATGGTTGGAATCGAACTTGTCGCAATGCGAAGCTCGCTCGCGAAACCGGGGCTGTAGGCCTCAGCGAAGGTTTGCCAGTGGTTTTCCGGTTTTGCGACCACAACGCAATCGACCAGAATCCCGGGTATTTTGACCTGTCGTGGATTCAAGGTCCCTGACTCGGCAATGCGCTCGACCTGAACTATCACGATGCCGCCGGAATTACGCGCGGCCATTGCGATGGCAAGCGACTCAAGAGTCAGCGCTTCCTTTTCCATCGTCACATTACCGTTTGCATCGGCAGTGGTGCCGCGCACGATGGCTACGTCGACCGGAAATGTCTTATAAAGGAGGCAGTCAGCGCCGTTGACCGATATCAGGCTAACCAGGTCCTCCGTTGTGCGGGCGTTGAGCTTGCCGCCACCGTTGCGCGGGTCGACGAACGTATCGAGTCCGACCGTGGACAAATGACCGGGCCGATGAGCTGCGATATCGCGAAACAGCTGGGAGATGACACCTTGGGGAAGGTTATACGCCTCGATGTGGCCTTCGACGGCCAGGCGTTGAAGCCCCGGAACGAGCCCCCAGTGACCACCGATGACCCGCCGAACCAGACCCTGGTGGGCAAAGTGGTTCAGGCCCTTGCGGGCGCCGTCGCCCTGACCGCCCGCGTAGACCAGCGTCAGATTTCGAGGGGCCTCGCTATCGTCAGCGGCTGAGTCGAGGAACAGCTGTTCCAGTGCGACCGCAATTTCTTCTGCAAAGCCAATGCCGACGAAGCCGCCCGTTGCCACCGTGTTACCCGGACGAATCAGTCTGACGGCCTGCTGGGCGCTGACGATTTTGCTTCGCCCGACGTTGTTTGCAGTGGCGAGAAACGGATGTTGAAAGCCTGCGCTCATGATGTCTCCAAACCGCACCGTGGAGCCGGGCTCCGGCGCTATGTAGTTGTTCGGACCTGCTGCAACTTGACCACGGTTTCTATGCGTTGGCTCGTGTGTAGGCCATTTATTGTCGGCGGAGAGCCGGCTTTACAAATGAATTGGCGGCTCAATCGTAAGAGTACACGTCTCGCGCCGTCTGTTTCGAACATCGACGGAGTGTGCTGCGGGATGTGCGAGGTCATTGTGTTGCATTTCCCAGGCTCGCTGTTCAGCACAGAACGGGTGCCTCGTTGTTCACGTTCGTGCATCCGACAGACGCGATTGCTCCCGAACCAGGCGGACAGCAAGTGCAAATCGGGCAAAAGATCGATTATCGGGCGTTTGCTCTGCTCGGCATGCAACTTGCCTATCAACACCCAGTGTCATCAGAAACCCAGGTCTTTGTCGCTGACTCGACGGGTTGATGCAAACGCCCACGCTATGTTCGTTTTCTTCGGGAGAGCCAGCTCACGAGCATCCACTTTTGGCAGCCAGAAACCGCAGGAGGGCTTTATGCTTCGGTCCACGCCAGTAATCGCCAGTAAAACCGTCGGCGGCGAAAAGATTCACGCTGAGTTCCTCAGCGATACGGGGCGACTGCGCATTATCGGCGGCGTGACAGTGCGAGCAGAATGGTTTCCGCCGCATTCCTGGTTTGCCATTGCATCCGTTGCGGGATACAGCCGATGGGGTACGCGGCCGGACGAGACGGACTTGCTGCGGCTCATCGAAAGCTTCATGCGGTCACCAGGGCAATTGGCGATATGAACAGAGCGGCGAGCGCAACCGGCGATTACGCCTTCGACTGGTCGTAGGTAGGGTTCTTCTGGCCCGGCAGCGCCGCGAATTTTCGGTATGCGAAGCCGACCACGGGCAGCGGCATCCACACCTGACGTAGCGAGTCCTTGCGATCATGTTGCCGGGCGCGCAGACAATGAGCCTTCTCGCGCCGGCAAACTTTCAGGCATTCATTGCACAGTTTTTTTAGGCACCGCGTTGTCGTCGGGAGTCATGCCGGGCATATCCGCATGCGCTGTGTCCGCGCTCTTGCTCATGTCGCCAGGAACCCGGTTCCAGGGGCTCGAGACGGGCTCACTGTGGTACGTCATGCCTGCGGTCGCGGCACCGTGAGCACCACCACCGCCAGATCCACCGTTGCCATTCCCGCCAGCCTGCGCAAGCGTCGCGGCGCACGCGCAGAGTGACACGACAGCGACACGCGCGAACAGAACCTTCATCGTCAACTTCTCCATGGTATTTCTCCTTTGATGCAGGCGCGTGCGTTAGCCACGCCGAAGTCTCGTATGCCGCAAAAGGCTGACTGGTTGCGCAGCGGCGAATCGCAAGCAGTCACTCCAACGCAAACGGGGCAGACATTGGCTGCGTCCAGATGCGAGGCATGCAGGTGAGTCGTGGCCCGGCACCGAAAATGACAGCGTTATGCTGAATTCGAGCGCCTGACGCTGATTGCCTGGCCTATTACTTCGGCATCAAAACCTTGTCTACGACCATGATGACCCCATTGCTCTGGGTGACGTCATAGGTGGAAATGTCGGCAGTGTGGCCACTGGCATCCATGACTACGATGTTGTGCGGACCGTTCTCCGTGAATGTCAGGTCTTCTCCATTGACCGTCTTCAGTTCCGCCTTGCCGCCTCCAGCCTTGATGGCCTGGTCGAGCTTGCGGAAGTCGTAGCGCCCCGGAATGACGTGATACGTCAGGATGCTGGTCAGCATCGTCTTGTTTTCAGGCTTGACGAGCGTATCGACCGTACCAGCCGGCAACGCAGCAAAAGCCTCGTTTGTTGGCGCAAACACCGTGAACGGGCCTGGACCCTTTAACGTCTCGACGAGACCTGCGGCTTTGACCGCTGCAACGAGGGTGGTGTGGTCGGCCGAGTTGACCGCGTTGTCTACGATGTCTTTGCTCGGGTACATGGCCTGACCGCCGACCGTGACCGTGTCACTGGCAGCAAAGGCGCCTGATACCGCTGCAGACAGCGCGACAGCGACGAACATAGTCCTGTATTTCATGGTGTACTCCTCCAGAGTTGCCACGCGTAATTGCGTGGGTCTGACCGCATATACGGGGAATACTCGCGACTGGATTCGAAAACGGGATGCGCGCCTGTTCACGTCGCGTTGCAGCGTGCCATTCTCCTGGACGGTTAGCGCGCCCATCCGGAACGCTCGCGCGAGCCGAGTCGCATCGTTGGCGGGACAACGCGATGTATTGTCACATTCAGTTGATATACAGGATGGGCATCCGCGAAGGAGGTTGATTTGGACGTTCGAAAGTCAGCGTTACACGTCGAGAGCACAACGAAGCATCCATTTGAGAGTTGCTTCGTCGACCTTGGTGGGCACTCCGCAGAGCGAGCCCTCACTGTGCTCACTGCAGCGGTGCATGCTGCTCAACGTGAAATGAATGCCTTTGACTGGATTACTAACGCACTTCCCGGTGCGACTCTCAAACCAGCACTGGCATTCGGCACAGTTGGCGAACTGTATCGGTCATATACGAGACCCGCTGAGCTGGGACGCTTGAAAGGAGTGCTGCGCTCCTGACCGCTGTCTAACACCGACGTCGTGGTAGCTCGCACGGATTGAGCAGTGCATGTCTCCGGCGTTCTCGCCTGTTTTGTGGCTGGCAGTTCAATGCGCGGTTGCGACACGCTGCACATAAGCGTCGACTTGCATGTCGATTAACGGTGTCACAGTCACTGCGACGGCAACATCATCCGACTCGGGCAGCAACCCAGCAAATGCTGCGATGCCAGTGCCGCAGACCACCGCAATAGAGATAGCAGCGGCGGCGACAAGTGAAGACGCACGCAGCGGAATGGAATTAACGAAACCCTGCAAAACGCACATGATGGCAACCTCCCGTTGAGGCAGCCATAGTTGCAACGATCGTGCCGACGGAGAGGGTAGTTTCCGGGCTGCCATTCGAGCCGGGCCGCCCGCCTTGTTGATGCCCGGTTTGGGCGGGCGAAAGAACGACTCGATGTTGGGTTTAGACGAACGTTTCAGCTTATATGTTGCCTCCAAAGCCAACACTTGCGTGAAGCGCGGGGCTAGTCAGGTCGGCAATCGTCAGTCAAGAGGCGATGGTGTAGGCAGCGGCCCATATGCCTCAGGAGGGACCATAAACGTGTGCGACGCAACGGGGCCGCGAGAGGATTCGAAGCGGACGATGGAGCTCAATCGCCTCGTCAAGCCACCGCTGTCGGCAGCGTTGGAAAGTCTTGCGCTAAACTCTTCGAACAATCGACCACGGTGACTCATGGGGCAAGTGTCATGGACCGTACTGAATTCCTCCAGGCCACGCGACAACTGGCTGCAGCCGCCGAGATTCTAGCCCAGGCGGGTCCTAAGGACTCGCGATCGGATGCGTCGCAAATGCTCTCATTTTTTCGCCGATATGACCGTCTCGGTCCCGAGGTGAGTGCCGTCGCGACATCTGACGACGATCTGTTTGTGCGTACGGGTCAAGTCGCGCTGACAATGGCTGGACGCAATGAGTTTGCCGCGTCACACGCTCTTCTTGAACAGGCGAAGTCTCTTTTAACCGTGGCATGAAAACAGCGGCTGCAGCCAGAGTCGGTGATCTGCTCCGAGTGCCGCTTCGTGCGGCGGCACTGTCGGGGGTCTCGTGACGCTGTCACAGGCATCTAGAATTTCGCTCACGAGCGACCGCACTTTTAGCAAGGCAACGACATTCAAGGAGGGCCGGTGTATCTAAAGCGATTTTGGCCAGTGCTGCTGTCAATGGCGGCTTTTGGTCCAACCGGAGCATGGGCAAGCGATATTCAATGTGCAACCACGCGACAACCGGCTGAACGCGTTATATGCGACCACGCCATCCTGAACAATGAATACGACGATATCTCCGCGCAACAACAGGCTCTCCTGAGCAGTGGAAAGCTCTCACCCGAACGAGTCGCTCAGTGGAGACAATCGCGGAACGCCTGCACGGACGTTCACTGCATTGATACGGTATTCGCAAAGTGGAAGGCGCTGGCCAGGTCTGCCGAAGCGAGTTCTAGCGCTGCGCAGGCTCCGGCAATGGCTTCATCCACTGACATGGCTCCTGTCGGTCCGATTTCAGACGCCGTTCCCTCTATAGCATCTCAGGCCTCCCCAACGTCGGAGGCCTCTCTTGTTCGCCAGGGAAGTGCCGCTGGCGTAGCGCTCCCGAAGCCGGTTGAAACGCAGAGCGCTTCACCGGCTGTCGCTTCCGCTGCTTCCGGTCCGGATGACAAGCGCGGCGCGACGGGCATGAGCGCCGGTCTGATGGTGGCCTTGCTCGTCGCGCTTGGATTCGGTGTGCTCTTCAGGCGAAGAGCGAAGGGTGGTGGAAGACCGAACGACCGCTAAAGAACATTGGCCAATGCGCAAGTTCCGAGCGGCCTCAACCGTAGGCAAGGCGCGCTTCAGTTCAATTTTTGCTGACCGGGACCGGCCTTAACACGAGCATGGATTGGTCGCCTGACCACTCGCAATGCTCTGCAAATAGCCGCCGGACTCTTGGATTCAGCCCTGCGGCCGACAATGTCGCCGCCGCGCCGCTCCGGCGAATTGGCCGCCGCCCGATCGAGCGCTCATTCGAATCGATAAAGCGTGCGCGCCGAGTTCGTCAAAATAGACTCGCGCTGCGCCGCGTCCGGCACCCATTGATCGAGTGCCCGCCGGGTAGCGGTGTAATCGACGAGCTGCTGATGCTGTGTATGCGGCCAGTCGCTGCCCCAGACCAGTCGCGCGGGCGTGTAAGCGCCGAGAAGCTGGCTCGCGAGAGCGGTGCCCAACGCTGTACCGTCATCGTTCACCGCGCTCCGGTAAGCCGCCGACAGCTTCACCCAGACGCGTCCGGTAGCAGCAAGCGACAACAGGTACTTGAAGCCCGGATCGGCGGCGGCGCTGCGCGGATCGGGCCGGCCGAAGTGATCCACGACGACTGTGCAGCCTTGTTCGAGCAGCGGCCCGACAACGGCATGCAAGTCCACGGCTTGACGGTGAACCTCGACATGCCAGCCGAGCGCGTTGACACGCGCGAACAGCCGCTGCCAGTCGGGTGCAGTCAGTTGAGGAAGCGTCAGGCCGACGAGATTTAATCGGATACCCACCACGCCCATGCTATTCAACCGTGCAAGCTCGCTATCGGTGACTGCGCAATCCACGACCGCCACCCCGCGAAAACGTCGCGGATAGCGCTTCGCCACCTCGAGGAAAAAGGAGTTGTCGGTGCCGAGAAAACTGGGTTGCACGAGCACGGCGTGCGAGACGCCGTTCGACAGCAAGTGACCGGCGTAGGCATCCACCGTTGCGTCGTAATCCGGCGCGTGGCGGCGCTGCTGCGCAAGCGGCAAGCCGCGCACGAATACATGGGCGTGCGCGTCGATGGCAGTGATCCGCAGATCTTTGGTGTGGTACCACTTGTCCGCCACCGCAGTGTCCTGTGTCCGCATCGTTTGAATCTGTTCGTCGATCATGGGTATCCCCGTTAGGCGCGGCTCGCGGCGTTGGCCGCTACCGTCGCGATCCGGCGGTTCTTCGTTTCCGGCAGCATGAGCGCGGCCACGACCACGAGTCCGTAGGCAATGCCGGCGTCGATGCCGAGCGCCGAGCCGAGTGGCATCGAGTTGCCCATGTGTCCGACCAGCACCGGAAAACCTGCCGAGACGATCCGTCCGAAGTTGTAGCAAAAGCCCACGCCGGTGCCGCGAATACCTTGCGGGTAAAGTTCGTTGAACAGTGCGCCGAGCGTAGCGGGGATGCCGGCTGCAAAGAGGCCCAGCGGAAAGCTGAGGAACAGCATGGCGGTGTCGCCCATCGGCAGGAAAACGTAGAGATTGACCGTCGCGATGCAGCACACGGCGAAGAGAATCACGTTGAGCCGGCGGCCGATCCGGTCCTGGAGCCACGCACTCACGAAGCAGCCGCAGATGAACGCCGTGATGATGACGGCCAGATACCCGCCGGTGCCGAGCACCGACAGATGCCGCTCGGTCTTGAGGTAAGTCGGCAGCCATGTCGTGATCGCGTGATAGCCACCGTGCGCCCCGACGCCGATCAGCGCGCCCACGATTGTCGTGCGGATCACCGACCGGTCGAAGATATTCCGTGCGGCGGGGAGCGCCTGTCTCGGCGACACCACCGGCGCGGCGGCTCGTGGCGGTTCCACCACGTTACGGCGCAGATAAAGCACGAGCCCGGCAGGAATCACGCCGATGCCGAACAGCAAGCGCCACGCCCAATCCGGCGACACGAACGAGAAAACCAGCGTGTACAGAAGCACTGCGCCCGCCCAGCCAAAACCCCACGCGCTCTGCACAATGCCCATCGCCTTGCCGCGATGCTCCGCGCGCATGGTCTCGCTCAACAGCACGGCGCCCGCGGTCCATTCGCCGCCAAAGCCCACGCCTTGCAAAGCCTTGAGAACCAGCAACTGTTCGAAGTTCTGCGCGAAGGCGCTGAGAAAGGTGAAGAGTGAGAACCAGACCACCGTGATCTGCAAGGCGCGCACGCGGCCGTACCGATCCGACAGCACGCCTGCAAGCAGTCCACCCAACGCGCCGGCGACTAGCGTCGCACCTCCGATCAAGCCGGCCTGGCCTTTGCCGATGCCCCACGTGACGAGCAAGGTCGGGATCACGAGGCTGAACAACTGCGTGTCCACGCCGTCGAGCGCCCAACCGGCAAAGCAGCTCCACAGGGTGCGTTTTTCCAGCGGTGATATTTCGCGGTACCAGTTCATCTTTGTCTCCTGTCGATCAGAGTTGGCGCTTTAGCGCCTTACTCCGGTCCCATGCAAGGCTGATATTTGTTCGTGACGATGGTCTGCTTGCGGCATCGCACGTGGAGCCATTCTAGTGAGCGGGTGGATAAAGATATATGATGCAAATGATCATTTTTCATATCGTTTTAATATGGACACGCGCAACCTGAAGTACTTCCTCTGCGTCGCCGATGCGGGCAGCGTCACGCGCGCCGCCGAACGGCTGAACATCGCGCAACCCGCGCTAAGTCAGGCGCTCACACGCATGGAAAAGGAACTGGGCGTCAAGCTGTTCAACCGGACGCGGCGTGGTGCCGACCTGACCGCCGCCGGGCTGGCGATCGTCGAGGACGTGCGGATGAGCGTCGCGAGAATCGACGCCGCCTCGCACCGCGCACGCGAGATCGGCGCGCAACGGGCAGGGCGTCTGACGGTGGGTTTCGCGTCGGCGGCGCTGTTCGAGGTGCTGCCGCGCGCGATTGCGGCGTTGCGCGCCTCGGTGCCGGATGTCGAGTTGGTGCTGCGCGAGATGAGCAACGCCGAGCAGGCAAGTGCGCTCGAGAAAGGGGAGATCGATATCGGCTTGCTGCATACGCCGGTGGCGGTCGCGGGCAAGATGCGGGAGAAGCTGATCGCGCGGGAGCAATTGATCGCAGTGTTGCCGGCGACGTTTCCGTTGGAGGCCGGCGCAAGTGTGTCGTTACGCGATCTCGCGCAGCACGGGCTCGTATGGTTTCCGCAGGGCCAGTTACCCAACATTCGCGCCGGCATCCTGAGCGCGTTCCGGCAGGCGGATTGCGCGGTGGAGATCGTGCAGGACGCGAACCGGTCATTGACCGTGCTCGCGTGCGTCGCGGCGGGGTGCGGTGTGTCGCTGCTGCCGCGTTCGGTGCGGGCTTTGCAATTTAGCGGAGTAAGGTTGTGCGAGATCATCGACGGCGCAGCGCTGCCGCGTTTCGAACTCAGCGCGATCTGGCCTGCACGTGCGAGGCAGACGCTCGCCGACCGCTTCGCGGAATTGATCGAGCCTTACCCGGCAACCTCACTGGCGTAGACGGATGGTCAATGGATTCTGCGGTTTCAGACCGCGTCGCGGCCCCATTCGGGCGTTCGACAGCGGTGTCCGGATGGTCGACAATCGATCCTTAAATATCCGTACATGCCCGCCGTGCAGACCTTCCCCGTGCCAATAACGAATCCCGACATGCAAAGAAGGACGTGACAACAAACAATGGACAAGATTTCCGCAATGAAGGCGTATGTGAAGGTGGTCGAATCGACTAACTTCACGAGAGCCGCTGAAGTCCTGCATACGTCGACAGTCTATGTTACCCGTATGGTTCAGGCGCTCGAGTCGGACCTGGGCGTGAAACTTCTTATCCGAACAACTCGTCGAAGCAAGCCGACAGATGCAGGCATTCGCTACTACGAACGTTGCGTCGCGCTTCTGCGGGATCTGGACGAAATGGACGCCGACGCTCAGGCTTCCAAAGGAAGCAATAGCGGAATAGTCCGCGTCAGCATGCCTTCATTAGTCGCGAAGTCGGTCGTTATCCCGGAGTTACCGAATTTCTTCGCCAACAATCCTGAAATTCAACTGGACATCAGCATTGCCGATCATCATCCCGATCTGATCGAAGAGGGGCTGGACTGCGCTGTGCGCGTGGGAACGGTGAGCGAACTCGGGGCAGTCGCCAAGACAGTGGGCTATTACAAGACGCTGACCTACGCGTCGCCCGACTATATCCGGGCCCATGGCGAGCCCTTATCCCTGGATGACCTCGGCAATCACATCGGCGTGAATTACGCCCTGAAGTCAGGTCGTATCAGAAGTTGGGAGTTTCTCGAGGGAAACGAGGTCCGTTCGGTTGCGCTGAAGAGTTCGATCCTGGTGAACGACGCAGATACCTATGTGGCATGTGGGCTTGCGGGCCTCGGACTGATACAGGGAGGTACCTTTGTGCTCGACCCGCATGTGCGATCCGGTCGACTGAACAAGGTGCTGAGAGACTATCCGTCGAATCCCCGCCCTGTGTCCGTCGTGTATATGCCTAATCGGACCAAGCCGAGGCGGGTCGACATTTTTATCGACTGGTTGATCGACTTGTATTCGAATCAACTTGCCGACCAACGCTAGTTCGCGTCCGTTTCGACGGACCGCAACGGTCCAGTTCGCTGGTCCACTTGGCGACCACCAATGTCGCCGCAGCATTGCCGATGAAATTCGTCAACGCGCGCGCTTCGGACATGAAGCGATCGATTCCAAGGATACGGCGGCGGGTTTGATCCAGCGTGATTTTGCGAACCTGCGTAGGGGGCGGTCCGACGTTCGTAGTGGGTCCGGAGGCGGTCGCCAGCATTGGGCCGCGCTCGCAACTGTCAGCGCTTGTCGGCGGGATCGCGTCGCGCTGGTCGATTGCTCACTCGTTCTCGTCGGCGTGTGCGGCGTGGAATCGACCGACGACATCAGTGCGGCGCTCGAACGCGCGGATCGCGCGCTGTACACGGCGAAACGCGCTGGCAGGAACCGGGTCGTGTCGCGCCGGCAGGGGCATGTCTGAACTTCACGAAGCGAGGCGGCGGGGCGTGCGCCTCGAGTGCCGCAGCTCGCCGCGATTTCAGCGCGACAGCAGCGACACGGTCGCGATGCCGAGAATGGTCATCAGGAGCGACGCGGCCACGTGAATCACGATCTCGCCCGCCGCCCAGCCGAGCCGGCCGTCCTGCAGGCGCTGCACCACTTCCGCTGAAAAAGTCGAGAAAGTCGACAGGCCGCCCATCAAGCCGGTGATGACGAACAGGCGCCATTCGGGCGCGATTTGCGGCGCCCGCGCGAAGCCTGCGACCGCGACGCCGATGACATAGCCGGCAATGACGTTGGCGGCGAAAGTGCCAAGCGGCATGCCGCTGAAGACGCCGTTCAGGCGAATGCCCAGAAACCAGCGGAATAACGAACCGAGCGCGCCGCCGATGCCGACAGCGAGAATGGACCAATACATGGGAGGAGGCCTGGCAAAACCGGAGTGTCGACAAACCGGGCAGAGCGAGGAGCGCGATGCCGCCTCCGCGTTCATCCGGACGAAGCAGGCATCATCAGCCACGAGGGCGGTTAAGGGAGAATGCCATCTCCAGCGCGGAAGTCTAACATCGGCACGTGCATGTGGGGACAGGTTGGGGCGGTCACGGACGGGGTGCTGGCATGTGCTGTCCGATGCATTGCTGCATGTCCGGCGCTGAAGAGATTCACGCGACGGGTTTAGAAAGCCCTCGGCGCGACGCGCACGCACGGCGAAAAGTGCCGGCCGATGCTCTTTCACTCGGACCTGACGTTAGCGGCACGCCACAGTGCGACCCGCTCACGCGACGAGAGTGCCAACAGACGCTCCGACTCGGATCCGACTGGCACGCCGCCGACGCGACTCGTTCACGCACCGGAAGCGCCAGCCGGCGCTCCCGGTCGGACCTCACTCCGACGTCGCCGAGATCTTATGAATCGACAGATCGGCGCCGTTGTACTCGTCTTCCTGATCGAGCCTCAGCCCCACGGTCAGCCGGATCGCACCGTACACGAGCGTGCCGCCGAGCGTGGCCACGACGATTCCGCCCAGCGTGCCCACCAGCTGCGCACCGAACGACACGCCGCCCAGGCCGCCGAGCGCGCGCAGCCCGAAGATGCCTGCCGCGATGCCACCCCACGCGCCGCACAAACCGTGCAACGGCCACACGCCCAGCACGTCGTCGATGCGCCAGCGGTTCTGCACGCAGGTGAACATATAAACGAACAGCACCCCGGCGACGCCGCCCGTCACCAGCGCGCCGAGCGGATGCATCACGTCGGAGCCGGCGCAGACCGCCACCAGTCCGGCCAGCGGCCCGTTGTACGTGAAGCCGGGGTCGTTGCGGCCCGCGAGCCACGCGGTCAGCGTGCCGCCGACCATCGCCATCAGCGAATTGACGGCGACGAGGCCGCTGATCTTGTCGATGGTCTGCGCGCTCATCACGTTAAAGCCGAACCAGCCGACCGCCAGTACCCAGGCGCCGAGCGCGAGGAACGGAATATTCGAAGGCGGATGCGCTGCAATACCACCATCGCGATGGTAGCGGCCGTGACGGGCGCCCAGCAGCAGCACGGCCGGCAACGCGACCCAGCCGCCGAACGCGTGCACGACGACTGAGCCGGCGAAGTCGTGGAACGGCACGCCGAACACATGGGCGAGCCAGTCCTGGATGCCGAACCGGTTGTTCCACGCGATCCCTTCGAAGAACGGATAGACGAAGCCGACCAGCACGAACGTCGCGAAGAGTTGCGGGTTGAACTTCGAACGCTCGGCGATGCCGCCGGACACGATCGCGGGAATCGCGGCGGCGAACGTCAGCAGGAAGAAGAACCGCACCAGCGCGTAGCCGTTGTGGGCTGCCAGCGACTCGGCGCTGCCGAAGAACTGCACGCCGTACGCGATGGTGTAGCCGATGAAGAAATACGCGATCGTCGAGACCGAGAAATCCACCAGAATCTTGACCAGTGCATTGACCTGATTCTTTTTGCGTACCGTCCCAAGTTCAAGAAACGCGAACCCTGCGTGCATGGCCAGCACCATGGCGGCACCGAGCAAAAGGAAGAGGGTATCGGTGCCGGTTTTCAAACTTTCCATCGATGTGTCCTGCTTATGCCAAAAAAGCGGGCAATGAATGCAAGAAGTGGGCCAAACTTGTGCTGTAGCGCGTCGGCAAGGTGCAAATCGGCACCGGGATGGGGGGTGAGCGTCCACTCTGAGCAACGTGCAGTTGGCCCCGTCTGCACCTGAACTCGCACGAGAACGCACAATTAATGTGCATAAGTTTTCCGCGACGGACGGTGCGACCCAAAGCGGGGCGAATTATTCGATTTGATTTACGTTTAATTCAAAAACCTGACGTTTGCGCGCGCCTGGTGTGCACGCTGGCGGCGCATGCCTGGTGGATGGCGTGCGCTCTTTGTTTTCCTGCACAATCGCCGACATAATGTCCCGTCCCCGAGCATGATCTGCCGGGCCACCGACCTCCAATGCGCACGCATGAGACTGACCACTAAAGGCCTGTTGCTGATCGCGATTCCGGCCCTCTTCGAGTTGGCGCTATTGTCCGGACTGGTCAAGGCGCAGTCGGATGCGACACAGGCGGAGCGCTGGGCCATCCATAGCCAGGACGTGCTGCGCCAGACCACCGCGATCCTCGATCCGGTGCTGGGCGAGTCGGTGGCGCTGCGCGGCGCGGTGCTCGCGAACGACGCCCGTTTCACCACGCCGGTGTCGGTGTGGATGGACGTCGACCGGCGGATCGATCAACTGGCCGAACTGGTCGCCGACAATCCGGCGCAAGTCGAACGCGTGGTTCAGGTGCGTCAGGCGGTGCAGGCTTACCGGCAATGGTCGGATCGCATCCAGGACATGCTGCATTCGGGCCGGCGGCGCGACGTGCTCGCGCGCTTCCGCGACCTCGCGCCGTCCGATGTGCTCGACCGGTTTCGTCAGCAACTCGCGGCGTTTCAGGCGGAAGAGCGGCGCCTCGACACACTGCGTTCGAATGCCGCCGACGCCGCCCGCGAGCGGCAGCAGACCCTGGTGGTCGCGGCTGTGTTCGGCTCCTTGCTGTTCGTCGCGCTGGCCGTCTGGTTGTTCACGCGCGGCGTGCGCGGCCGGCTCGCAGTCCTCGCCGACAACGCCGGGCGCCTCGCGGGCAATGAACCGCTGGCGCCGATCGGCCCCGGCCGCGACGAGATCGCGCGCCTCGATCTGACCTTGCACGAGACCAGCCGGCGCCTGCTCGAAGCCGAGCGCATCCAGGCGCGCTTCCGGGCCGATCTTGCGCGCCGCACCGGCGAACTGGCGCGGATCAACGAGACCTTGCGCCAGCAGACTCAGGAAAACGAAATGTTTATCTACAGTGTGTCGCACGATCTGCGTGCGCCGCTGGTGAATCTGCAAGGCTTCTCGAAGGAACTGATTCGCTCGTGCGACGAACTGCGCGCCGCGGTGCGCGAGTCGTCGCTCGCGGCCGAGACGCGGCAGCGCATCGAGCGGGTGGTCGACGAGGACATCGGCGAAGCGCTGCACTATTTGCAGACGGCGGTGCTGCGCGCTTCGCACATCATCGACGCGCTGTTGCGGCTGTCGCGCGTCGGCCGGGTGGAGTATCGGCAGCAGAAGGTCGAGGTGCGCGATATCGTGCCGCGCGTCATCGACGCGATGCAAGGTTCGATCCGCGCGCGCCGGGCTCTGGTCAGGGTGGACGAATTGCCCGCCGTGTGGGGCGACCCCACCGCGCTGGAGCAGGTGTTCGCGAACCTGATCGGCAACGCGGTGAACTATCTGGACCCATCGCGGGAAGGCAGAATCGAGATCGGTACGACACCGGCGCCGCCGGGCGTGCACTCGCTGCGGATCTTCTACGTGAGGGACAACGGCCTGGGGATTCCGGCGGTCGCCTTGCCGCGGCTATTCAACGCGTTTCAGCGCTTGCACGGCAATGTGGCGGCGGGCGAGGGCATCGGCCTCGCGCTCGTGCGCCGCGTGGTGGAGCGGCACGGCGGACGGGTGTGGGCGGAGTCGAAAGAAGGTGTGGGCACGACGTTCTATCTGTCGCTGCCTGAAGCCGAAGCGCGGATCGCGAAGCAGGCTGGCGGCGCGCCAGCGCCACTGGTGGTGACGAGTGTTCAAACCATTCGTGATGCCCGCCCGAGCCCGGAAGATCGCGATCGAAGGAGTGGAAGTGGCGGCGCCGCGCATGCGGCGGATGCGCGGCCCGGCATCAGTACGCCGTAGTCGTTACGCGGTAAAGAGACGGCGTGGTTTGAGCAGTTTGCTGCCGCGAATCGACCAGTAGCAGCCGCAGGCTATCAGGATCGTAACGCCCGTCAGGGCTTCCAGCGGCGCCGGGCGCAGACCGAGCAGCCCGTCCAGCGCAAAGAGGCCGCGCGCGGCGATCAGCAGCGCAGCCCATACCGAACACGCGGCCTGAAACAGCATGCGCGTGCCTGCCAGACGACGCGCGCGGTTTTCGCGCGACCAGTTGGCCGGCGTGCGTCCGCAGAAAAAGGCAATCGCCATCAACACGACGACGAGAATGACGATCCAGTCGGTCAGTTCCATAGAAAAACACTCCCAAGTCAGTCCGCGACTATAGGAAAGCCTTCCGCTACGAACTATCGGACTAGTCTCAAATAAGGGGAATTTTGGCGAGCGCGCGTTGCCGCAAGGACAAGGCGCTCGCCGATGGATCAGGCAGACAGATCAGAGTTCGATGCGCGTGCCGAGCAGCACGAGGAATTGGCGCAGCCACTCGGGATGCGCGGGCCAAGCCGGTGCGGTGACGAAATTGGCGTCGGTGATCGCGGCGTCGACGGGAATGTCGGCGTATTCACCGCCCGCCAGCTTCACTTCGGGCGCGCAGGCCGGGTAGGCGGAAATGCGTTTGCCGCGGATCACGTCGGCGGCGGCCAGCAGTTGCGCGGCGTGGCAAATGGCCGCGATCGGCTTGCCGGCTTCGGCGAATTGCCGCACGAGTTCGATCACCTTGTGATTGAGCCGCAGATACTCCGGCGCGCGGCCGCCGGCGATCGCGAGCGCGTCGTATTGGCGCGGGTCGGCGTCGTCGAAGGTGGCGTTGAGCGTGAATTGATGGCCGGGTTTTTCAGTGTAGGTCTGATCGCCTTCGAAATCGTGAATCGCGGTCTTGATCCGGTCGCCCGCCTTCTTGTTCGGGCAGACTGCGTCGACCACATGGCCGACTGCCTGCAGCGCCTGAAACGGCACCATCGTTTCGTAATCCTCGGCGAAGTCGCCGGTCAGAAACAGAATCTTCTTTGCCGCCATCGTATGCCTCCAATTGATCAACGGAACACAGCGAATGCTCTTTGACGCTCACTCATTGAAGTACCTAAGCTCAGGCAGTCTACTCCACTACGTTTGACAAAACCGCGACGGATCACGCAATGGACACGATCGAACGGCGCGCGTCCGGCCCCGTGGAACTCAGCGCCGGCGTAAGGCTGAGCGCGGCGCTGCTTCGAGCCAGCGGGCTTCCAGGTGCTCGTTAAGGAGCACGTGCAGCGCAACGGCGTATCATTGGCGCGTTTTCGCATGCGGAAGCCGCTCGACGCGGCTCACACACAATCATGATTTCGTCCATCCGTTCATCCTTGCTGCGCCGTGCCGCGTTCGTGGCCGTCGTGTTCGGCGGCCTCGCCGCCTGTCAGAAGAACGACGCGTCCGCCGGGCAGGTTGCCGGCAAGCTCAACGACGCGGCCCAGGTCGCCGGTCAGAAGCTCGATCAGGCAGCCAGCTACGTCGGCCAGCAGGTCGACGCAACCAAGTCCGCCGCGCAGCAGAACCTCGAATCGGCCTCGGCGCCCACGATCAATATCGACCCCAACGCGTTGGCTTCGACCGCGCAAGCCAATCTGCAAAGCGCGGCGAGCGCCACCAATGCGCAACTCGGCAAGGCTGCGTCGCTGACCGGGCAGGGGCTCGAATCGGCGGGGCGCAAGCTCCAGGAATGGTCGGCGCAAAGCTCGGCGTCGTCGGCGAATGCTTCGGCTTCGTCGTCATCGGGCGATTCGGGCGATGCACAAAAGCAGATGGACAAGTGACATGCCGGCGGGATTGCCACATCGTTTGACAGTTCGATTAAATGTAATTACCATGGTTACACATTGTCGTCGCCGGGCGGGTTTGTTGTGAACACGAGTAGCCGGTTTGCATTCGCGGTGCATGTGCTCGCGCTGCTGTCGTTGCAGGAGGGCGCACCGTTATCGTCGGACATGATCGCGGGCAGCGTGAACACGAATCCCGCGCTGATCCGGCGGCTTCTGAGCATGCTGGCGGAGGCGGGCCTCACCACTTCGCAGCTCGGCGCGGGCGGCGGCGCGCTGCTGGCCCGGGCCCCTGAGCAGATCACGCTGCTCGAGGTGTATCGTGCGGTAGACGACGCGCAGTTATTCGCGTTGCATCGCGAAGAGCCGAATCCGGCGTGCATGGTCGGGCGCAACATTCAGGGCGTACTGCGCGGCATCATCGACGAAGCGCAGCAAGCCATGGAAGCCTCGCTCGGCGCGCGCACGCTGGCCGATGCCACGGCTGACGTGGTGCGTGCCGAGAAGCTGCGCGAACGCAAGAAGCGCTCGCACGCGTGACGTAGCAAAAAAGCAGTACGGAAGGGCGCGTGGCGGTCAATCGCAACACGCGCTTCTCAACGAACGGGGGCTCAAGCCCCTCTTTTTTCCTCGTAATATGTAATCGATGTAGTTACACATAAGCTAATGACAGGAGCAGTGAAAATGAGCAAACAATTGAAGATCGCGTTGTTCGGCGCCACCGGCATGGTTGGTTCGCGGATCGCCGCCGAAGCAGCCCGCCGTGGGCATCAGGTGACGGCGCTGGCGCGCAATCCGGCGCGCGTGCCGACCGATGTGGCGAACCTGAAAGCGGCGCAAGCTGATCTGCTCGATGCCGCGAGTGTCGGTGCGGCGGTGCGCGGTCACGACGTGGTGGCGAGCGCCTATGCGCCGCCGCAAGACGATCTCGCAGCGCTCGACAAAGCGACTCACGCGCTCGTCGAAGGCGTGCGCGCGGCGGGCCTGAAGCGCCTCGTCGTGGTGGGCGGCGCGGGTTCGCTCGAAGTGGCGCCGGGCAAGCAACTGGTCGATTCGGAAGGTTTTCCTGACGCCTACAAGCCTATCGCGCTCGCGCATCGGAAGGTCTTCGACGACTACCGCGGCGTGACCGACCTCGACTGGACCTTTTTCGCGCCGGCCGCGATCATCGCGCCGGGCGAGCGTACTGGCAAATTCCGCACGGGCGCGAACACGCTGCTGGCCGACGCCGAGGGCAATAGCCGCATTTCCGCGGAAGATTACGCCATTGCTTTCGTCGATGAACTGGAGCAGGGTCATTTCATCCGCCAGATCGCAACGGTCGCTTATTGAGCTTGAAACGAGGCTGAACGGACCGCGCGCGGGAGCTGCAAGCGCGACGTCAGGACCCACGCGCGGTCCCCACGTCGCTTGAGCCCGCGCAAGCGTCCTAACATTCGGTTACGCAAGTTCGGTCGCTCCCGATAAAACTGCGGATACACTGGCGTCTCCCGTTTTCTTACGGATTGCCATGCAGTCATGCCCGTCGCGGCCTGAGTCCGGGGCTGCGCCGTCCAACGGCGAGCAGCCGGCGACCCACGCCGCCTTTCATTTTTCTTCTGACCGTAGCGCATGCGATGCCCGCCGCGGCGCGCGTCCGCCACTCGCCGCGCGGCTCGGCGCATGGGCGGCCGCGGTCTTTGTCGCGCTGATCCTGTGCGTCGGCTGGTTGCCCGCGAAGGCGTTTGCCGCCGGCGCGGCCACCGGCACGCCTGTCATCCCGGCCTTGCAGAGCCTGATCAACAGCGCGACGGTGTCGGCGACGCCAGCGTCCTCCGCTTCAGGCGCTTCGGCGGCGGAGGCGGCGTCCGCGCCGTCGCCGGCGAGTCAGGCGGAATTGGCGCGCTCGCTCGACAGCGTGATCTCCACGCTCGACAACGATCGCCAGCGCAGCGCGCTCGTCGCCCAGCTCAAAAAGTTGCGCGACGTCTCGAAAAACGTCGCGCCGCCGGCGCCCGCGCAACCGAGCCCCGGTCTGCTCGGCGCGATCGCGTCGGGCATCGCGTCGTTCGAATCCGATGTGCATCAGGGCCGCACGCCGGTCCGCTATTGGGGCGGCCGCTTTAACGCGGCCGGCAACGAGCTCTACACGATCATTTCGGGGCAGGGGCATGAGAGCTTCGGGCGGATTCTGTTTTCGATGGCGGCAATGCTGGCCGGCTGGGGCGCATGTGCCGGCGCGCTGATCTATGTGCAGCACCGCCTGTACCGGCGCTTCGGCATCGTCATGGGACTGCAGCCGAATCCCACCACGCGCGAACTGCTGATCTTCGCGCTGCGCCGCGTCGGACCCTGGATCATCGCCTTCGTGGCCGCGTTGCTGTTCGTGCGCGCCATGCCCGACGCGCTTGGCCGCACGCTCGGCATGGTGGTCGCCTATGCGATCGTCGCCGGCGCGGTGTTTTCGGCGATCTGTCTGATCATGTTTTCGCTGTTCGGCTCGGGGCATCGGCGGATCGCGGTGCGCCTGCTGATCGATCATGCACGGCGCGTGCTGTTCGTGGTCGGCGTGTGCGGCGCGCTCGGCGACGCCGCTGTCAATTACGACGTCGCGCATCAGCTCGGCTCGAACCTCGCCGCGTTGATTTCGACAGCGGCCAACATGACGGCCGCTGTGCTTACCGGCTATTTCGCGCTCGCGTTTCGCCGGCCGGTCGCGCATCTGATTCGCAACCGCCCTTACGAGCAACGCACTAATCACAAGGCCGCGACCGACGCCTTCGAGGTGCTCGCCGCGCTGTGGCACGTGCCCGTGCTGGTGCTGGCGACCGCCTCGGTGGTCGCTACGCTCGGCGGTTCGGGCTCCAGCGAAAACGTCTTGCAGATTTCGGTGGTAACCGCGGCCCTGCTGGTGCTGGCGTTTTTCCTGTCGGCCGTCGTGTTGCGTCTGACGCGTCCGCGCAGTGCGCGCACGCGCCGCCGCTCGCCATATCTGACGCGTTTGCTGCGCTTTTTCGGCACGCTGCTGACGCTCTTCATCTGGCTTTTCTTCTTCGAACTCGCGGCCCGTTTGTGGGGCGTGTCGCTCGCAGAGGTGGTCGAGGAAAACGTCGCCGCGCGCGGTATCGCGCATGCGGTGACGGCGATCGTCGCCACTGTGTTCATTGCCTGGCTGCTGTGGATTCTGGTCGACACCGCGATCACCGAGGCGCTTAATCCCGCCGGGCCGCGCAACAAGGCGCGCGCGCCGAGCATGCGCGCCCGCACGATGCTGCCGCTGGTGCGCAACGTGCTGCTGGTCTCGATCATGACGATCGCCGGCATCGTCACGGCGGCGAATCTCGGCATCAATGTCACGCCGCTGCTGGCGGGTGCCGGCGTGATCGGCCTCGCGATCGGCTTCGGCGCGCAGTCGCTCGTGACCGATCTGATCACAGGGCTGTTCATCATCATCGAGGATACGATTTCGGTGGGCGACTGGATCGACGTGGACGGCGGCCATGCGGGCACGGTCGAGCATCTGTCGATCCGTACCGTGCGGCTGCGCGACGGCCAGGGCGCCATTCACGCGATCCCGTTTTCGCAGATCAAGATCGTCAAGAACCTGTCGCGCGACTTCGCGTATGCGGTATTCGAAGTGCGCATGTCGTTCACCACCGACGTCGATCAGATCACGCAACTGATTCGCGAAGTCGGCGCCGATCTGATGGCCGACTTCCGTTACCGGCGCGAGATGCTTGGACCGATCGAGGTGTGGGGGCTGGACCGTTTCGATCCGAACTGGATGGTCGTGAAAGGGCAGATCAAGACGCGGCCGTTGCAGCAGTGGAGCGTGGCGCGCGCCTTCAATTTGCGTCTCAAACGCAAGATGGACGAAGCGGGCATCGAGATTCCGGTGCCGCAGATGCGTGTGTACACGTCGTCGAAGGATAGCGAAGGGCAGCCTTTGCAGGACGACGAAGTGTCGGGATTCGCTCCGCATGCGCGTGAGCATGCGCAGGCCGGGGCGGCGTCGGCGGCGCGGGCGGTGCATGCGCCGCTTGCGGTGGCGCGCGATGTGTCGCATGAACCGCGGCCGGCGCCGCCGCCGACCGGGCAAAGCGCGCCGATTCCGCCGCAGATTCCGACGGCAGGCGAGGCGGGTGGGAAGAGTTGATTGCGCACGCGATGCGTGGCGTTTGAGGAAAGGCGCGAGGCGTTGGCCTAGCACCGGTAGAGCGTGAGGCTGCGTGGCTTTTTTGGAAGGGTGCGAGGCCTCCGCCCCGCATCACTAGATCGTCAGGCGCACGGTGTCAGGCACGCGCGCCGTATCGCTTCAGGCCAACGCCGGCACATTCGCCGCACGCACGATGTCGTTGACGTGCGTCGCGATCTGGGCGCCTGCGACGCCGTAAATATGCAGCGAAACGGCGGGGGCATCGCTGCGATTACCCAACTGATGAATCCCGCCGCGGCCGCCGCGCACGAACGACACCGCGCCCGGCTTGCGCGCTTGCGTACGCGAGGCGCTCGCGCAATGCTGCGCGCCGTTCCATTCGAATACCGTTTCGCTCAGCGTGCCGTCCACCACCGCGTAGCCGCACCACGTGTGATGCGCATGCACGGGGCTCGCCTGTTGCGGCAGCCACACCAGCGCGGCGATCGCATAACGGCCGTGCGGATCGGCAGCCAGAAGATGACGCCGGTACTTCTCGACCGAGCCTTCGCGCTGCGCCGGCGTGAGTAAATCGGGGTTCGCCGCCGCGTCGGCGAGCGCGATGCGCATGCTGCGCGCGAAGAAGGTCGAATCCGACGGTTCGGGGAAGTGGGCGCAGGCGTCGAATATCGCGTCCAGGGCATCGCAGAGGCGCGCGAGCGGCGCGTTGCGCACGGCGCGCAACAGCATGTCCACCTGTTCACGAGAGCCCGCCAGAGCCGTTTTAACGGGCTGCACGCGTTGGACTGGAAGGCGTTCGAGGGATGCAGAGCGGAGGTCTTGGCTCATGATGGTCAGGCAGCGGCAGGGCTGCTCATCGGTTATTTTCGGATAGCGATATTTATACCGGTTTGCCTGGAGAAAGAGTTTCCATATAATTCCCCTTGGAATCTGAAAAGTAGAATAATTTCCTATGGGGGTGTCATGATGGGAATGGATATCATCGACCGGAAGCTGCTGGAGTTGCTTCAGGAGGACGCGACCATGCCGATCGCCGAGTTGGCGCAACGCGTGAATCTGTCGCAAACGCCTTGCTGGAAGCGGCTGCAGCGTCTGAAAGAGGCGGGCGTGATCCGCGCGCAGGTCGCGCTTTGCGACGCGCGCAAACTCGGCGTGGGCACGACGGTGTTCGTCGCGGTACGCACCAATCAGCACACGGAGGAGTGGGCGCGAACCTTTACACGTGCGGTGCAGGAGATTCCGGAAGTGGTGGAGGTGTACCGGATGAGCGGCGAGACCGATTACCTGCTGCGCGTGGTGGTGTCCGATATCGACGACTACGACCGTGTCTACAAGCAGTTGATCGCCGCGGTGCCGCTGTATGACGTGAGTTCGAGTTTTGCAATGGAGCAGATCAAGTATTCGACGGCGCTGCCGGTGCGGCCCGCCGTGGTGAGGTAGGTGGAAGGGGGCGGGTGCGTCGTTTGCTGCTCTTCAGACAGCGAGTCGTATGGCGCGCCTGGTTGGCCGTTGAAGCTTTCCGGCAAGCTCGCGCGTCATGCCACTGAGGCCGCCCACTGCAAGCCGTGTGCAAGCTCAGTGGGCGTAGAATGCCGCCTTCCCAGACACCATCCGCGACTGCCTCGCGAACCGAGCCCGCCTCATGAACAAACCGCCGCGCAAGAAGAACCCGACCTTTGGCATTGCTGTCTTCATCGTGGTCGCGGTGCTGCTGGTGATCGCCACGCTCTTCTATAACGCCATCAAGGAAAAGCACGATTTCGACAGCCAGAATGCACCGGCGCCGTCGATTACATCGGATGCGGCCGCAGCGGCCAATGCCGCCAAACCGGCAAGCGGCGTGGCTCAGTAGAGCGACATGCACATCGACGTGGGTGGCGTAGCGCTCGACTCGTCGGCGGCGCTCGCCGCAACGCGGAGCTAGCGGTACATCAAAAACGCAGTCGCCGCTACGCACCAGGCGGCTACATCCGAAAAAGCATGAAAGCATGCTGACCGCGCGACGCGCAAGGTCGGCCCTCGACGCCATTTCACTCGTCCGGCAGACGAATCACGCTCGCATCCTTGCGAATCTGCGCCGCTGCCGACAGCATCTGCTTGCATTGATGCGCAAGCAATTTCATGTCATGCACGGCATCCGCCGAATAGTCCGGCGACTTCTCCGTTTCGACCACCATCGCATCGAGTTCGCGGCCCAGCAGTTTGATCTGCTCGCTTTGATCGGCCGCCGGCGCGGTGCCGGTTTCAGCTTCGGTGAGATTGTCGCGCACGACGCTCAGCGCGCGTTGCAGCGGCTGTAGCGAGACGCCGTCGACCTGCTGTTGCGCGGAGGTGCGCAGCAGCGGCGCGGCTGCGGTGATCTGCGAGGCGAGCACGTGGCTGCGCACCAGCAGGCCGTTGAGCTCCGGCACGAACTTCTGCGCGGACTTCGGTTCGAGCATCATGCGCTGAAATGCCTGGCCCAGATTGGCGAACGCCACGTGAACGTTCTTGCGGGCGAGCCGGTAGCGATAGTCGCGATCGAGCGCAGTCGCCGCCGCTGCTGCGGCAGCGGAGGCGCCGGAGGCCGGCTTCGCGGTCGGGTTGCTGACCGTGGTCGTTCCCGCACTGGCGCCGGCGTCGGCAATCGGTTTTGTTGTTGCGTCGGCGGACGCCGTAGCCGCCGCGTTAGCGACACCGTTTGCGCCAGCGTTCGCGCCGCCGCTTGCGCCAGCGTTCGCGTGACCGCTTGCACCAGCGTTCGCGCCGCCGCTTGCACCGGCGTTCGCGCCGCCGCTTGCACCGACGTTCGCGTGACCGCTTGCAACACCGCCTGCGCCACCGCGTGCCCCACCACTAGCCGCCGCCAACACCGGCTTACCGAAGTCAATCGCCGGATCGGCCATCGCCGCCGCCGGCGCACGCGCCCCGGCTTCGGTCACGGTAGCCACCACCGCGGCGGCCGGCTTGCCGCTCCACCACCAGCTTGCCTCCAGATACTGCCGCGTCGCGCTGATCATGTTGTTGACGAGCTTGCCCATCAATCGATATTCCCAGTACGGGAACAGGTGGCTCGCCGCGATCGCGATTGCGCAGCCCACCACGGTGTCGATCGCGCGCTCGCCGATGATGCGCATGCTGCCCGGCGCGAGCAGGTGGAACATGAGCAGCACATACGACGAGGTGAACACCACGCTCGCCGTGTAATTGAACAGCAGCAGGCTGTAGCTCATCACCATCGACGCGAACATCACCACCAGCAGGATGTGCGGCTCCTTGACGAAGATCATCAGCGCGATGCTCGCCGCGCAGCCGATCAGCGTGCCAACGATCCGCTGCCCGTTGCGCTGTTTGGTGAGCGAATAGCCGGGCTTCAGAATGATGACGGTGGTCATCACGATCCAGTAGGCGTTGGTGAGCGGCAGCAGACGCCCGAGCCAGAAGCCCACGGCGACGGCGATCGTCACGCGCAACGCATGACGGAAGCTCGGGGAGGCCATGGTCAGATTCGAGAAGATCTGCCCGAACGGCACGCGCCGGCTCGACACGAAACGCGTGAGCGCCTGGTCGAGCCGCAATTCGGTCTCGCTCGTGCTGGGTTCGCTCGAGAGGCTCTTGCGCATCTTGTCGATCAGACGCGTGGCGCTCCAGACGCGCCGGAAAGTCGACGAGATCGCCGAATAAGCTTCGTGGTTTTTTGCCGGCAGATCCTGCTTGCGCATCAGTTCGATTTCGAACTCGATGGCGCGCAATTCCGCCTTGACGTTCACGCGCCCACGCGGCGCATGGTTTTGCAGCACCGCAAGCCCGATCTCTTCCAGATCGGCGGCCGCCTTGCGAATCAGATCGCGGTAGAACACCAGCAGATCGGAGCCGCCGAACGTGCTGCGCACCAGCGGGTAATCGGTATGCGCGCCGACGAACAGCTCGTGCAGATCGACGGTATTGATGAACAGATTGAACAGCATGGCGCGGCGCGGTTCGAGCTTGCCGCTCTTGAACCTGGGCAGATTGCGCAGCACGATGTCGCGTGCGGCGTCCTGACGTTCCACCGCGGTGATCTGCTTGTCGACCAGGTTGCGATAACACTCGTCGAGATCGCTATCGAGGTCGTAGAACTCGGCGCGCGCCAGCAGATAGTTGGCGCACGCGAACACGCTTTCGGCCAGCGCCTGCTGTTCGATGCGATGCATCATCCAGCGGCTCACGAAGGTCGACCAGTAGGTGTACCAGAGGCCGCCCACCAGAATCCACGACGCGTTGACGAGCGCCTGCATCGGCGTGAAGCGCTCTTCCAGCGTCATGATCATCATGAACAGCGTGGCAAAGCTGATCTGCGGCCAGCGGTTGCCGTACACGACGATCAAAGACAGCAGGAAGGTGAGCGGCACGACCGTGCACCACAGCGTCACCGCGTTCACCGTGGCGAGCCCGGTGGCGAGCGCGGACAGGAAGCCGATCACCGTGCACGCCAGCATTTCGTTGTGCTTGTACTTGAGCGGGCCCGGCATGTCCACGACACACGCGCCGAGCGCGCCGGTCGCGATCGTGAAGCCGAGCTCGCGATCGTGAAACACGATCAGACACAGTACCGCCGGTAACGACACGCCGACTGCGATGCGCAGGCCGCCATAAAAGTACTGGCTGTAGAGGAATTTTTTTATTTCAACCGAATAGCGCATCGACTGCCTGGATTCCATTCACTAAGAAAACCGCGGTTGAAGGGGCAGACCCGAACTGCCGTCGAGTCTAACTGATTTTATGGCTGATCTGACCTCGTCCGTTCGGCCAGGTTCTGCCTTGGGGATGCGTTTGTTATGCTGTCGCTTCAATGTCTGTCGCGGCTCGGGGCGTTCCGCCCGTGCCGCCCGCAAGCCTCAGGATCCATGCTCCAGCTCTTCTACTCGAATCGCTACGAAACCCTTGTCGGTGCGCTGCTCGACGACCTGGCACAAGCGCCGTCCGATCCCTGGACCGCGCAGCCCGTGATCGTTCCGAGCGCGGCGGTGCGGCGCCGGCTCGAGCTGGATATCGCCGCGCGCCAGGGCATCTGCGCGAATGTCAACTTTGGTTATCTCGCGCAATGGCTATGGGCGCAGATCGGCGGCGTGATCGAGGTGCCGAAGCATTCGCCGTTCGCGCCGGACCGGCTCGTGTGGCGCTGCTACCGGCTGCTGGGCCAAGTGGACGATGTGGACGAAGCGCTGCCCTGGAATGCGTCGCCGCGTCTGCGCACGTATCTCGACGCGGCGGACGCGTCGATGCGCTATGAACTCGCGCGGCGCGTGGCGACCGTGCTCGACCACTATCTGACCTATCGCCCGGAATGGCTCCTGCAATGGCAGAAGGGCGGCTCGATCTTCGCGAGCGGCACCGCCGGCGACACCGGTCCGCGCCTTGTCGGCGCGAGTGAAGCGGCGCGCGAGGACGAGCGCTGGCAAGCGGCGTTGTGGCGCGCCGTGCTCACGGAACTGTCGGGCGATGCGCAAATGCCCGCGGCTGCCTTGCCGCCCGCTTATCGTTTTCTGGACGAAATCGGCACGCTCGATCTTGAGGCGATCTCGAACGCGCAGTGGCCCGAAGCGGTCAGCGTGTTCGCGCTGCCGACCATGCCGCCGTTGCACGTGGCGTTGCTGCGCGCGCTCTCGCGTTGGGTCGACGTGCGGCTGTACGTGATGAATCCGTGCCGCGAGTTCTGGTTCGACGTCGTCAGCGCGGGGCGCGTCGAAGCGCTCGACGCCGCCGGCCAGCTCGACTATCAGGAAGTCGGCCATCCACTGCTCGCCGAGTGGGGTCGCCAGACCCAGGCGCAGTTGCACATGCTGCACGAGTTGACCGAAAGCGCCGCTTCTGGCGAGACCGGCGATTTCACCGAAAATCCGCAACCGAGCTGGCTTGCCGCCGTGCAGAACGGCATCCTCGATCTGCGTGACGAGGCCGACGCTGACGAACTGCCGATCGAGAGCGGCATTGAAGTCCATGTCTGCCACAGCCTGTCGCGGCAGCTCGAAGTGCTGCACGATCGTCTGCTAGGCTGGTTCGACGAGTTCGACGACCTGCAGCCGTCCGACGTGCTGGTCGCCGTGTCCGACCTCGCGGCGGCCGGTCCTTTGATCGACGCCGTGTTCGGCACCACGCCTCCCGGCGACACGCGCCGCATTCCGTATCGGATTACGGGATTGCCGCCGTCGCAGGCTAATCCGGTTGCACGTTTGCTGCTTGATTGGCTGGCCTTGCCCGAGCGCAGCGTGGGCGCGCCGGATCTGATCGAATGGCTGCGCGTCGACGCGATCGCCGTGCGTTACGGTATCGACGCCAGTTCGCTCGAAGCCGCGCAGGAATGGCTGGCCGCAGCCGGCGCGCGTCGCGGGCTCGCGCCGGTCGAGCCGACGGGCGAACACGTGCCGATCGCCCGTCATACGTTCGCGGATGCGCTCACGCGTCTGTATCTGGGCTACGCGATGCCGGACGGCGGCGAACCGGTCGACGCCTGGCTGCCGGTCGAAGGCGCCGACGGTTCGGATGCGGAACTGCTCGGCCGCCTGTCGCGTTTCGTCGACGACATCGACAGCTTCGCGGCGAAATGCGCGATCGAGCGCACGCCCTCCGAATGGACGCAACTGCTGCTCGAAACGCTCGCCCAATGTTTCGACGGCGGCGTCGAGTTCTCCGATTCGCTCGCCGCCGTGCGCGACGCGATCGACAAGATGGGCGACGCGATGCAAGCCGGCGCACAAGAAGTCGTGATGCCCGCCGCGGTGGTGCGCGGCGCGCTCACCGAAGCACTCGACGACCCCGCGCGCGGCGGCGTGCCCTGGGGCAGCGTGACGTTTTCGTCGCTGACCAGTCTGCGCGGCTTGCCGTATCGCGTCGTCTGCCTGCTCGGCATGGACGACGGCGTGTTGCCGAGTCTCGCGCGCGCCGACGAGTTCGATCTGATGGCCGCCTTCGGCAAAGCCGGCGACCGCCAGCGCCGCGACGACGAACGCAATCTTTTCCTCGACTTGCTGCTTGCCGCGCGCGATCGTCTCTTCATCGCTTATACGGGCCGCAGCATTCGCGATAACGCGCCGTTGCCGCCGGCCGCGCTGGTCGATGAACTGCTCGACCATCTCGCGCAGGTGTCGGCGGGCGAGGGCGCGAGTCCCGCCGAAGTCGAGAGCGCGCGGCATGCGTTCGTCGTCGATCATCCGTTGCAGGCGTTTGCGTCGGACTATTTCTCATCGCAATCCGGGCTGTTCAGCTACGACGCCGATCGCGCCGAGCTGGCCACGTTGCTGGCCGCGCCTACACACGCCGCTGCGGCGCCGTTCTTCGATCAACCGTTGCCTCCCGAAGAACCAGCGCCGATTGCCTTCGACGAATTCGTGCGGTTCTGGCGTCATCCGGCGCGAGCGTTGTTGCGCGACCGCCTGGGCATCGTGTTGTCGGAAGCACAAGGCGAATTGCTCGATACCGAGCCGTTCGACCTGGATTACGCGGGGCGCGACGCATTGGCTGACCGTCTTTTGCCGGTGCTGCTCGACGTCGATACGGACGACGATGTCGTGTTCGAACGCGTGCGCCGCGTAGCGGCAGCGAGCCCGGAATTGCCGGGCGGCGCGACCGGCGCGGTGTGGCGCGCGCGTGAGCTCGGCGCGTTGCGGCAGCTCGCCGACAGCGTGCGTCGCGAGGTCGCTTCGGGTGTCGAGCGTTTGCCGTTCGTGCTCGACATCGTGCCTCGTTGGCCCGAAAGCGATGAGCTTGCCGGTGCGCTGTTCGGCCCGCATGACGCGCTGCTCAGGCAAGCGGCCGAAACGCCGCTGCAACTGCACGGCAGTCTGAACCTGCTCACCGAAACAGGACAAGTGATTTTCCGCTACGCCAAACCTACCGCGCGCGACTATCTGTCGGCATGGCTCGCGCACCTGGTCTATTGCGCCGCGCGGCCGAACGGTCCGCGCCGCACCGTATGGCATGGCAACGGCGAGAGTTTCGAACTCGCGCCGGTCGCCGCGCCGCTCGACGAACTGGCGCCGCTCGCCGCGTTGTTCAAGGCAGGGCGCACTCTGCCGCTGCGCTTCTTCCCAAAGAGCGCGTGGACCAAAGTCAGCGAAAGCGATTCCGCGGCGCAGGGCGTCTGGATCAACGACCGCGTGCGCGGCGAGTCCGACGACCCCGCCTTGCGCATCGCGTTGCGCGGCACGCCGCTCACGCTCGACGAGCCGTTCGGCAGTCTCGCCGCGATCGTGTTCAAGCCGCTCATGCAACATCTGCGGAGCGCGTCATGAGCGGAGCCACGAAGCATTACGCGCTGGTTGCCGAAGAGCTCGATGTCTTCGCCTGTTCGCTCGACGGCGTAAATCAGATCGAGGCGTCGGCGGGCACCGGCAAGACCTGGAATATCTGCGCGCTGTACGTACGGCTGCTGCTCGAAAAGAACCTGAACGCCGATCAGATTCTCGTCGTCACCTTCACGAAGGCGGCGACCGCGGAATTGCACGAGCGCATTCGTGGCCGTCTCGCCGAACTGCACCGCGCCATCGAAATGGATGACGACGGCGGGGATCCGTTCATCCGCCGTCTCTTTGAAACGACGCTGGCGCCGGAGCGGGGCATCGAGCGCGAGGCCGCCTTGAAGGTGGTGCGGCGCGCGCTGCGCACCTTCGACCAGGCGGCGATCCACACCATCCACGCATTCTGTCAGCGCGCGTTGCAGGAGGCGCCGTTCGCCGCCGCCATGCCGTTCGCCTTCGAAATGGAAGCCGACGACGCGGCGTTGCGCTTCGAAATGGCGGCTGACTTCTGGCGTGAGCAGGTGGAACCAGTGGCGCATGCGCATCCTGCGTTCGCCGCGTGGCTGGTGGCCAAACGTGCGGGTCCCGCTTCATTCGACGAGCAACTCGCGCGTCGTTTAAAAAAGCCATTGGCGCAGTTGCGCTGGGGCAAGGTCGACGCAAGCGGCAATGGCGCCGATCCGCAGGCCGGTTTCGACGCCGCCTGCGATCTCTGGCATGCAGAGCGCGATGCGATCGTCAGGTTGTTGGCCGAGGCGCAAGAACGTCTGAGCAAGACGTCGCACAAGCCCGATCATGTGAGCGCCGCTATCGCCGCATGGACCGAGTACTTCGCGCTGGGTGATTGCCACGCGCCGCCGCCGAAGGCCGCGTTGAAACTGACGGCTTCAGCGTTGAAGAAGGCCACCAAGGTCAAGTTCGAGCCGCCCGAGCATGCATTCTTCGAGCATGCCGAAGCGCTGGCGGCGGCCGTGGTCGCGGCAGAAGCCGCGCAACGCGCGCGCTGGCTCTCGCTTGTGCAAACCTGGCTCGACTACGCGCCCGCCGAACTGGTGGCGCGCAAACGCACGCGCCGCGTAGTGTCGTTCGACGATCTGCTGTCCAACCTGTATCGCGCGCTCGCCGCGCATCCGTGGTTAGCCGATGCGTTGCGCACGCGTTATCCCGCCGCGCTGATCGACGAGTTCCAGGACACCGATCCGCTGCAGTTCGCGATCTTCAGCCGCATCTTCGCGCCGGCCGGCCCGCTGTTTCTGGTCGGCGATCCGAAGCAGGCAATCTACAGTTTTCGCGCGGCGGATCTGCATACCTATCTGGCGGCGCGCGAGGCGGCATCCGCGTGCTACACGCTGGCCGTCAATCAGCGCTCGACCGCGCCCATCGTCGAGGCGTGCAACCGGTTCTTCGAAGCCAACCGCCAGGCATTCGTGCTGGATGGCCTCGACTATCAGCCGGTGCGCGCGGGCGAACGGCGCAGGCCGCCATTCGCCGATCCGGATACGAGCGCCGGCGACTTCCGTATCTGGACCTTGCCGCAAGGCGACGCCGCGTTGACCAAACGCGAGGCTCAGCGCGAAGCGAGCGAAGCGTGCGCCGCCGAGATCGTGCGGCTGCTGCGCGGCGCGCGCGAAGGTACGGTGACGATCGGCGACGTGCCGCTCGCGCCGGGCAACATCGCGGTGCTGGTGCAAACGCACAAGCAGGGCAGTCTGATCAAACGCGTGCTGGCTGCCTGGGGAGTCGGCAGCGTGGAACTGGCGCAGGCGTCGGTGTTCGCGACGCTCGACGCCGAGCAGATCGAACGCGTGCTGGCCGCCGTCGATACGCCCGGCGATCTGCGCCGTCTGCGCGCCGCGCTGGCCACCGACTGGCTCGGCCTCGACGCCGCGGCGTTGTGGCGTCTCGAGCAGGTCGCCGACGCCCCATCGGTTGCCGACGATCCCGCGCACGCCGCCGACGCGATGGGTTGGGTCGAACGTTTCTCGCGCTATCGCACGCTGTGGCATGAACGCGGCTTCGCGGTGATGTGGCGCACGCTGATGCGTGAGCTGCGCGTCGCGCAACGGCTGGTCGCCGCAGCGGATGGCGAACGTCGTCTGACGAACGTGAACCATCTGGCCGAACTCGTGCAGGCGCGCGCCGCGACGCAGCCCGGTATCGCGCCGACCTTGCGCTGGCTCGCCGCGCAACGCACCCAGGGCGGTGGCGAAGACGCGCAGTTGCGGCTCGAGTCGGACCGCAACCTCGTGCAGATCGTCACGGTCCACAAATCGAAAGGGCTCGAATACGCGGTGGTGTTCTGTCCGTTCCTGAACGATGGCGCGTTGCGCGAGCCGCCGTCGTCCGGTTTGCCGGATGCGCGCGAGTATCACGACGACATGGGCGACGCGGTGCTGCACTATGGTTGTGACGACGAAGAGGCCGAGCATGCGTCGCGTTACGCGGTGCGCGAACAGGCTGCGGAACGGGCGCGGCTCGTCTACGTGGCGTTGACGCGCGCGGTGTACCGTTGCTATCTGGTCGCGGGCACGTATCAGTCGTCGCGCTCCACCAAAGAGTCGCGCCGCAGCGTGTTGAACTGGCTCGTGGCCGGCGGCGGCCATGAGTTCGGCGACTGGCTCGCCGAGCCGCCCGACGAAGCCGCGTTGTCGGCGCGCTGGCAAGCGTTGGCGGGTGGCCCGATCACGCTGCAGGCACTGCCGAGGCCCCAGCGCCGCATGCCGCTCGAAAGCCTTCAGGACCGCGGCGCGCGAATGCAGGCGCGAGCCAATCGCAGGCCGTTGCGCGATCAGTGGCGCATGGCGAGTTTCAGCGGGCTGATTGCCGCCGGTAGCAAAAGCGAAGAGATGCACGCGCGGGTGGAAGAGGTGCGTCCCGATCATGACGAGATTGCCGATGCGCTCGTCGTCGCGCCGACGCCCGCGCCGCAGGCTCCGGCCTACGCCGAAGACGACATCCTCGGGTTTCCGCGCGGCGCCGCTGCGGGCGATTGTTTGCATCGCATGTTCGAACTCGCTGATTTTACCGAGCCGCATACATGGACCGACGCCATTCGCGGCGCGTTGCGCGAGCGTCCAGCGCCGGCTGTGCCTGAACTCGCCGCACGTCTGCCCGCGATGATGCACAACCTGCTCAGGGACGTGGTCACCGCCGAGCTGCAGCCCGGCATGGCGCTCGCCGAGCTGAACCCGCGCCGGCGCCTGAACGAACTCGAGTTTCTGTTCGCCGCGCCGTCGCTTGATTTCCCTGCGTTGCGCGAACTGCTGATCGAACATGGCTATCCCGACGTCGCGCTGGAACCCGGCGTGTTGCGCGGGTTCGTCAAAGGATTTATCGACATGATCGTCGAGTACGACGGGCGTTTCTGGATCGTCGACTGGAAGTCGAACCATCTGGGCGATACCGCTGCCGACTACGCCGCCGCGCCGCTCGAAGCGGCCATGGCAAGCCACGCGTATCACCTGCAGGCGCTGCTTTATACGGTTGCGCTGCATCGTTATCTGAAAACGCGGGTGCGCGATTATTCGTACGACACGCATATCGGCGGCTATCTGTATCTGTTCGTGCGCGGTGTGCGTCCGCATTGGCGCGACGCCGAAGGACCGGCGGGCGTGCATAGGCGGCGGCCCGCATTCGAACTGGTCGCGCTGCTCGATGCAGCCATGATCGGGGGTGTTGCATGAGCACGTTCGAACAGAGCGCATCGGCGCCGCCTGAGCTCGACGACATCGGTGTGAATTTGCCCGCGCCGGCGGATTTCAGTATCGCGCTCGCCGAAGGTTTCGCGCGCCGCATCGGTGCGCTGGCGCGGCGTGGCGGCGCGTCGGCCGAGGCGGTCAAGTGGGCGGCGCGGGGCGCGTTCGCCGCGAGCCGCGCGACGGCCGAAGGCCACGTGTGCGTGCCGCTTGCGCTGCTGGCGCGACGCTTCGAGGCATCGAGCGCCGAAGTGCGCGCGGCGCTGTTCGCCAGCGGTATGGCGAGTGATGGTTCGCAAAGCGCGGCGGCGTTGCGGCCGCTGGTGGTCGATGGGCAAGGGCGGTTGTATCTGGCGCGCTATTACGACTACGAGAGGCGGCTTGCACGCGCGTTGGTGGCGCATGCGGGGGCGGGTTTAGGTGACGAGCGATTGGCCGATGCTCAGGCTCGTGGGCGTGATGCTGGCAGGAGCGGTGCTGACGCGGGATCTCTTGCTGGAACCGACGCTAACGCCGACGCGCGCGCCGGAGCGGCTGCGAACACCGGCACGAACTCCAACGCCAGCGTGAGCACCGGCGCTGGCCATTTCGCCAGCGCAGACGGCGGCATGAATGTGAACGCCCAAACACTGCACGAGCGTCTGCTGCGCTACTTCGGTCCACCGAAGGACAACGAAGTCGACTGGCAACGCGTCGCGGCGGTCATGGCGCTGTCGGGGCAACTCACCATCGTCAGCGGGGGACCTGGCACCGGCAAGACCACCACCGTGGTCGGCGTGCTTGCCTGCCTGCTCGATACACGCGCGGATTTGCGCATCGCACTCGCGGCGCCCACCGGCAAAGCCGCGCAGCGCATGCAGGAGGCCTTGCTCGCGCGCGCCGGCGATTTGCCGCCTGAACTCGCCGCGCGTTTGCCGCAGACGTCGTACACCTTGCATCGTCTGCTCGGCTCCGGTCCGGGTGGACGCTTCCGGCATCATCGGGACAATCCGCTGCCTTACGACGTCGTCGTGATCGACGAGGCGTCGATGATCGACGTCGCCATGGCCGCGCATCTGCTCGACGCCATCGCCCCGCAGGCGCGTCTCGTGATGCTCGGCGACAAGGACCAGCTCGCCGCCGTCGAGGCCGGCGCGGTGTTCGCCGAACTCAGCGCGCGTCCGGCTTTTACGCAAGACGGTTTGCGGCGGATCGCCGAGGCGCTCGGCATCGACGAAACGCGGCTCACGCAGGCATTGCCGGGCGCATCGCGGGGCTTCGGCGAGGAGCCTGCGGATTTTTTCGCGCAGCCCGATGCGCCCGACTACGATCTGTTTGCACACACGGAGTCACCTCGTCCTTTCGACGAACTACCCGTTGGCGATCTTTTCGAAAGCGCAGCGCCACGGCCTTCGCACGTAACCACGGCGTCGCCCATGCAGAACCCGCTCGCCGATTGTGTCGTCTGGCTCGAGCGCAACTATCGGTTCGGCCTGGAGTCGCCGATCGGCCGTCTGTCGCTCGCGATTCGCAACGGCTCGGCGAGCGCCGCGCTCGATGTCCTGCGCACCGATCCCACGGAAACGTGCGCAGCGGCGCTTCACGAAGATACGCACGCGACGCTTGCCGAGCGCACCGTCGCGCGGCTCGCCGCAGGATTCGCGCCGTACGCCGACGCGCTTGCCACAGCGCTAGCAGCCGAAACACCCGACCCGTTGCCGCTGTTCGACGCGTTGAACCGGTTTCGCATTTTGTGTGCGACCCGGTCCGGGCCGCGCGGCGTCGATCAGGTGAATGCGGCGATGGCGGCGCAGGTGCGGCGCGCGGCGGGCGTGACGCTGGCAGTGGGCGCGCAGTGGTTCGCCGGGCGTCCGGTGATGGTGACGCGCAACGATTACGCGCTCGGTCTCTTCAACGGCGACATCGGCATTGCGCTGCCGGGCGCGAGCGGCGCGTTGCGCGTGTATTTCCGGACCGGTGATGGCGGTTTGCGAGCGGTTTCGCCGGCGGCGCTTCCACCGCACGACACCGCGTTCGCGCTTACGGTTCACAAATCGCAGGGCTCGGAGTTCGAGCACGCGGTGCTGATGCTGCCTTCGGTATTCAGCCGGGTGTTGTCGCGCGAACTGGTGTACACGGCGATCACCCGCGCGCGTGAACGGGTCGAAGTGATCGGCGGGCGCGCCGTGCTGGCTCAAGCTATTGCGACGCCGACACAGCGCGACTCCGGGTTAGCCGCGCGGATAGCGGAGGTGTGGCGCGGCGCTAAATAGCAGGTGCGGGTAAGGGGCTGCTTCGCGGTTAGATTACGCAAAGTAAGTGGCAGAACGGCAGAGTGGCGGAGCGGCGGGAGCGGCGGAGCGGCAGAACGGCAGAACGGCAGAACGGCAGAACGGCAGAACGGCAGAACGCAGAACGCAGAACGCAGAACGCAGAACGGCCCAGGCGCATTTCGCGCCGAACCCGCTCAACCAGCAGCGCCACCCGACTGCACGTGCGCCTCGACCCGACCACGCATGGTCTTTCGATACCAGAACGTCCACAACGTAAGGCCACCATAAATGCCGTAGCCGATAAACGGCGACACCACCAGGAAGCGCTCGATCGGCCACGTGAGCGCCATCCACGCACGCAGCGCCGTTTCGCCGGTCAGGCCGACGCCCCACACCAGCGTCATCAACCGCATCGCGCTGACGAGAGCCGGCCGCTCTTGCCACAGTGCCTCGAAGCGCGCCGCGCCACCTTCCATTTCGCGAGCGACGGTGGCGCGCGCGAGATAGAAGATCAGCGGGCGGCGCATCGGCAACGAGAGCAGAAACACCACGCCGACCGCGCCGGACACCAGCGACTCGCGCAACAGCAGCATGCGCGGACTGCCGCCGAGCGCCATCGCCGCGACCGAGAGCACGATGCCGGCCACCACCATCACGCTCAGCGCGTCGACGCGCCGAAAACGCGCGAGTTCGATCAGACTCCACACGATCGGCGGCACGGCCGACGCGATCAACGCGCCGGTCTCGCCCAGATGCGGCAGCGCAAGCCGGTAGGCGAGCCACGGCAACAGAAAGTTGACAGCCAGTTCCAGCACAAACCCTGGATGGAGTTTCATGTGAATTTACGCTGTAAGCGAAAAACGCAGTATCGATGAACTGGCCGCGTCGACGCAAATAGTTTTTCGCATCGGCAGACGCGCCCGATAGTCCGCAATCAGTGATCGGTCGCGCGCTGTGTACACTCATGTTTCCCGATTCAAGCTCGCGTCATGACATCCCGCTATCCAATCCCGCTGAACGAAATCGAACTGACCGCAGTGCGCGCGCAAGGAGCGGGCGGCCAGAACGTCAACAAGGTTTCGAGCGCCATTCACCTGCGCTTCGATGTGCAGGCATCTTCGTTACCGGAAGTGTTGAAAATGCGCCTGCTTGCGCTGTCCGATCATCGGCTCACGCGCGACGGCGTGGTGATCATCAAGGCGCAGCAGCATCGGACGCAGGAGATGAACCGGGCGGCGGCGCTGGCGCGGCTCGATGAACTGATCGAAAGCGTCAGCGTGACGCGCAAGCCGCGCGTCGCGACCCGGCCGACGCGCGCGTCGAACCGTCGGCGCCTCGACGGCAAAGCCAAACGCAGTGAGATCAAATCCGGCCGTGGCCGGGTGGACGATTAGCGCTTGCTGCCGCGTCCCGAAGGACGCGCAACGGCGGTCGTGGCGGTCGGCACGAAGTCGACGCACAGCACATGCGTGCCGTCATGCTCGAAGGCGAGGGCCGCGGTGTAGCAGTCCTGACCGTCGGCGAGCGAATAATGCGGACCCATCATCGCGACGCGCCCCGGCGCGGCGAGCGCGTGCTTGAAATAGGCCCGCCGCGACCAGTTGCTGCGCGTATCGGTGTAGAGCGGCGCAAGCCGCAGCGGCGGCGGCGGCACCGAGGCGGCCGTCACTGAGGGCAGGGTTTGCTCACCCAGCCCGTCGGTGATGAACACGCGGCGTGCTTCGCGCAGATGCCAGACCTTTTGCGCCGCCTGGCGCAGATCGCCGGTGGCCTTGTAGGTCTCGGCGGCGGCCAGCACCGCTTCAGCAAAACCTTCGAAACCAAGCCGCTGGTGGCCGGCATGCTCGCGTTCGTAGTCGGCGAACTTGCTCCACATCGATTCGATCAGCGCCGGCACCTTGGCGCATGCCGCCTGCACGGAACTCTTCGGCTGACCGAGCCAGAAACCCTGCACGAAATCGACGTCGGCTTCCATCAGGATCATCAGCTCTTCATCGGTTTCGACACCTTCGGCCAGCACCAGCGTGCCGGACTGATGCAGCATCGAGACCAGATGGCCGATCATCGAGTCGTCGCCTTCGCGCTTGCCGGCGCGCGCGACCAGCGAACGGTCGAGCTTGACGATGTCGGGGCGGAAGCGCCACACGCGGTCGAAGTTCGAGAAGCCGGTGCCGAAGTCATCGATCGCGATCAGGAAGTCGCGCGGCTGCGACGCGGCGAGCATGCTGGCGACAGCGGATTCGTCGTCGGCGGGCTGCTCGAGCACTTCGATCACAATGCGTTCCTGCGGCAGACCGAAGTGCGCCGACAGTTCGTCGATGAACGCGCGTTGCGGCCAGCCGGTTTCGAACACCTGCGGGCGCGTATTCAGAAAGAGCCAGCCGGTGCTGATGCCTTGCTCCATGAAATTCGCCACATGCAGGCAACGGGCGATGCGGTCGAGTTCGCGGGCGTCGGCGGCCGAGCGGGTGCCCGAAAACAGCACGTCGGGCGAGACCGGCAAACCGACTGGATCGACGGCGCGCAGCAATCCCTCATAGCCGACTACGCGCTGGTGCGTCACCGACAGCACCGGTTGGAACACGCTGTGCAAAGTCAGCGCGCGCCACGTCGCGGTCCAGCCGGACTCGTCCCGGACCAGATGCGGGAGCAGGCCGCTCAGGGTCAGTTCGCTGACGGATGGCATAAAGGCAGGAAAGAGAGCGGACATGGCGACATCGCGGCAAGCGGGTGACGGGACGCGCCAGGCAATTCGGCGCGCAACGGATGCACGGCCCACGCGTGCGCAGGGCAGCTCGGATAAAGCCCGGGAACGCGGAGAGCGATGCCAGCCATGCTGGACTCCGGCGAATTAGTCAAAACCAGTCTAACAGTTTGCAATTCGGGTGAATGTGCGGGTAATCACAGACGCGGGGTCATATCCGCGGTGATGCCGATCTCCACGCCAATCGGCCGTCCGGCATGAGTTTGACGCCCGCTTGTCTCGCGCAAACCCGATTGCGCCTGGCGCAATCAATCGCCTGTATGAAACCGAGCGTAACAGGGCGGCAAGCGGACACCCGCCAAACTCCAGGCAAGGACGGAACTCAGACGTATGGACGCTCGAACCGGTTATCCGGTTAGCGCAGACGAAGCCTGAACAGGCACGCCGTCGGCTTGCGCGCAGGCCGCCTGCAGCTTTGGCGAGCGCCGGGTATGCTGCTGCTTTTCGTGAAAAGGGAGGTCAGGCATGTCGGAAATCGCGGTGGTCGCAATCTCGGTGGCGAAGCCGGGCTATGAAGAGCAACTCCGGCAGGCGCTCGAAGGGCTTGTCGGGCCGACGCGCAAGGAGCAGGGAGCGCTTCAGTACGATCTGCACCGCGACCTGCAGGAGCCGCGCCGGTTCGTATTTGTCGAGCGTTGGGAAAGTCAGGAAGCGCTGGCGGTGCATGCGAAATCAGCACACATCGAGGCTTACAGGAAAGCGGTGGCGGACTGGGTGGAACATGCGGAAATTCGCGTCGTGTCGAAAATCGCCTGAACCTTCAGGCGAATTGGACAACGGCGAGCGAATTGCCGGGCACGATCAGCCCGGCACGGCGCTCGCCGTTTGTTTTTAATGCGTGGCTTGTGGAACGTCGAGAATCAGGATGATGGTCCAGTCGGCGTCGCCGTCATGGTGATACTGACGTTCCGCGACGATGAACGGCTGCCGCTTGCCGTCCGGGCCGAGAAACAGCACGTCGCCTTCCATCGGCAGGCATTCGACGGGCGGTAGCGCCAGAAACGCTTCCTGACCGCCGCGCGGCATCAGTTTTTCGATTTTGCGAGATGCTGCTTCAGTCCATTCGATATCAAGCTGGATGTTGCTCATGCTGTCCTCCGCACCAAGGTGCGCACGGGTTAGGGGGTTCCGGCCAGGCGCCGGTCGGTGCGCGACTTTAGCACACCGCCAGCCGGGCGCCGTGGGGCTGAAGCGGTGGCCGTGAGGCCGGTCGGCGCGCCGCGCTGTCCGGAGGCTCGCAAGTCCTTCGCCAACCCATTAGACAACAAAAAAGCCGAAGCCGGCGGTGCCGGCTTCGGCTTTTCACCTTCGCGGCGCGGCCGCGGGTGAGTCGGGTAATTGCGCTTAGGATCCGGCGTCGGCCTTGGGGGCTTTCTTGTGATGCGGGGCTGCCTTGTGGTGTTTCATCGGCATGGCCGGTGCGCTTTCCATTGCTTGCTGGCGGTTTTGCAAATCTTGCGCACGCTGCTCGACGTCGGCGGCCTTGGCCGGATCGGTGCTCATCATGACGCCGTTGTCCTGCGCATAAGCCGCGCCCGTTACGGCACTGAGGGAAACCAGGATCGCCAGGGACACTTTCTTCATTGCTACCTCCGCAGAGTGGTTGTGGACCCGAGTACTTGCCTGTCCAAACGGAAAGACAATGCATTCTAGTCAGCAATATCCGCTCCAACAGAGGGTTTTGTAACTGCAATGACAAATCGTTACATCTTGTTACGTTCGGCCAGCAGTTGCAATGCGCGGTGGCTTGAGTGGGAAGTCACGATAACGCGTCGCCGCTCGGGCACATTATTCGCATCTCTAAATAGGTCGTTCTGTGATGAGGCTTGAAATTCAGAACCAGCCGATCGCGCGATAGACGTGAAATTGCGCGATGCCGATCAATTCATGCAGCGCTATCTCCGCAGACGCCAAGTTGTCATATCGCGGTAGTACACCGAGACGTGCGCCTATCGCGTTCGAAATCATCGGCTGCGGCGCGAGGCCGAAGCGGTGGAAATCGAGCAAGGCGCGCGGCATCTGATAGGCGGAAGTGATGAGGATCAGCGAATCGTAACGTGAGCCCTGCAGAATGGTGGAGACGTTGCGCGCGTTTTCGTAGGTCGTGAGGCTGCTGTTTTCCAGCACGATGTCCGCGCGCGGCACCTGTTGGCGCAGCAGGTAGGGCAGATAGGTGTCGGCTTCGGTTGCGCGATGCCGCTGCGGATTGCCGCCGCTCACGATCACATGGCATGTGTCCGCCGCGCGTTTGCAGGCGGCGTAGTTTTCGGCGCTCGCCGCAATGCGCGCAAGCACGTCGCGCGGGGGCACGAGGAGGTGGTCGTCGTCGTAGATCGTGCCGCCGCCCAGCATGATGATCGCGGTGCGCGGCGCGAACGTGGCGGGCGTCTCGGTCCGCCAGCGCGGCTGCGCCAATTGCAGCAAGGGGGCGGTGAGCCAGCCGGCGGCGAGCAGCCAGAAGACGGCGACCGTGCAGATGGCGAGAGGGCGGCGGGCGCCTTTCCATAGCACGATTGCTGCAAAAAAAAGCGCTAATAAAGTGAATAGAATCAATTTAAATGGGGTAACGTATGTCTTTCGGGACAAATCCACGGGCTTGCTATCGCGCCGCAGCGGTTGCATCGCCGGCTCTTGGACAGAACGCTAACATGCCGTTCAGACGGGGGTTCCGAATACGAGACCAGGCAGCACCTGGCGGAATTCGACTGCACACGTTGCAGTCAGCTTCCAGCCAAGGGCGGGTGCTACGCGCGTCACTGGTGGCGCGGTGACGTGTTGGGCATAAATGTGTCATAGCTGCACTTTAAGAAAGAAGTGAGATGACCACGTATTCCAACGAAGCGGTACTTGAAGCGCTGCGGCGGGCGCAATATCGCCAGGTCCCATGGGCTAGAAGGCCGGGTGTTTTCCAATATCTTCGCGCACTAGGCTTGATGGACACCGTTCGGCAGCGCACTGTCGCGCCGGCTCCAGGTTTCCACGCACCTGTTGATATCGCCGTGCTCACGGAGCGGGGCAGAGCCGAGTTTGCGCGCCTCGCCCATGACGAACGTCTGCTCACCTGGACAGCCCAGCGCATGAACGACTACGTCGTCGCCACCGCCGACACGCGGCCTACCGCCGCGCTCGAAGTCCGGCCTTAGCTAAGGCGGGCTGGCAGGCGTTGTTTCCCGCCCGCTTTGAGCGGCTGGCGGCGTCCCCATTGCCCCGTCCCGCCTCATTGCACTTGCTTCGCACCGTGCGTCGTACGCGCCCGCAGGCGCCGTTTGCGCAACGCAACCGCAAAAAAAAGCCCGTATCGCGAGGATACGGGCGTACCGGAATTACTACTGCCACGCTGTGCTAATGGCGTTGAATCAGACTGGTACGACGCGCGGTGGTTCCCCCAATTATTCAATATGCGCTAGTGAGTTTCGTGAGCGCGGCGCATGGGCTTCGCTCACGTTCAACTCCGCCTAGCGTCGGCGCGTCGGATCCTGCCGAGGCGCCTCCGGCCGCGTACGCACATTGCTGGCGATATCGCCGCGCAAATCTCCGCGCGGCGCCGGCGGGGTGAAGTCGCGGGCGCGCGTATCGCTTTGCTGCCAGGCTTCAAGGGTAGCCGGACGATCCGGCCTCCAGTTCCAAGCCTGTTGGCGCTGCTGGGCAAGCGCCGGTGCGGCCATTGATGAAACGACAATGCCGCACAGAAGCAGTGACATTGGTTTCATGCTGAGCTCCCGTCAAGCCGATCGACAAGGCCTGTTTGCATACACATAAGGTATGCCCAGTCACGAAAGCACGCTGTAAGTAATAGTAAATGGATGTTTCACCGGCAACTATCGCGCTGCTTCAAACGTTTGAAGCAGCGCGCAGGCAGGCTGGGTGTAACGGGAAGGGACGACTGTGTTGGGCGCGCCGAAGAGCGGTGCCCATGACAGGTACGGCGTACGTCAAGACGCGTCGACCTGGGTTTGATACATGCCGGGCGCCCGCAGGCGCCCGGAGGAAAAACAGTATGCGTCAGGCCATCTTGACCGGCGCGCGCCACGATTCCGGATTGGTCCAGAATGCGCCGCGCAGGCGGTCACGGCTCGGCGGTGCCGGCGGTTTCGCTGCGGTCGCCCCAATCCGGCCGCGCAGCGAAATTTCACGGCCGCTCGTGCCGAGTCGCTTAACTATTTCGGCGAGCGTACCATCGGCTTGCCACTCGTCGAAACGACGGCGGCAAGTCGGCGGCGACGGATAGCGGCCCGGCAGTTTGGACCAGCCTTCGCCCGTCGATAGCACCCACAGAACGGCGTTGACAACCGCGCGCGCTTCCACGCGTGGCCGACCGCGCCGTTCGCTCCGTGCAGGCTCTGCACAGAACAACGCCTCGACCAGCGCCCACTCGTTGTCTCTCAAATCGTCGAACAGCATCATGTTTCACCTCAGCGAAGCTAACTCCGGTGCGCTGCCCCGCGCCGCGCACTCTCCATGCACTCGATAGGCGAGTGCCAAGGAGGGTCGGGCTTGCCACGGTCTGCTATGCAGTCAGAATCATGGCGCCGACCCTTGTCTGCAGATAAATGCAGGAAGTGTGCCAAGTTGAGTCCAACTACCTGAAAGCCCTGTGACAGCGGGCCAGCGCGGGCGCTAGCTAGGGGCGTATAAGAATCCAAAAAACCCATCTCGCAAATCGGGACAATCACCAATCTTGTGCAATCAGGCCCGACCAGCGTGCGTTTGCGCCTTATTGCTGCATTGCAGCGAGACTGGAAAAAGCGGCTGTGGTGCTGTCTTTCGCCTTACAATGCGCATTAAACAATGCAATTGATGAGGAGTGTAAATGAATGTCACGCTGCGGCAGCTAAGGGTTTTCATTGAGGTCGCCCGTTTGCAGAGCTTCAGCCGGGCCGGCGATGAAATCGGCCTGACGCAGTCGGCGGTCAGCCGCTGCGTGCGGGAACTGGAGAGCGAGATCGGCCTCAAGCTGATCGATCGCACCACCCGCGAGGTGCAGCTCACGGATGTCGGCGGCAACCTGGTGTCGAGCGTGTCGCGTCTGCTGACGGATCTGGACGACGCGTTGCGCGAGATCCGCGAAATCGGCGAACAGCGCCGCGGACGCGTGGTGGTAGCCGCCAGCCCGACGGTGGCATGCCGGCTCATGCCGCGCGTGGTGGCCTCGTGCGGGCAGCAATTCCCCTATATCGCGCTTGGCTTGCGCGACGATGTGCAGAGCGACGTGGTGCGCAAGGTCAAGTCGGGCGAGGTCGACTTCGGCGTGATCATCGGCCCGTTTTCCGCCGACGACCTGCTGAGCGAATCGCTAATGACGGATTCGTTCTGTGTCGTCTCGCGCGACGATCATCCGTTGGCGGCGCAGGAGCGGGTGGCGTGGACGGACCTGGACGGCCAGCAACTCGTAATGCTCGATTACGCGTCGGGAAGCCGGCCGATCATCGACGCCGCGATGCAGGAATACGGCGTGAGCGCCACGGTGGTGCAGGAGCTGGGGCATTCCGCGACCGTTTTTGGGCTGGTCGAGGCGGGCGTCGGCGTAAGCGTGCTGCCCTGGCTGGCGTTGCCGCTGCCGGCGGGCGCTGCGCTGGTGGCCCGGCCGCTCGTGCCACGCGCGGAGCGTACGGTCGAACTGGTGCGGCGGCGCGACCGCTCGCTGTCGCCGGCGGCGGAGGCGGTGTGGGGACTGATTCGCCAGTTGCCGGGACGGGCGGAGGATTTGAACTAGTTTGTTGTCGTGGGACGTGCGCGATGTGCACGCGGGCGGCAAAGGCGCGGTCGTGTGGTGCGTAAGACATCCCCGTGGTCGGAAACGGCGCGATGGACGAGCGGTGCAGTTTTCGAGGCACGGTGCCTCGCCGCAATCCGTCCGCGACTGATCGCCTCGCCATGCCTTCTTGGCCGCCGACTTCGCGGTCCCGAAAAGACGCCCCAAGTTAAACTGTCGCCGCTGCTGAACTTCAACCCATGCCCTTCACCCGCCTGGAAACCTCGATGAGCGAATCGGATCTGCCCGTGCCATCCATCCCGAACGCGCGCGATGCCGTGCGCGCACTGCGTCCTTCCCAGATTCGCGAAGTCGCCAACGCCGGTTTCGGCGTCGCCGACGTGCTGCCGTTCTGGTTCGGCGAATCCGACCGCGTCACGCCGGCGTTTATCCGCGACGCCGCTAGCGCATCGCTGGCGGCCGGCGCGACGTTCTACACGCACAACCTCGGCATCGCGCCGCTGCGCGCCACGCTGGCGGGCTACGTCAGCGATCTGCACGGCGCGACGTCGGCGGAGCATATCGCGGTGACGAGCGCGGGCGTCAATGCGCTGATGCTCGCGGCGCAACTCGTGGTGGGCGCCGGCGACCGCGTCGTCGCGGTGACGCCGCTCTGGCCGAATCTGGTCGAGATCCCGAAGATTCTCGGCGCGCACGTCGAAACGGTCGCGCTGGGCTACGGCGAGCGCGGCTGGCAACTCGACCTCGGGCAATTGCTGGCAGCGCTGACGCCCGACACGAAAATGCTGCTGATCAACTCGCCGAACAATCCGACCGGCTGGGTGATGAGCCGCGACGAGCAGCGCGCCGTGCTGGCGCATTGCCGGCGCCACGGTATCTGGATCGTGGCGGACGAGGTCTACGAGCGCCTTTACTATGCAGACGCCGAGCCCGGCGCGGCCGGCGCGCCCTCGCGCACGGCGCCGTCGTTCCTCGATCTGGCCACCCGCGAAGAACGCGTGATCTGCGTCAATTCGTTTTCGAAAGCATGGTTGATGACGGGCTGGCGGCTCGGCTGGATCGTCGCGCCGGCCTCGTTGATGGACGATCTGGGCAAGCTCGTCGAGTACAACACTTCGTGCGCGCCGGCCTTCGTTCAGCAGGCGGGCATCGCGGCCATCGAGCATGGCGAGCGTTTTACGCAGGAACTGGTGCGCGACCTGAAGGCGTCGCGCGACCATCTGGTGCGCGCGCTCGCCACGGTGCCTGGCGTCGACGTCAAGGCGCCGCCCGGCGCGATGTATCTGTTTTTCTCGATGCCGGGCGCCTCGCGCAGCCTGGAGCTTTGCAAGGCGATGGTGTGTGACGTCGGGCTCGGCGTGGCGCCGGGCAGCGCGTTCGGTCCGCAAGGCGAGGGCTTCGTGCGCTGGTGCTACGCATGCGACACGGCGCGGCTGGACGCGGGCGTCGAGCGTCTGAAACGGTTCCTGGCGGAACACGGAACGGCACAGTGAACGCGTGGCGGAAAAGGTGGCTGCGTAAAGCTATTGAACTAACCAGGCGAAGAACAGCCGAAGAAAGCGGGTTTTTACCAAATTAAGCCTGCTTTTTCACAAAAACGCGTCCGCCAAGCCGTGGTTGGAAAATGCACGGGGGATTTCGTCTTTACGCACTGATTGTTTTTGCGTAATATGGCGCTCAGTCACGCGGTTCCCTTCAGGAATATCGCTGCTCCGTCCGGCTGGGTTTGGCTCGATTGTCTGTTTCGCCTCCCCCCGGTGCGTGCTCCCATCAATATGACCGATCAGAATCGGGCGAGCGCGTCTTCAGTTCCACATCGTCTGTTTGATCCGGTTCTTTGACCACAGGGTCTGACCTAGCTGCATGAATACCCAAGAGGCGAAGATCGTCCTCGAGACTGCCTTGATCTGCGCGCAGGAGCCATTAAAGCTCGGCGAGTTACGCAAACTCTTTGCCGACGGCGTGTCGGCAGACACCGTTCGGACTTTGCTCGAAGACCTCAAGCAGGACTGGTCTGGGCGCGGTGTGGAGTTGGTCGGGCTGGCGTCGGGCTGGCGGTTTCAAAGCAAGCCCGCGATGCGTTCGTATCTGGATCGTTTGCATCCTGAGAAACCGCCGAAATATTCGCGCGCGGTACTCGAAACGCTCGCGATCATTGCATACCGGCAACCGGTGACGCGTGGCGATATTGAAGAGATTCGCGGCGTTACGGTGAATACGCAGGTCGTCAAGCAGCTCGAGGATCGCGGCTGGATCGAAGTGATCGGTCACCGCGATGTCCCGGGCCGCCCGGCGCTGTACGCGACCACGCGGCAGTTCCTCGACGACCTCGGGCTGACAGCGTTGGACGAATTGCCGCCGCTCTCCGATCCGTCGGCGCAGTTGAACGCGGATCTGCTCGGCCAGCACGCAATCGAGTTCGCCGACGCCGATGTCGCACAGGCTTTGGCTCCGGAAGAAGGGCAGGTGGATTCCGGCGTGGTAATTGAAGCAGGCGCCGTTGCAGACGAATTTGTGAGCGCAGTTGCCGATGGCAAGTCGGAGAATATTCCGCAAGCCGCGAGCGAGGCGCCGCAATTCGACTCCGCTGACGCAGCTGGCCATACCATTGACAGCCCGCCTGAAGCAGTAGACGAGGCGTCAGGAACAGAAATCGCTAACGAACTCGCTGAAGAGCATCAGACGCAGCACGCTGAGCCGGTGGAATCGGCGCAGGCGGCCGACAGCACAGCGGAAGTCGCGGCACAAAACGCATCGGCATCATCCGGGGCGCATCCGGACGCCGCTGCCACGCCGGCCGCGCAGGAACATGCTGAAACGGCGCACCCGGCAAACGTTGTACCGCAGACCGGCGTCGCCGAGTCCGCACAGAATCACGATCCGGTCTCCCAGGCCGATCCGGCAATACCCGCGCACGACTCGGGCGTACTCCGCAATACGGAGCACGCCGCCGAGCCGAACCCGACCAACGCGGCGCGCGGCGATCCTGAGGATCGTCGCGATGCGGCGCAGGACGCAGGCATTCTGACCGACGACGAACCCGAGTCGCGCAGCGCCTGACGTAACCGAACTTTTTTTGCCACGCCCGCAACGGGCGTGCGCGACCTGACATTTTGAGGTTGTTTTGACACATACCCACGACACCGATTCGTCCGAATCCGAGCGCGCCGTGCCGTCGGCGCGCGCTGACGAAACGCGCACCACGCAAGCGTCGGCAGGCGAGGGCGAGCGCCCGGCGCAGACCACGGAAGCAGACGGTGAAGACCGTCCGCGCCGCGGCCTGCGTCGCGGCCCGCGCAGCCTGATCGCGCGGCGCCGCGCCGGCGCGAAGACGAAGGGCGCCGAAGGCGCGCCCGCGCAAGGGGCGCCGGTCGTCAGCGAGGCGCCGCCGGACGGCGAAGTCGTCGCGCAAGTGCGTATGCCGCGCAAGGACGCGGGCGCCAAGGGTCAAGGGCCGCGCCGCAATGCGGGCGGCGCGAAGCGCGAGGGCGCACCGCGTGACGGCGCCCCCCGCGAGGGCGCACCGCGGGAAGGTCAGCGCGAGCGTCAGCCGCGCGAAGGCGGCCAGCGTCAGAACCGTCGCGGCGGCGAAGCGCCGGCGGCAGCAGCAGCGGCCACCGGTCAGGACGACCTGTTCTCGTATGTCACATCGCCCGCGTTCGACGCGGACAACAGCACCACCGGCGGCGTGCGCGCGCCCATGCTGCGCAGTGGCAAGCCGGCCGCGCCCAAGCGCGTTCTCGCAGCCGACGACGACGCGCCCAAGCTGCACAAAGTGCTGGCTGAAGCCGGCATGGGTTCGCGCCGCGACATGGAAGAGCTGATCGTCGCCGGCCGCGTGTCGGTGAACGGTGAGCCGGCTCACATCGGCCAGCGCATCATGCCGACCGACCAGGTCCGCATCAACGGCAAGCCGGTCAAGCGCAAGCTGGCCAACAAGCCGCCCCGCGTGCTGCTGTATCACAAACCGGCCGGCGAAATCGTCAGTCACGCCGATCCGGAAGGCCGTCCGTCGGTGTTCGACAATCTGCCGCCGATGAAAACCGCCAAGTGGCTCGCGGTCGGCCGTCTCGACTTCAACACGGAAGGTCTGCTGATGCTGACCACGTCGGGCGATCTGGCAAACCGTTTCATGCACCCGCGTTATAGCGTCGAGCGTGAATATGCGGTGCGCGTGGTCGGCGAACTCGCGGAAGGCATGCGTCAGAAGCTGCTGCACGGCGTCGAGCTGGAAGACGGCCCGGCAAACTTCCTGCGTATCCGCGATGGCGGCGGCGAAGGCACTAATCATTGGTACCACGTCGCGCTCGCCGAAGGGCGTAACCGCGAAGTGCGCCGTATGTTCGAAGCGGCCGGCCTGATGGTCAGCCGCCTGATCCGTACCCGTCACGGTCCGATCTCGCTGCCGAAGGGCCTCAAGCGCGGCCGTTGGGAGGAGCTTGAAGACAATCAGGTGCGCGCGCTGATGGCATCGGTCGGCCTGAAGGCGCCGACGGAAGAAAAGGGCGGACGCAGGGAAGCGCCGGAGCGCAAGCAGCCGGATCCGATGCAGACGTCGATGGGCTTTATTAGCCGCGAACCCGTGCTGATGTCGCATGGCCGGTTCGACCAGCAGCAACCGCGTGGCCAGGGCCGGCGCGGTGCGGCGGGCGGTGGTTTTAGCGGCGGCGCGGGTGCCGGCTTCGGTGGCGATCGTGGTTACGGCAATCGCGGCGCCGGCCGTGGCGCCGGTGGTTTCAGCGGTCCGATGGGCGGCGGCGCGGGCGGCCCGCGTGGCGGCCGTGAAGTCGACGGCAATCGCGCACCGTCGGGCAATGGCAATCGTGCGGCTGGCGGTGGCAAGCGCACCGTCGGCGGCAGTGGCGCCAATCCGGGCAACAGCGGCGGCAACCGCGGGCCGGGCGGCAATCGTGGCGGCGCCGGCAGCCGTGCGGGCGGCGGCAACGCCAATGCCGGCGGCGTCAACCGTGGCGGCGGCGCACCGCGCGGCCGTTCGCGCGGCCGTTAAGCAGCACGCCAGGCACGCCCGGCGGTCGGCCGCGGATCGTTGTTCACAACGGTTTCTCGCCGGCCACCACCAGAATCGATCGACGAACGCCATCGGTTTAGCGTCACGCGGTTTCATGTGACGCATAGAACCGCTGCGTAAATGGAAGTGGGGGCGGATTTCATTTGCCCCGCTTGCCCGGTGCGGGTTCGAGGCGGCGTGAGCCGCCTTGCAAAAGGCCCGAAACACCGCAATATCGTTGCAAGATCCCCATGAAATCAAGCGGAAAAGCGTGTTGGGCGGCGCTTTGCGGTTTGCGTTTGTCCCGAAAAATGGCTACAATCGCGAAGTCGCTGGGCGTGCGGCTTTTTATGTGCGGCTCAGGTGCGACCACCGGCAATAAGATGATGGGCGTTTAGCCCATTTTTTTTTGCCGCTCAGTTCTCAGTGGTTCGGCATCTCGGGTAGCACGAACGTGCGCCGGCTTGGCGCGCGGCCCGCATTGGTTGTTTGCAAAACAAGCGGCAGGCTCGCTGCGCGAACATCTAAGAGGGCACTGTGCAACTGACGGAACTGATTGAAACCACGGTCGTGGGACTCGGCTACGAGCTCGTCGATCTCGAGCGCACCGGGCGCGGCATGTTGTGTATCTATATCGACCAGCCAGCCGGCATCGCGATCGAAGACTGCGAGAAAGTCACGCGTCAGCTCCAGCACGTTTTGACGGTCGAAAATATCGATTACGAGCGGCTTGAAGTATCGTCGCCGGGGCTCGACCGCCCGCTGAAAAAACTGGCGGATTTTGAACGCTTCGCAGGCAGCGAAGTGGTAATCACATTGAAAAAGCCATTGGACGGACGGAAATCGTACCGGGGCATCCTGCATGCTCCGCAAGGCGAGACGATCGGTCTGGAATTTGAAGGGAAGGAAGGCGCCGCGATGCTCGATTTCACGCTCGCGGATATCGATAAGGCACGCCTCGTTCCGACGTTTGACTTTAGGAGCCGCAAACAATGAGTCGCGAAGTGTTGATGCTGGTGGATGCGCTGGCACGCGAGAAGAACGTCGACAAAGACGTGGTATTTGCCGCGCTCGAGGCGGCCCTCGCTTCGGCCTCCAAGAAACTCTTCGAAGAAGACGCGGATATTCGCGTCCAGATCGATCGTGAAAGCGGCGAACACGAAACGTTTCGACGCTGGAAAGTGGTGCCGGACGAAGCCGGCTTGCAGGAGCCGGATCAGGAAATCCTGCTGTTCGAAGCACGCGAGCAGAAGCCCGAAATCCAGCTCGACGAGTTCATCGAGGAACCGGTGCCGTCGATCGAATTCGGTCGTATCGGCGCGCAGGCCGCCAAGCAGGTGATCCTGCAGAAGGTGCGCGACGCTGAACGCGAACAGATCCTGAACGACTTCCTCGAGCGCGGCGAGCACATCATGACCGGCTCGGTAAAGCGTCTCGACAAGGGCAATTTCATCGTCGAAACCGGCCGTGTCGAAGCGCTGCTGCGCCGCGACCAGCTGATTCCGAAGGAAAACCTGCGCGTGGGCGACCGCGTGCGCGCTTACATCGCGAAGGTCGATCGCACCGCGCGCGGTCCGCAGATCGAACTGTCGCGTACGGCGCCCGAATTCCTGATGAAGCTGTTCGAGATGGAAGTGCCGGAAATCGAACAGGGCCTGCTGGAAATCAAGGCGGCCGCGCGGGATCCGGGCGTGCGCGCGAAGATCGGCGTGGTCGCATATGACAAGCGCATCGATCCGATCGGCACTTGTGTCGGCATTCGCGGTTCGCGCGTGCAGGCGGTGCGTAACGAGCTCGGTGGCGAAAACGTCGACATCGTGCTATGGTCGGAGGATCCCGCACAGTTTGTGATCGGCGCGCTCGCGCCGGCAGCCGTCCAGTCGATCGTCGTCGATGAAGAAAAACATTCGATGGACGTCGTCGTAGACGAAAACGAACTGGCGGTCGCGATCGGCCGCAGCGGCCAGAACGTGCGTCTTGCCAGCGAACTCACCGGCTGGCAGATCAACATCATGACGCCGGACGAATCTGCGCAAAAGCAGAATCAGGAACGCGGTGTACTGCGTGACCTGTTCATGGCGCGTCTCGATGTCGACGAAGAAGTCGCCGACATCCTGATCGACGAAGGCTTTACGAGCCTCGAAGAGATCGCTTATGTGCCGCTCAACGAAATGCTTGAAATCGAGGCATTCGACGAAGACACCGTTCACGAACTGCGTAATCGCTCGCGCGACGCGCTGTTGACGCTGGCGATCGCAAATGAAGAAAAGGTCGAAAATGTAGCGCTCGACCTGAAGAGCCTGGACGGCATGGATGCCGACCTGCTCGCCAAGCTGGCCGAACATCAGATCCAGACGCGCGACGAACTCGCCGAGCTGGCTGTGGATGAACTGGTCGAGATGACCGGAATGGAAGAGGATGCCGCTAAGGCGTTGATCATGAAAGCACGTGAACACTGGTTCCAGTGAGAAATGACCATGGCGCACTAAATTGAAGCGGCCGTCAGGCCGCATGACCCGATGCTAACCGCAAGGAATCGGTCCTTGCATTAAGAGGAATGAATGGCGAGTAACAACGTAGCCCAATTTGCCGCGGAACTGAAAATGCCTGCAGGCGTGCTGCTTGAGCAGCTGCAGGCGGCGGGCGTCACAAAAGCGAGCGAAGACGATAGCTTGTCCGAAACGGACAAGGCGCGTCTGCTCGACCACTTGCGCAAGTCTCACGGCTCGACTGATGCTGACAAGCGCAAGATCACGCTGACGAAACGGCATACGTCGGAAATCAAGCAATCCGATGCGACGGGCAAAGCTCGCACCATTCAGGTCGAGGTGCGTAAGAAGCGCACTTTCGTCCGCCGCGACGAAACCTCTGCTGAAAACGGGGATGCATCGAATCATGTGGCCGAGGCCGACGTCGACGATCTCGAACTCCAACGTCGTGAAGAGGAAGCTCGTCACGAAGCCGAGCTGCTCGAAAAGCAGGCTCAGGAGTTGAAGGCGCGTCAGGAACAACTCGAACGCGAAGAAGCTGAACGTCAGGCGCGCGAGCAGGCTGCTGAAGCCGAGCGCCGTCGTGCGGAAGAAGAAGCGGCGAAGAAGCGCGCAGCGGCTGAGGCGGCGGCTCGCGATCAGGCACAGGCTGCCAAGCCGGCACAAGCTGCGCAACCCGCGGCCGCGAAGGCTGAACCGGTAGCTGCCAAGGCAGCGGAGCCGGCGGTCGCCAAGCAAAGCGAGCAGGACGACGAGCGCGCCGCAGCAGAGCGCGCCGCGCAACGCGAAGCCGCGAAGAAAGCAGAAGACGCGGCGCGTCAGGCTGCCGAAAAAGCGCGTGCTGAGCAGGAACAAATCGCCAAGCGCCGTGCCGCGGCCGAAGCCGAAGCGCGCGCGATTCGTGAAATGATGAATACGCCGCGCAAGGCTCAGGTCAAGGCGCCGGAACCGGCACCGAAGCCCGCTGAGCCGGCCAAGGCCGCGGAAGCCAAGGGCACGCTGCACAAGCCGGCGCGTCCGGCGGGTGAAGCACCGGCGCGTCCGGCAGCCAAGAAGCCGGCTGCTGCGGCTCCGGCTGCCACGACCACGCCTTCCGCCGGCGACAAGAAGAAGCCAGGCGGCAAGGGCGGCTGGCAAGACGACGCAGCGAAGCGCCGCGGCATCAAGACGCGTGGCGATACGAGCGGCGGTGTCGATCGCGGCTGGCGCGGTGGCCCGAAGGGTCGCGGCAAGCATCAGGATCAGAACACCACGTTCCAGGCGCCGACGGAACCGATCGTGCGTGAAGTGCACGTGCCGGAAACCATCACGGTCGCCGATCTGGCGCACAAGATGGCGGTGAAGGCGTCGGAAGTCATCAAGTCGATGATGAAGCTCGGCCAGATGGTCACGATCAACCAGATGCTGGACCAGGAAACGGCGATGATCATCGTCGAGGAACTGGGTCACCACGCGGTTGCGGCCAAGCTGGACGATCCGGAAGCCATGCTGGTCGAAGGCGAGATTTCCGATGCGGAATCGCTGCCGCGTCCGCCGGTCGTCACGGTCATGGGTCACGTCGACCACGGCAAGACGTCGCTGCTCGACTACATCCGCCGCGCCAAGGTCGCAGCGGGCGAAGCGGGCGGGATTACGCAGCACATCGGCGCTTACCACGTCGAAACGCCGCGTGGCGTCATCACGTTCCTCGACACGCCGGGTCACGAAGCCTTTACGGCTATGCGTGCCCGCGGTGCGAAGGCAACCGACATCGTGATTCTGGTGGTGGCAGCCGACGACGGCGTGATGCCGCAAACGAAGGAAGCGATCGCTCACGCGAAGGCCGGCGGCGTGCCGCTCGTCGTCGCGATCAACAAGATCGACAAGCCGGATGCGAATCTGGAGCGTGTCAAGCAGGAACTCGTTGCGGAAGGCGTCGTGCCGGAAGAATACGGTGGCGAATCGCCGTTCGTACCGGTGTCGGCCAAGACCGGCGCGGGCATCGACGATCTGCTCGAAAACGTGCTGCTGCAAGCCGAAGTGCTGGAACTGAAGGCACCGGTCGAAGCGCCGGCCAAGGGTCTCGTCATTGAAGCGAAGCTCGACAAGGGTAAGGGTCCGGTCGCAACGATCCTGGTCCAGTCGGGTACGCTGAATCGCGGCGACGTGGTGCTGGCAGGTAGCGCATACGGTCGCGTGCGAGCCATGCTCGACGAAACCGGCAAGCCGACCAAGTCGGCGGGTCCGTCGATCCCAGTGGAAATTCAGGGTCTGTCGGAAGTGCCGCAGGCTGGCGAAGAAGTCATCGTCATGCCGGACGACCGCAAGGCGCGTGAAGTCGCACTGTTCCGTCAAGGCAAGTTCCGCGACGTCAAGCTGGCCAAGCAACAGGCCGCGAAGCTCGAGAACATGCTGGAACAGATGAGCGAAGGCGAAGTGGCGTATATGCCGCTCATCGTCAAGGCCGACGTACAAGGTTCGCAGGAAGCGTTGGTGCAGTCGCTGCTCAAGCTGTCCACCGACGAAGTGCGCGTGCAGATCGTGCACGGCGCCGTGGGCGGCATCAGCGAGTCCGACGTCAACCTGGCAACGGCTTCGAAGGCGGTCATCATCGGCTTCAACACCCGTGCGGATGCCCAGGCTCGCAAGCTGGCGGAAAGCAACGGCGTCGATATTCGCTACTACAACATCATCTATGACGCAGTGGATGACGTGAAGGCCGCGATGTCGGGCATGCTGGCACCGGAGAAGCGCGAAATCGTCACGGGTACGGTCGAAGTGCGTCAGGTCTTCAAGGTACCGAAGATCGGCGCGGTGGCCGGCTGTATGGTCACGGACGGTTTCGTCAAGCGCTCGTCGTCGGTGCGCGTGCTGCGCAACAACGTCGTCATCTTTACGGGCGAGCTCGATTCGCTCAAGCGCTTCAAGGACGACGTGAAGGAAGTCCGTCAGGGCTTCGAGTGCGGTATGTCGATCAAGAACTTCAACGATATCGTCGAAGGCGATCAGTTCGAAGTCTTCGAGATCACCGAAGTCGCCCGTACGCTGTAATTCACGCGGCACGGCTCAAGGGGCGGAGCGGGCTTTAACGCCCGCTCCGCCCGTTGTTTTTGGGGCCACGCGCTTTTGTCCGTGCCCGTCGCGCAGAGCGCCCGCAGTCGAGCTTCTTCTGGTCACCTTGCGCCGCTTGAATGCAGCAAGGATTAAAAGCCCAAAACGCGGCGGCGCGAACCACTTTTTGCATCCGTCAGAACGGATCACATCACACCATGCCTAAAAAACGTTCTTCTCCCAATCGCAACGTGCAGATCGCCGATCAGATCCAGCGCGATTTGTCCGAGCTGCTGCGCGAGGTCAAGGATCCGCGCATCGGCATCGTCACGATTCAAAGCGTCGAGCTGACGCCCGACTATGCGCACGCCAAAGTCTATTTCACGACGCTCACCGGCGATCCGCAGCAGACGCTCGAAGCGCTCACGCATGCGGCCGGCCATCTGCATAATCAGTTGTTCAAGCGCCTGCATATCCACACCGTGCCGACGCTGCATTTCCATTACGACAAAACGATCGAGCGCGCCGTCGAGATGTCGCGTTTGATCGACGAAGCCAACGCCAATCGCGCGAAAGAAGACTGAGCGCGCTGTTTGTTGCGGCGCTCGCTGCCATGCCTGAGTCGCCATGCGCTCAGTGCTGTTTCCGTATCCATCGAAGACTTTTGTCTTTCTGACATGACCGCACCTCAACGCCCCCGCGTGCCGCGTCGCGCGCTCGACGGCGTCCTGCTGCTCGACAAGCCGCTCGGCCTGTCGAGCAACGACGCGCTGATTCGCGCGAAGCGTCTCTATCTGGCGAAAAAGGCGGGCCACACCGGCACGCTCGATCCACTGGCGACCGGTTTGCTGCCGCTCTGTTTCGGCGAAGCCACCAAGTTTTCGCAAGACCTGCTCGAAGCCGACAAGACGTATGAGGCCACCATGCGCCTCGGCATTCGCACGACCACCGGCGACGCCGAAGGCGAAGCGATCGACACACGTGAAGTGACCTGCGACGAGGCCGCGGTTCAGGCGGTTCTGCCGACATTCCTTGGCGAGATCACGCAGGTTCCGCCGATGTATTCGGCGCTCAAGCGTGACGGTAAGCCGCTGTACGAATACGCGCGTGCGGGCCAGACCGTGGAGCGGGAAGGGCGTCAGGTGACGATCCTCGCGCTCGAGATGCTCGCTTGCGCGTTGCCGGATGTGACGTTTCGCGTGACGTGCAGCAAGGGCACCTATGTGCGCACGCTGGCTGAGGATATCGGCGAAGCGTTGGGTTGTGGCGCGCATCTGGTGGCGCTGCGGCGCACCGGCGTCGGCGCGTTGACGCTCGACAATTCGGTGACGCTCGACGCGTTGTCCGACGCCGCTGAAGGCGAACGCGATGCGTGGCTGCAACCGGTGGATGCATTGCTGTCGACATTCCCTCTCGTGCAGTTGGACGAAGACGCGACGCGCCGCTTCCTGCACGGTCAGCGGTTGAAGTTGTCCGAATTGACGATCACGGGCGAAGCAGTGAATGCGCCGCGCGTCCGAGTGTATGCGGCGGAAGGGCGTCTGCTCGGAGTCGCAAAACAAGGTGAGGGTGTACTGGCGCCCGAACGGCTGGTCGTCACGACGGCGAACTGAAAGCCGTGCAGGTGGCGAAGCGCGCGACAAACGCGCTGCAAAGAAAAAGGCGGGACCGCTCAGAAGAAGCGGTCCCGCCTTTTTTCATATCGTTTTGCCGGATTCGGACCAGCGTCGAAAACTCAGTGCGCCGCCGCAGCCGCCGCACCCGCGTCGCCACCGGCGCGCTCAGGCCTCGTGACCCAAATCAACGCGATCAGCGCGATAAAAATGCCGGCGGAAACGAAGAACAGATCGTTCACACCGAGTTGCGCGGCCTGTTGCGTCGCCATCGTGTTGAACAGCCCATAAGCCTGCGGTTGACTGAAACCCGCCGCGCCCATTTGCCGGATCGACTGGTCGAACACCGGGTTGTACGCGTTAGCCTGTTCGGCCAGTTGCGCGTGATGCATGATCGTGCGGTGATCCCACGCCGTCTGGAAGATCGACGTGCCGATGCCGCCGCACATGATCCGCACGAAATTCGACAAGCCCGATGCCGCCGGAATCCGGTTGCCCGGCAGCCCCGACAGGGTGATCGACACCAGCGGGATAAAGAACCCGGCCATGCCGATTCCTTGAATCAAGGTGGGCATTAGCAGCGAATATGTATCGACGCCGGTCGTATAACGCGAGCGCATCCAGAAACACAGCGCGAACACGAGGAACGACAGGGTCGCGATATAGCGCGGATCGGTACGCGGCAAAACCTTGCCCGTGATCGGCGACAACAGCACGGCAAACAGCCCGACCGGCGCCATGACGAGGCCGGCTTGGGTCGCGGTATAACCGATATCGGTTTGCAGCCACAAGGGCAGCAGCACCAGATTGCCGAAGTAAAGTCCGTATCCAATCGATAACGCGACGGTACCGCCCGTGAAATTGCGCCGGCTGAACAGCGACAGGTCGACCACCGGATGCTCGGCCGTCAATTCCCACACGATAAAGAACGCGAGCGCGACCACCGCGACCAGCGCCAGCACGACGACGGTCGTCGACGAAAACCAGTCGAGATCCTTGCCTTTGTCGAGCATGACCTGCAGCGAGCCGACCCAGACGATCAAGAGGCCGAGACCGACGCCGTCGATCGGCGCTTTTCTGATGACCGAATCGCGGTTGCGGAAGATCATCCACGTGGCCACGGCGGCAATCGCGCCGACCGGAATATTGACGTAGAAAATCCACGGCCACGAGATGTTGTCCGAGATCCAGCCGCCGAGAATCGGGCCGGCCACCGGCGCGATCAGCGTGGTCATTGCCCACATGGATAACGCCATGGGCGCCTTGGCGCGTGGATAGCTCGCCAGCAGCAGCGTCTGCGACAGCGGAATCATCGGACCGGCCACCGCGCCCTGCAAGACGCGCGAAGCGAGCAGGAACGGCAGGGTCGGCGCGAGGCCGCACATCCACGACGAGATCACGAACAGGATGATCGACGCCATGAACAGCCGCACCTGACCGATGCGTTCGGTCAGCCAGCCGGTGAGCGGCACGGAGATCGCGTTGGCAACCGCGAACGAGGTGATTACCCACGTGCCCTGGTCGGACGACACGCCGAGGTCGCCCGAAATCGAAGGAATCGACACGTTGGCGATCGACGTGTCGAGCACGTTCATGAAAACGGCGAGCGACACCGCGATGGTGCCGATCACCAGTTGCGCGCCCTCGAGCGGCGGATGAGGGACTTGCGCCTGAGCCTGAGCCATTAAAGAAGCCTTGTCTGATTCGTCGCGCGGCTTACATCTGCTTTGCTACGACAGGCTTCGCGCCGCCGGCCTGGGTCGACTTTTGCGAGCCGCCGTTCGGACCTGCGTTTTCCGAAATGATGCGAGCGATTTCCGCGTCAGCCTGGTCGCCGTACTTCTCGAACACGTTGGTCTGATAGACCGTGTTCGGCGCCTGGCCGAGCTGGCCGCCGTTGTCGTCCTTGATGCTGACGTCGGCTTGCATGGACAGGCCGATACGCAGCGGATGCTGTTCAAGTTCCTTCGGGTCGAGCGCGATCCGTACCGGCAGACGCTGCACCACCTTGATCCAGTTGCCGGTCGCGTTCTGCGCGGGCAGCAGCGAGAACGCCGAACCCGTGCCCGCCGAGAAGCCGACCACCTTGCCGTGATACACCACCGACGAACCGTACACGTCGGCCGTCAGTTCGACCGGCTGGCCGATGTGCATGTGCTTGAGCTGCACTTCCTTGAAGTTCGCGTCGACCCACACGCCGCCGAGCGGCACGATCGCCATCAACGGCGTACCCGGCGAGACGCGCTGGCCGACCTGCACCGAGCGCTTCGCCACGTAGCCCGTGACCGGCGCCGGCAGGTTGTTACGCGCGTTGTTCAGGTACGCGTCGCGGACCTTCGCGGCGGCGGCATGCACGTTCGGGTGATTCGCGATCGTGGTGTTGGCGGTCAACGCGCGGTTCGACGCCAGTTGCTGCTGGGCGGCGTCGACGGCGGCTTGCGCGCTCTTCACGGCGTCGCGGGCGTGCGAGATTTCTTCCTGCGACACGGCACCGGTTTGCGCGACCGTCATACGGCGTTTCAGGTCGTCCTGGGCGCGGGACAGATCGGCCTGGCGCACGGCGACTTGCGCCTGGTATTGATTGTCGTCGGCGAACAGGCCGCGCACCTGGCGCACCGTCTGCGCGAGATTCGCTTCGGCCTGTTCCAGCGCGACGCGGGCGTCGGCCGGATCGAGCACGACGAGCGGGTCGCCGGCCTTCACCGTTTGCGTGTCGTCCGCATTCACGGCGACGACCGTGCCGGTGACTTGCGGCGTGATCTGCACGACGTTGCCGTTCACGTACGCGTCGTCGGTCTCTTCATGGAAGCGCGCGACGAGGAAGTAATAAAAGCCATAAGCGATCGCGGCGATCAGGATCACGATGACGAGCAGCGTCATCATGAGCTTGCGTTTGCCGTTGTTCGCCGGTGGCTGCTTCGGCTGCGGGGCCGACTGAGTCGGTTGTGTGGTAGCCGCGGGCTGTTGGGTGGTGCTCATTGATGTGCTCCGGGTTCTTTCAAACGTCGTCGTTTATTCGGATGTTCGTACGTGGGTTCGATCGGCCTGTGGCTCGCGCGCTCAGTTCGCCGCGGCAGTCGCGGCGGTGGCCGATGCCGGAGCATCGGTCGGCACCACGAGGCCGGTCTGCGTCGCGTCGAAACCGCCGCCGAGCGCCTTGATGAGCCCGATCTGCAGGTCGCGGCGGCGCATTTTCAGGCCGGTCACCGTTTGGTCGGCGGCGAGGCGGTTCTGGTCGGCGGTCAGCACCTGCAACTGCGGCGACAAACCGGCCTTGTAGCGGATCACTGCCAGCTGGTACGCCTTGGTCGATGCGTCGAGCGCGCGTTGTGCGTCGCCTTGCTGCTGGTCGATCGAACGGATCGACGACACTTGCGTCGCGACGTCCGAGAGGGCGCCGATCAGCGTCTGGTTGTAGTTCGCCACGTCCAGGTCGAAGTCGGCGTAGCGGCCCTTCAGTTGCGAGCGTAGCGCGCCCGCGTCGAAGATCGGCAGGTGGATCGCTGGGCCGAACTGGATCTGGCGGCTGCCCGCGGTGAGAAAGCGGCCCCAGCCGAACGCGTCGAAACCGAAGCCGGCCGCGAGGTTGACATCCGGGAAGAATTCGGCTTTTGCTTCCTTCACATCGTGCATCGCGGCTTCGACTTGCCAGCGCGCGGCGACGATATCCGCGCGGCGCGCGACGAGATCAGCCGGCAAATTGTTCGGCAGCGCCACGACGTTGCCGTTGGTCAGCACGGGCTGGGCGATTTGCAGGCCGCGATCCGGACCTTTGCCGAGCAGGGCGCCCAACTGATAGCGCACGACGGTGATCTGGCCGTCGAGATCGGTCAAATTGGACTGGCTGGTCGCGATGTTGCCGTTCGCTGTCTGCCGCTCGACATTGGTGTCGAGGCCGGCCGTCACGCGGCCATTGGTGATGCGGCCGATATCCTGGCGGTTCGCGATTTCGCGCGCGGCGATGTCGCGGAACGCGTACAGCTGCGCGAGCTGGTTATACGTGCTGGCCACCGACGCCGCGAGCGTCACGCGTGCCTGCTGCATGTCGGCCTCAGCGGCCTTTGCCTGCGACACGGCTTGGCCCAGACGCTGGCGATTCTTGCCCCACAGGTCCAGGTCCCACGACGCGCTCGCGAGCACGTTGTTTTCGCTGTACCAGGTGCCGCCGTACGGAGGCGGGTAGAGCGCATTGGCGGAAAAGATCTCGCGGGTCCACGAATAGCTGCCGTTCACCTTCGGGTACAGCGCCGAGCGCGAGCTCTCGATATAGGACGAGGCCTTGGCGAGACGCGCCTGCGCCTGCGCGATCGACGGGCTGCCTTCCAGCGCTTCAGTGATCAGCTTGGGCAGTTGCGGGTCGCCGAACTGGTTGGCCCAGTCGAGCGACGGCCACTGGCCGCCCTGGCCGGCGAGGCTCTGCGTGGACTCGTACTGAGCGGGCGACGAGATCTGCTTGTCGCTTTTCATGCCGAAGTAGTTCGCGCACCCCGTGAGGGCGAGCGCCGTCACCGCGGCGGCGACAGCGGCCCGGCTCGAAAGCGCGGGCGCGGACAGGGAAAGGGATTTCATCGCTCGACTCTTTGAGTGGAATGTAATGATGGACACTGCAAGCAATTTCTTACGATTTGCCGTCGAAATTGCTCGCTGCATCACGGGCTAGTCCCGTTTGTTCGCCGGAATTGATGAGCACGCGACGCAGCATGCTCTTCAGAAAACCCACTTCTTCCGGGGTGAAGCCGCCTAGCAGGCTGTCCAGCACCCCGGTGAAAATAGCCGGCATCTTGGCGGCGATGGCATGACCTTCCGGCGTCAGCGCGAGGCGCACGACCCGCCGGTCCTCATTGCTGCGCACCCGCGTCAGCAGGCCGCGTTTCTCCAACCGGTCGATCAGACGCGTGACGGCGCTCGCGTCGATGCCGTATTCACGGGCCAGTTCGGCCGCCAGCAGGCATTTGCCGCTCGCCACCATGAACAGGATGCTGCCTTGCTGGCTGGTGATGCCCAGCTCGGCCATGCTGCGCTGGGTGACCAGGTTCGACAGGGTCGATTTCACTCGCGAGATCAGATAGCCGACGCTTTCGCCTAGCTGATATTCGCTGAGGTCCGACGCGGGTGTAGCGGACGGCTCCGTCATGATTCTCGTGCGAATGCAATGGTTGACTAGGCAGGATTATAGAGGTCGGTTGGTTGACGCGGCAAGTGTTATTACAGCTTAGGCAAGGAACTTTCCCCGCTCAAGTCATAATCCGCGTGATTTTGCGTAGGATTTCGCCCGCAAGCTTACGTTTCATTTCTGACGCGCCGCTGCGCCGACGACGGTGGGTCTATCAGGGAATACCAGATAGGTTCATTTGCACGTGCTACAATATTGGGTTCCCAAAAGTGCGCTTTGGGCTTTGTTGGCTTTGTACACAATGCTGCTGCTGGCGCACTCAACTGTCTCCAGGTTCCTATGACTCGCGCCCTACGCAACATCGCCATCATTGCTCACGTCGACCACGGCAAAACCACGCTCGTCGACCAGCTCCTCCGCCAGACCGCCACGTTCCGTGACAACCAGCAGATCGCTGAGCGCGTGATGGACTCGAACGACATCGAAAAAGAACGTGGCATCACGATTCTTTCGAAGAACTGCGCGGTCGAGTACGAAGGCACGCACATCAACATCGTCGACACGCCGGGCCACGCCGACTTCGGCGGCGAAGTGGAGCGCGTGCTGTCGATGGTGGACTCGGTGCTGCTGCTGGTCGATGCCGTCGAAGGCCCGATGCCGCAAACGCGCTTCGTGACCAAGAAAGCGCTGGCGCTCGGTCTGAAGCCGATCGTTGTGATCAACAAGGTCGACCGGCCGGGCGCGCGGATCGACTGGGTGATCAACCAGACGTTTGACCTGTTCGACAAGCTGGGCGCAACCGAGGAACAACTTGACTTCCCGATCGTGTACGCATCGGGTCTGAATGGCTACGCAGGCTTGAACTCGGACGTGCGCGAAGGCGACATGCGCCCGCTGTTCGAGGCAGTGCTGGAACACGTGCCGGTTCGCCCGGCTGATTCGTCGGCTCCGCTGCAACTGCAGATCACGTCGCTCGACTACTCGTCGTATGTCGGCCGTATCGGCGTGGGCCGCATCACGCGCGGCACGATCAGGCCGGGCATGTCCGTTGCCGTGCGTTCGGGTCCCGATGGCGCGATTCTGAACCGCAAGATCAACCAGGTGCTGTCGTTCAAGGGGCTGGAGCGCGTCCAGGTCGACTTGGCTGAAGCCGGCGACATCGTGCTAATCAACGGCATCGAAGAAATCGGTATCGGTGTGACCATCTGCGCACCGGAACAACCGGAAGCGCTGCCCATGATCACCGTCGACGAACCGACGCTGACCATGAACTTCCTCGTCAATTCGTCGCCGCTGGCCGGCCGCGAAGGCAAGTTCGTCACGAGCCGTCAGATCCGTGACCGCCTGATGAAGGAACTGAACCACAACGTCGCGCTGCGCGTGAAGGAAACCGGCGACGAAACCACGTTCGAAGTGGCGGGCCGCGGTGAACTGCACCTGACCATTCTCGTGGAAAACATGCGTCGCGAAGGCTACGAGTTGGCCGTGTCGCGTCCGCGCGTGGTGATGACGGAAGTCGACGGCGTGAAGCACGAGCCGTACGAAAACCTGACCGTCGACATGGAAGACGGCCACCAAGGCGGCGTGATGGAAGAGTTGGGCCGCCGCAAGGGCGAAATGCTCGACATGGCGTCGGACGGCCGTGGTCGTACTCGTCTCGAGTACCGTATTTCGGCGCGTGGCCTGATCGGCTTCCAGTCGGAATTCCTGACGCTCACGCGCGGCACAGGTCTGATGAGCCACACGTTCGACTCGTATCAGCCGGTGCGGGAAGGCGCGGTCGGCGAGCGTCGCAACGGCGTGCTGATTTCGCAGGACGACGGCGCGGCCGTGGCCTACGCGTTGTGGAAGCTGCAGGATCGCGGCCGTATGTTCGTGTCGCCGGGCGAGCCGCTGTACGAAGGCATGATCATCGGCATTCACAGCCGTGACAACGACCTGGTCGTGAACCCGATCAAGGGCAAGCAACTGACCAACGTGCGTTCGTCGGGTACGGACGAAGCGGTGCGCCTCGTGCCGCCGATCCAGATGTCGCTGGAATACGCGGTCGAATTCATCGACGACGACGAACTCGTCGAAGTCACGCCGCAATCGATCCGTCTGCGCAAGCGTTACCTGAAGGAACACGAGCGTCGCAGCGCAAGCCGCAAGGGCGCAGTGGACTAAGCGAGCGGGCATCGGCGTTAGCCGGTACGACGCTTTAGCAGTCAAGCAAAAGCCACCTCCGGGTGGCTTTTGCCGTTTCTGGGCTTCGGCAGCTTGATGACCCGCTGCCGGCGGTTCGCCATTCCTTTGTCCCTGTTTCTCGCAGAAGATTGTTGCGAGCCGTGAAAGTCGCCCGAAAGCCCGCCGCGACGGGCTTGAGCGGCAGTCCGTCTGCTATCTGCACTATCCGTTCTGTGATATGCTCCCCGGGTGCAAAGTTTTAGGTCCTTCCAAGCAAGACTTGATTCGCGCAATCCGCTAAACGGTCAGGCCGTGTCGCGGAAGGTTCTGTAACCCGCTATTTCTCGAGAAACTCGAAGAAAGGTGAGCGTAAAAATGATGAAGCAATTCCAGTCGAACTCTTACCTGTTCGGCGGCAATGCTCCGTACGTAGAAGAAATGTACGAAGCGTATCTCGATAATCCGGCGTCAGTGCCCGAGAACTGGCGCAGCTATTTCGACGCGTTGCAGAACGTCCCTGCATCGGATGGCAGCAATGCCAACGACGTGGCCCACGGCCCGATCGTCGAATCGTTTGCTCAACGGGCCAAGGCTAATGCCTTCATCCCTCGCACGGCAACCGGCGGCGAAGATCTCGCTACCGCTCGCAAGCAAGTCTATGTGCAGTCCCTCATCGGCGCATATCGCTTCCTCGGCTCACAATGGGCCAATCTCGATCCCCTGAAGCGCCGCGAACGTCCCGCGATCCCCGAACTCGAACCCGCGTTCTACGACTTCACCGAAGCCGACATGGACCAGGAGTTCAGCGCAACGAATCTGTATTTCGGATTCGAGCGCGCGTCGCTGCGTGAGATCGTCAAGGCGTTGCGCGACACGTACTGCGGCACGATCGGCGCCGAGTACATGTACATCAGCGATCCGGAACAGAAGCGCTGGTGGAAAGAGAAGCTCGAATCGATCCGTTCGACGCCGAACTTCTCGAACGAAAAGAAAAAGCACATCCTGAATCGCCTGACGGCCGCTGAAGGCCTCGAGCGCTTCCTGCACACCAAGTACGTCGGCCAGAAACGCTTCTCGCTCGAAGGCGGCGAGAGCTTCATCGCGTCGATGGACGAAGTCGTGCGTCATGGCGGCGCCAACGGCGTTCAGGAAATCGTCATCGGCATGGCTCACCGTGGCCGTCTGAACGTGCTGGTCAATACGCTCGGCAAGATGCCGGCTGATCTGTTCGCCGAATTCGAAGGCAAGCACCACGACGACCTGCCGGCCGGCGACGTGAAGTACCACAAGGGCTTCTCGTCGGACGTCTCGACCGAAGGCGGCCCGGTTCACCTGTCGCTCGCGTTCAACCCGTCGCACCTCGAAATCGTCAACCCGGTGGTCGAAGGTTCGGCGAAGGCCCGTATGGACCGTCGCGGCGACGACAGCGGCCTGCAAGTGCTGCCGGTGCAGATCCACGGCGACGCGGCCTTCGCGGGCCAGGGCGTCGTGATGGAAACGCTGAACCTCGCGCAAACGCGCGGTTACGGCACGCACGGCACGCTGCACATCGTCATCAACAACCAGATCGGCTTCACGACGTCGGACCCGCGCGACTCGCGCTCCACGTTGTACTGCTCGGACGTCGTCAAGATGATCGAAGCGCCGGTGCTGCACGTGAACGGTGACGATCCTGAAGCGGTCGTGCTGGCTACGCAACTGGCTATCGACTTCCGGATGCAGTTCCACAAGGACGTCGTCGTCGACATCGTCTGCTTCCGCAAGCTGGGCCATAACGAGCAGGACACGCCGGCCGTCACGCAGCCGCTGATGTACAAGACGATCGCCAAGCACCCGGGCACGCGCGCACTGTACGCTGAAAAGCTGGTGCAGCAAGGCGTGATCAGCGCGGAAGAAGGCGACGAATTCGTCAAGGCTTACCGCAAGGCGATGGACGAAGGCCATCACACGGTTGACCCGGTGCTCTCGAACTACAAGAGCAAGTACGCGGTGGACTGGGTGCCGTTCCTGAACCGCAAGTGGACCGACGCAGCCGATACGGCCGTGCCGCTGGCGGAACTGAAGCGCCTCGCGGAACGCGTCACCACGGTCCCGGAAAACTTCAAGGTTCACCCGCTAGTTGAGCGCGTCATCAACGACCGTCGCGCAATGGGCCGTGGCGAAGCGAAGCTCGACTGGGGCATGGGCGAACACCTCGCATTCGCGTCGCTGGTCGCATCGGGCTACGCCGTGCGCCTGACGGGTCAGGACTCGGGCCGCGGCACGTTCACGCACCGTCACGCGGTGCTGCACGATCAGAACCGCGAACGCTGGAACGACGGCACGTACGTGCCGCTGCAGAACATCGCCGAAGGTCAGGCGAAGTTCACGGTGATCGACTCGGTGCTGTCGGAAGAAGCGGTGCTGGGCTTCGAATACGGTTACTCGACGGCTGAGCCGAACACGTTCGTCGCGTGGGAAGCGCAGTTCGGCGACTTCGTGAACGGCGCGCAAGTCGTGATCGACCAGTTCATCTCGTCGGGCGAAGTGAAGTGGGGCCGCGTGTCGGGTCTGACGATGCTGCTGCCGCATGGCTACGAAGGCCAGGGTCCGGAGCACTCGTCGACGCGTATCGAACGTTTCCTGCAACTGTGCGCAGACCACAACATGCAGGTCGTTCAACCGACCACGCCGGCGCAGATTTTCCACCTGTTGCGCCGTCAGATGATCCGCCTGTTCCGCAAGCCGCTGATCGTCGCTACGCCGAAGTCGCTGCTGCGACACAAGGAAGCCGTGTCCGATCTGTCGGAACTGGCGAAGGGTGCGTTCCAGCCGATCCTCAGCGAAATCGACGAAGCCATCGAGGCGAAGAAGGTCAAGCGCGTGGTCGCCTGTTCGGGTCGCGTCTATTACGACCTGCTCGCACATCGCCGCGAATCGAAGTCGAACGACGTCGCGATCATCCGTATCGAACAGCTGTATCCGTTCGCGCATAAGCAGTTCGAAACGGAAATGAAGAAGTACGACAACGCGACCGAAGTGGTCTGGGTGCAGGACGAGCCGCAGAATCAAGGCCCGTGGTTCTACATCGAGCACCACCTGAAGGAAGGCATGAAGGACGGGCAAAAGCTGGCATACAGCGGACGTCCGGCTTCGGCTTCGCCGGCAGTCGGCTACTACGCGAAGCACTACGAGCAGCAGAAGGCGCTGGTCGAAGGCGCTTTCGGCCGCCTCAAGAGCGCGTCGATCGCTAAATAAACATTAGAACCGAACCGGGAAAGCGCAACGCGCTTTCCCGTGCCGCCTTCAGTGACCCAATAAGGATCGCTCGCGGCATTTGAGGTTCGCAGGCGGTCGTCGGATCCACGGATCGCGCGCCGTCACCCGATACGTATTCAGGATATTCATAATGGCTATTGTTGAAGTCAAGGTCCCCCAGCTCTCCGAGTCGGTCTCGGAAGCCACGATGCTGCAGTGGAAGAAGAAGCCGGGCGAAGCGGTTGCTGTAGACGAAATTCTCATCGAAATCGAGACCGACAAGGTCGTGCTCGAAGTGCCGGCACCCTCGGCCGGCGTACTCGCGCAAGTCATCGCGAACGACGGCGACACCGTCACGGCTGAGCAAGTGATCGCCAAGATCGACACCGAAGGCACGGCAGGCGCCGCTGCTGTCGAAGCCGAAGTGAAGCCCGCTCCGGAAGCCGCACCGGCACCCGCCGCTGCAGCGGCTCCGGCGGCTCAAGCCGCATCCGCAACGGGTGCGAATACCGCTGCTTCGCCGGCTGCCGGCAAGCTGATGGCCGAAAAGGGTCTGGGCGCGGGCGATGTCGCCGGCACGGGCCGCGACGGCCGCATCACCAAGGGCGACGTGCTGACCGCGGGTGCACCGGCTGCCAAGGCCGCACCGGCTCCGGCACCGGCCGCCGCACCGAAGGCTGCCAGGCCTTCGCTGCCGGACGTCAAGGCGCCGGCTTCGGCTGACCAATGGCTGAAGGATCGTCCGGAACAACGCGTGCCGATGTCGCGTCTGCGTGCGCGTATCGCCGAGCGTCTGCTCGAGTCGCAGCAAACCAACGCCATCCTGACCACGTTCAACGAAGTGAACATGGCCCCGGTGATGGATCTGCGCAACAAGTACAAAGACCGGTTCGAGAAAGAACATGGCGTGAAGCTCGGCTTCATGTCGTTCTTCGTGAAGGCGGCGGTTCACGCGCTGAAGAAGTTCCCGCTGGTGAACGCGTCGATCGACGGTAACGATATCGTCTATCACGGCTACTTCGACATCGGTATCGCTGTCGGTTCGCCGCGCGGTCTGGTGGTGCCGATCCTGCGCAATGCAGATCAGCTGAGCCTCGCCGACATCGAGAAGAAGATCGCTGAATTCGGCCAGAAGGCCAAGGACGGCAAGCTGTCGATCGAAGACATGACCGGCGGTACGTTCTCGATCTCGAACGGTGGTGTGTTCGGTTCGATGCTGTCGACCCCGATCATCAACCCGCCGCAGTCGGCGATTCTGGGCGTGCACGCCACCAAGGAACGCGCTGTGGTCGAAAACGGCCAGATCGTGATCCGCCCGATGAACTACCTGGCGCTGTCGTACGACCACCGCATCATCGACGGTCGCGAAGCGGTGCTGTCGCTGGTCGCCATGAAGGATGCGCTGGAAGACCCGGCGCGCCTGCTGCTCGACCTGTAAGCGTCGGTTCGGCACCGGCTTGTCATTGCGCAAGCCGGCGCCATATATGCACCAAGCAGTCAGCACGTCTTTCGCATTCCGCAGTACAGGAACGCCGCGCGCCACGAAGCGTGGCCGCGCGCCGTTCCGTCATCAAAAGGATTGTCATGTCCAAAGAATTTGACGTCGTCGTGATCGGCGCAGGCCCTGGCGGTTACATCGCCGCCATCCGCGCAGCGCAGCTCGGCAAGACCGTCGCCTGTATCGAAAAATGGAAGAACCCGGCCGGCACGCTGAAGCTCGGCGGCACGTGCCTGAACGTGGGTTGCATTCCGTCGAAGGCGCTGCTCGCGTCGTCGGAAGAGTTTGAAAACGCGTCGCATCACCTGTCTGACCACGGCATCTCCGTGGAAAACGTGACGGTCGACGTCGCGAAGATGATGGCCCGTAAAGAAGGCATCGTCGAAAAGATGACCAAGGGCATCGAATTCCTGTTCCGCAAGAACAAGATCACGTGGCTCAAGGGCCACGGCAAGTTCACCGGCAAGACGGACGCCGGCGTGCAGATCGAAGTGAGCGGCGAAGGCGAAGCCGAAGTGGTCACGGCGAAGAACGTGATCATCGCCACGGGTTCGAAGGCGCGCCATCTGCCGAACATTCCGGTCGACAACAAGATCGTCGCCGACAACGAAGGCGCGTTGAGCTTCGACTCCACGCCGAAGAAACTGGCTGTGATCGGCGCAGGCGTGATCGGTCTGGAACTGGGTTCGGTGTGGCGCCGTCTTGGCGCGGAAGTGACCGTGCTCGAAGCGCTGCCGGAATTCCTCGGCGCGGCTGACCAGGCGCTGGCGAAAGAAGCGGCTAAGCAGTTCAAGAAACAAGGTCTGGACATCCACGTCGGCGTGAAGGTCGGCGAAGTGACGACGACCGACCAGAGCGTGACGATCAATTACACGGACAAGGACGGCAACGCGCAGAAGCTCGAAGCCGACCGCCTGATCGTGTCGATCGGCCGCGTGCCGAACACCGACAACCTCGGTCTCGAAGCAATCGGCCTGAAGGCCAACGAGCGTGGCTTCATCGACATCGACGATCATTGCGCGACGGCCGTGCCGAACGTGTACGCGATCGGCGACGTGGTGCGCGGCCCGATGCTCGCGCACAAGGCAGAAGACGAAGGCGTGCTGGTCGCCGAAATCATCGACGGTCAGAAGCCGCATATCGACTACAACTGCGTACCGTGGGTGATTTACACCGAACCGGAAATCGCGTGGGTCGGCAAGACCGAACAGCAACTGAAGGCCGAAGGCCGCGAGATCAAGACGGGCCAGTTCCCGTTCATGGCGAACGGCCGCGCGCTCGGCATCAACAAGGCGGATGGTTTCGTCAAGATGATCGCCGACGCCAAGACCGACGAACTGCTCGGCGTGCACATCATCTCGGCCAACGCGTCGGACCTGATCGCGGAAGCCGTGGTGGCGATGGAATTCAAGGCGGCGTCGGAAGACATCGGCCGCATTTGCCATCCGCACCCGTCGCTGTCGGAAGTCATGCGCGAGGCGGCACTCGCTGTCGACAAGCGCGCGCTGAACATGTAATTCCGCGCACGCCTGACTGACAGTACTCCGGCATTACCACGAAGGCGGGCGGGTTCATTCCCCCCGCCTTTCTATTTGCAGCAACACAATGAACGTCACCGAATACTACGAAAAAGAACTGCAGACGCGGGGTTACCAATCGGACCCGGCGCAGCGCGCGGCGGTCGACCGTCTGCAGCGGTGCTATGAAGAGTGGACCGAGTACAAGTCGCGCCGCTCGAACGCGTTCAAGAAACTGCTGATCCACCCGGATCTGCCGCGCGGCGTGTACATGTGGGGCGGCGTAGGGCGGGGCAAGAGCTTCCTGATGGACAGCTTTTACATGATCGTGCCGTTGCATCGCAAAACACGCCTGCATTTCCACGAGTTCATGCGCGAAGTGCACCGTGAGCTGGAAGACCTGAAGGGCACCGCCGATCCGCTAGACGAACTCGCGCGCCGCATTGCCAAACGCTACCGGATGATCTGTTTCGACGAATTCCACGTGTCGGATATCGCCGACGCGATGATCCTGTACCGCCTGCTCGACAAGCTGTTCGAAAACGGCGTGCAGTTCGTGATGACCTCCAACTACGATCCGGACACGCTGTATCCGGACGGGCTGCATCGCGACCGGATGCTGCCGGCGATCGACCTCATCAAGGCAAAGCTCGACGTGATCAACGTCGATGCGGGTATCGACTACCGGCAACGGACGCTGGCTCAGGTCGAGATGTATCACACGCCGCTCGGCGCCGCCGCCGACAAGGCGTTGCGCGATGCGTTCGCGCGCCTCGCCGCGGTGCCCGACGAAAGCCCGATCCTGCGTATCGAAAAGCGTGAGTTGAAGGCGCTGCGCCGCGCCGACGGCGTCGTGTGGTTCGACTTCGCCACCTTGTGCGGCGGCCCGCGCTCGCAGAACGACTATCTGGAACTGGCGAGCCGCTTTCACGCGGTGGTCCTTTCCGGCGTGCCGCAGATGTCCGTACGCATGGCGTCGGAGGCGCGCCGCTTCACGTGGCTGATCGACGTGTTCTACGACCACAAGGTGAAGCTGCTGATGTCCGCTGCGGTGCCGCCTGAAGAGTTGTACATGGACGGTCCGATGGCCAACGAGTTCACGCGTACGGTGTCGCGCATCGTCGAAATGCAGTCGAAGGAATATCTCGACACACCACGGCGGATCGTCGATACATCGCTGACCTGAGGCGTCGCGCGTCACGGCCGGCGGTGCTTTTACGATAGATCGCGCGCCGTTCGCCGATGACGCGCTGTCGTCCGGCGTATTTTCAAGATTCGGATTGGTCTTATATTCCGTCCGCGGACGACTGGATATCTTTTGTCGAGGTTTTGACAAAGGAGAAACCATGAATCCGTACCGTGATATCAACGACGAAGAATGGCAACGTGTCGCACCGTTGCTTCCCGAACTGCGGCCGCGCTCAGAATTGCGTGGCCGGCCGCTTGCCAATACACGCTCGGTGCTCAACGGCGTGCTGTGGATCATGTATAGCGGCGCCACCTGGTCCGCCATGCCGCGCAAGTACCCGTCCTACCAGACCTGTCATCGCCGCTTCAAGGTGTGGTATGAATCCGGCGTGCTTAACCGTGTCATGGAACAACTGTTCGGTGCGGCGAGCGAAGAGCTTTGCGGCCTGATGGAAGCGCGCATGCGTACGCACGTGAACGAGAAACCGCAGAGCGTCGAAGCCGAAAAGGCTCCGGTTGTCGCACCTGCGGTGTACAGCCCGCCTACGAGCCAACCACTGCCGTCCTCGCCGTTCGCGTTCCATTCGCCCTTCAAACACGCTGCATGACCCATTCAACCCAGCGTCTTCCAATAAAGGAAACGGCCGAACGATTGCGATCGTCGGCCGTCTCTCATCGTTCCATGCGGGCTCTGCAACGAGCCCCCGAACTACCCGCGCATCATTGTTGACGAATCCAGGTCTGCGAGCGGCCCAGCAGCGACACGCCGATATAGCCTCGCACGACCAGTTTGTTCCCACCGTCTTCCAGGTGCATCTTGCACTTGTAGAGCTTGCCGTTTTCCGGGTCGAGAATCTGCCCGTGATCCCAGGCATCGCCGTCCTTCTTCAGATCGCTGATGATCGTCATGCCGAGAATTGGCTGATCCTTGCGCGCGTCGGTACAAGCGGTGCAGCGGCGGTCCGGCTGGTCGTTCGCGCCGAGCCCCTTGATGACCTTGCCGCTGATCGCGCCGCTGCCGTCTTGCGAGATCTGCACGAGCGCCTTGGGCTGGCCGGTATGATCGTCGATGGTTTGCCAGGTGCCGACCGGACTGTCAGCCTGTGCCATGGCCGTGACGGCACTGGCGAGCAATACGCCGGCGAGCGCGGCATGTTTGGCTGTGCGAAGCGCGACTGCGCGCGCGCGGTGTGTGAATTGCATCATTGTCTTCCTCCTTGATTAAAGACGGCGCGATCATGGTCGCGCGGCGTTATTGGCATCTCGGGCGGTCTTCAGACGCCGGCCGCCGTGATGCCTGGCATGGCCCCTCAGGTTCGACTTCTGCTGCCCTCGTGTGCCACGCGCGGCTTGTGGATGACGGCTTGCCCGCCGCCGGCGACACATCGTCAGCGCAGAATACGTGAAAGTGCGCGCGTCGTTTGATAGTGGACCCTCTAATCAGGACGCGGCACTTTTACCGATCAATTCAGCTGATACGAAAACGTCGCGTTGATGCGCGGACTGCGCGACGCGCTCTCCACCGGCGCGTCGCCGATCGCTTTGGCCACCGAGAGATCGAGGCTGTAGTACTTCGCATCCGAGATGCGGAAGCCGAACGCGATCGACGAAAGCTTCGACGGCGAGGGCGTGCCCGCATGCAGATAGACGCGCGCCATATCGAACGAGACGTAAGGTGTGAGCGTGCGCAGATACGTGAAGCCTGGTGTGAACGCACGGTTGACTTCCAGCATCGCGCCCCAGCCCGAATCGCCTGATGCCTGGCCCGGCTGATAGCCCTGCGCGAAACGCTGCGCGCCGAACGAGATCTGCTCCGAAGTCGGCAGCGACACGCCGCTGTATTGACCTGTCAGAGAGACCGCCGTGCCGATCTTCAACGGCCACTCGTTGGTTTGCGAGAAGCTGGCGCAGGTCGCGCTGATCTACGGCGTGCGCGAACTCGAACTGGTTGGCGCCGTGCTGCGTCTGTCGGTCAAATATGGCGGCCGCGCCGACGTGATGCTCGAACGGACGGCCTCGTTCATGCGCGATCTCGAACATGCCGTGCGCGAACTGGTGGCGATGTCGGCGGAAACGCGGCTTTCGTCGTGGGTGCTGGCCATGTTGCCCGGTCGGCATCGGCGGTTTTCTGATTCTCTCCAATCCTAAGTATTTCGCTTCGATGTGGTTCGACCCGGCTGGCCGGCAACTCGTCTATCTGGCGTTCGTGCTGCAGGTGGTCGGGGCGTATCTGCTGTACCGCCTCGCGAATCTGAGGAATTGACGATGCAGACCCAACAACTCGTCGCACTCGCACTGGCTCTGGCCGCGCTCGGTTTGCTGCTGATCGCCGGCCTGGTGCTGGCGCGCGTGGCGGCCGCGCGGCGCAGCGAACGCACGCTGCGGCACGCGCTCGACGAGCGTGCGTTGCAAAGCGCGGCGCTCGCGGCCGCGGCGGCACGTGGCGCAGAGGGCGCGCAGGGTGGCGCGAAGGCAAGCCGTGCGCAGCGTGCCGCCCACGGGTTTCAAGGGCCTGCTCGAACGCTTCGCGCATACCGGGATTCGCTGGCTCGACACGCCGTTCGGACGCCAGGTTGTCGCTGAAGAAGATCGCCGGCTGCTCGAACAATGCGGCTTCGTGGATACGCGCACGCGCGCCCTCTTTCTGCTGGCGCGGCTGCCGGGCGCGCTACAAGTCGCGCCCCTGGGCTACGATCTCAGCGCGGTCCTGACGCCGATTCTTTCCGGCGTGACGGGGCTCATCAGGCCGGTCCTCAAACCGATCTTCAAACTGCTCGACACCATCCTGGTCCCCACACTTTCCCTATTGGGCGTTCAGGTCGGCACCGCCACGGTCCATAACATGTCGCTGACGTGCGGCGTTTCGCAACTGGTCAACTAGCCAATCCAAGATGAGAACTACCACCAAAATCGAGGAACTCGATATCTACGTCTGGGAAGGCAAGGCCGACATCGTCGACCGGGTCGCGCGCTGCATGGCGAGCTTCGATGTCGAAGTGATCCGTGCGGACGATATCGCGATCTCGCCCGAACGGACCGCGCTGCGGCCGTCGCTTGCGATCATCAGCGTGTCGGTGATCGACAGCGGCGCGCTGATTCTGCACGACTGGCAGGCCGCGCACGGCATTCCAGTGGTCTGGTTCGGCGCCGCGCCGCGCGAACATGATCCGGCCACCTATCCGTCCGAGTACTCGCATATTCTGCCGCTCGACTTCACCTGCGCCGAACTGCGCGGCATGGTCATGAAGCTCGTGCTGCAAATGCGCGCGCACAGCGCGAAGACGCACGAGTCCGATGCGATGATCGCCAACTCGGAGTGCATGCAGGCGCTGCTGCACGAAGTCGACACCTTTGCCGATTGCGACACGAGCGTGCTGGTGCACGGCGAAACCGGCGTCGGCAAGGAGCGCATCGCGCAACTGCTGCACGAAAAACATCGCCGCTACGGGCAAGGCCCGTTCGTCGCGGTGAACTGCGGCGCGATTCCGGACGGCCTGTTCGAATCGCTGTTCTTCGGTCACTCGAAAGGCTCATTCACCGGCGCGGTGGTCGCGCACAAAGGCTACTTCGAGCAGGCCGACGGCGGCACGCTGTTCCTCGACGAAATCGGCGATTTGCCGCTCTATCAGCAGGTCAAGTTGCTGCGCGTGCTCGAAGACAGCGCGGTCACGCGCATCGGTTCGACGACGCCGGTCAAGCTCGACTTCCGGCTGGTGGCGGCGACCAACAAACTGCTGCCGCAACTGGTGAAGGACGGCACGTTTCACGCCGACCTCTACTACCGGCTTGCCGTGATCGAGTTGAAGACTCCGTCGCTGGAGGAACGGGGCGCCGTCGACAAGATTGCGATCTTCAAGGCGTTCATCGCACAGATCGTCGGCGCGGAGCGTCTCGCCGCGTTGTCCGATCTGCCGTACTGGCTCGCCGATGCCGTCGCCGACACGTATTTCCCCGGCAATGTGCGCGAGTTGCGCAACCTGGCCGAGCGCATCGGCGTGACCGTGCGGCAGATCGGCGTGTGGGATGCGGCGCGTCTGCAACGGCTTCTCGCACTCGCGCGCACCACCCAGCCGGTGCCGGCCGAGAGCGTCGCCGAGGTGCTGGTGGACCGCAGCAAATGGGACATGGCCGAGCGTAACCGCGTGCTGGCCGCGCTCGACGCAAACGGGTGGCGCCGCCAGGATACGGCGCTCTATCTGGGCATTAGCCGCAAGGTTCTGTGGGAGAAAATGCTCAAGTATCAAATTTTCGACGAAGAGCCCGAAACACGCGAAAGTGAGTAATAATGAGACGGTTGTACTAAAACAAAAACTGTTCAAGCAGGAATTACATGGACCGAAAGTCGAAACTACGACAGATTGCCTTCGCCGCGTTCGTCGCGATGTGGGCAGTGCAGGGCGTCAATGCGCAGGCTCTGTCTGACAGCAACGCCAGCGCCGGGGGCGGCGTTGTTTCCCAGCCAGGCACGACGGCGGCGTTGCCGGCTACCTCACAGGCAGGACAGGCACCGAACTCGGCGCTCACGCCCGACGAAGCGAAGCAATCCGCGGCGGGCAACGTAGCGGAATTGCAGCAGATGATCCACGGCTCGGATCTGAGCGAATTGCGCACCACGTATAACGGCAGCTACGGAGCGAGCTTGCTGTTTTACGGCAAGGAAATGACGTACTACGTGGCGCTGTTCCAGCAGAAAAATTTCTGGCGTGTCATCAAGACGCAGGACGCGGCGCGTGCCGACATGATCTACAAGGATTTCGCGCGTCAGACGGTGCAACTGTCGGACGTCGAGATTCGCCGCACGCAACTCGAGGCGCAAAAAGCGTTCACGGAGCGGATGATCGCGTTGTCGCAGGATCGTGCCAACCGCTTGCAAGCGGACCTCGATGTCGCGCGGCAGCAGCAGACCATTGTGGCGACCCAGCAGCAGCAGACTCACGCCGAAGCCTTGACGCTCGCTCAGCAGAAGGCCTCCGCGCAAGATCAGTTGCGCGCCACGCAGCGGCAGGTGCGCGATCTGCAGCGCCAGCTGGAAAGCGGTTTACCTTCGCACTGAGTGCGGTGGTCTGAAGAGCATCCGGTGGGCAGGGCGGCGCGGCGTTGAACGTGTTGCCCGGCTCATCGAAACGATGACTCGTTATTCCGCTGTCTTCGTGCAACGCGCGTCGTTCGCGAGGTCCAGGCCAACGGTGTCGCCGTTTCACGACTCGCTCAATTCTCGATCCCCACGGCAGTAACAGCCCGCCACGTTTATTCCACGCGTGTTCGCGTGACGTCTCACGCGCGGCACGCGAGTGGCTCGGCGCACATCTTCCCAATTGTCTTGCACGCGTACGCGCACGAGCGCCTGCGCCCAACGTACCGGCCGTGCGGTGGCGGCGGCCAGACCTTGGCTGCTGCTTCGTTTCCCTGTGCTCCGCGAGCCACCAATGCGGCCAACTTTAATGCCGCTTCTTTCCCTCCGAAGACGCTCCTTTCTCCGGCGCGTGATGCGGGTCCGCCATGTCGACGGCGATCGGATCGCTGGCGGGAAAGCTTTCCTCGAGCGCCTCGTCGAGACGGCTATCGGCGGACTCGTTGGATGCCTGTGTGGCGGCGGTTTGCGATTCGTGTTGCTTCTTGCTGGTCATGACGTGCTCCGTAAGAAGAGAGTCAGCAAATCAGCATAGCGCAAAGCGGGGCTCGGCGAACATCGACCGAACGGCCTAGGACCGCGCGCCGTAAGCGTCCGCTTCAAAACCGCAAGCCGAACGCTGTACGAACCGATGCGGGTTCATCAGCCGAAACTTAAAACCATTGCGCAGTAACTCGTTTTCCGTGTGTCGACACAGTGCGACGCGGAAAAGAAAAGCAAGCGCCGGCCGCGTGGGCCGGTAGACCGCAACGCATGCCGCGAATCGGCCGTGTCGCGCTCGGGAGGGGCGCAACCAGAACCCGCGAACAACAAGGCAGCGAACAAAATGAACCGGAAAAAAACCGCGTGCGCGTCGCAGCGCCTCAACGCGTCGCACGTCGTGGAAGCTGAATTGGAACACCTGGATTGGGCAACGAAGCAACCGGCGCAGCGCTTGCTGGACGCCGTGTACTGGAGGCGCCGCGTGCTGGCGGTCAAATGCGGATTCGAACTGACGGACTTGCAGGTGATGCGTCTGGAAAAGATCTTGCAGCGGCTCGGCCATTCACCGGAGTAGCCGAGCGCTGCCGCGGCCGCTTACTCGCTGCCGCCATTACCGCCTTGAGTGCCACCACCATTACCACCTTGAGTGCCGCCACCATTACCGCCGTGATTGCCGCCGCCATGGTTACCACCACCGTGGTTGCCACCGTCGCCGCCCGTGCCGAACAGACGCCGGCGGCGCGTAACCACCACCGGGCCGTCCGACGTGCCGCTGCTACGATCCGACGCAGGCCGGTCCGAAGACGGCGCGCCATACGACTCGCGCGGTTCACGCGGTTCGCGCGGCTCACGATGGTCGCGCGGTTCACGCGAACCGTGCGGGCCGCGCGTGGTGTGCTCACCGTGCGAGGGACGCCCCGCGCGCGGAGCCGGACGCGTGCCGGTGTCGAGCTGGATCGTCGAGATCGCGCGCTTGTAGATGCCTTGCAGGCCGACAGGCGTGCGCAGCATCACCAGATACTGATCGAACGACTCGATGCACCCCGTCAGGCGGATGCCGTTGACAAGGTAGATCTCGACGCGCTTTCGTTCTTTGCGCGCAGCGTTCATGAAGTCGTTTTGCGGGTGCGATTCTGCGGAAGCCATGGACAATTCAGGTTAGAAAGACGGTTGTTCGCCGCGATTCTACCCTGTGTGGGGGCGGAACGCGTCGGCGGGCGAACTGCGTCCACTATAACGGCTTGTGGGCACATAAGCATCTGATAACTATTGACTGTAACGTTGAGTTACGAATGTGCCGACGAATGCCGCATTCTTCCGCCACACGCGGCCTTGCGCGGCGCGGGTGGCGGAAAAAGATGGCGCAGGGTCGTGCATTGGGTGGAATAAATCACCGCCTGACCGCGTTATATCAGGCATGGCGACGCTGCATCGTGCGCGTGGCCGATCGGCTTGCCGGCCGCACCGGATGTCCGGGCGCTCATCTGCAAGCATCGTGCATGGGACCAGAGTAAGGCACTAAAGCGCCAACTCTGACCGACAGGAGACTCACCATGAAAGTATCGCGCATCCTTTCCGCCGTTTTCGTTCTGCTGGCACTCGCGGGCGGTACGCTCGCGACGAGCGCGTGCACGTCCGCGACCGATAGCGGCGCCTCCAGCACGAGCGGCAGCGGCAGCAGCGGCGGCTACTGAACGCCGCTCGCCGGGTGAATTTCGAAGCCGAAGTGATTTCGTGGCTCCCACAGCTGCGCCGCTACGCGCGCGCACTGACGGGCGACCGCGCGTGGGCCGACGACCTCGTGCAGGATACGGCGGAGCGCGCGCTCGCCCGTTGGGCGGCGTTCCGGCCGGACAGCAATCTGCGCGCATGGCTCCTGACGATCCTGCGGCATCTCTACATCGACCAGTTGCGCGGCCGCCGCGAGATTGCCGTCGACGACGAGAGCGCGCCGTGGCGCAATCTCGAAGCGCCGCAAGGGGAAGTCGACGGCCTCGTGCTGCGCGATCTGCAGCGCGCGTTGTATTGTCTGCCTGTCGAACAGCGCGAAGTGCTGTTGCTGGTCTGCGTGGAGGAGCTGTCCTATCAGGAAGCGTCACGCGCGCTCGGCGTGCCGATCGGCACGGTGATGTCGCGGCTCTCTCGCGCGCGCGAACACATGCGCGCGTTGCTGACGGAGGGACCGGCGCAGGGGCCGGCGCGTAAAAGTCCACCGTTGAAAGTAGTGAGAAACCCGTGATGAACAGCGACGACTACGATTCCAGCTTGCCCGAAGGGCTCGATCTGCGAGCGCTGTCGGCGTTTGTCGACGGTGAATTGCCGGGCGCGGAGCGTGCCGCGATCGAGGCTCAACTGGCGCAGCATCCGCAGGCCGCCGCGCGCGTGGCCGCATGGCGCGCGCAGAAAGCCGCGTTGCGTGTGCTGTGCGGCGCGCCGCAGCGCAGCGAGCGTCATGAGCGTGATGAGCAAGATACGGCCAATGAGCCGGCCTTCATCGTGTTGCGCCGGCGGACGTCGTGGTGGCAGCGCGTGGGCGTCGCGGCGTGCTGGCTGGCGGCCGGCGCCGGGCTCGCGCTCGCCCTCGGGCCGCTCGCGCCGCGTCTGACCGGCGGCGCGTGGGGCGGTCTGGGCGGCAGCCCGCCGAGCTTCGCCGAGCGCGCGGACATCGCTTACGCGGTGTACACACCGGAGCGGCGCCATCCGGTGGAAGTTGCCGCGAACGAAGAAGAGCATCTGATCAACTGGCTCTCCAAACGGCTGAACCGGCCGCTCTCGGTGCCGTCCTTGCAGGAGTACGGCTACTCGCTGGTGGGTGGTCGGCTGTTACCCGGCGAAGCGGGACCGGCGGCGCAGTTCATGTATGAGAACACCAGCGGCGCGCGTCTCACGCTCTACGTCACCGGCATCTCACGCGACGAAACCGCGTTCCGCCTGTTCCGCGACGGCAACCGGCGCACCTTCTACTGGGTCAGCGACGGCATGGGCTACGCGCTGTCCGGGCCGATCGCGGAAGGCAAGCTGCGCACGATCGCCATCGACGTGTGCAGCGCGCTCGGCGGCAAACCGGAGTCGTGGCAGTAGGGGCATTCGCCGCTCCGATCGGTCCGCCCGTTGATCGGCCGGCTCTGCAACACCCGGTAACAGAAACTGCGTGCGCGCCCGCCGCGCACGCGGAATAGCGTCGCGCGACGCAACGTTTACTTGTTGCTGGACCGTGCCGTCGCCGCGCGCTTGTGCGCGTTCACGGCAAGGTCTTCAGCAAGGCAAACCGACGGTGTCTTCACGGTGCCGACACGTTTCTTGCGGGTCGCAACGCCGGCGCGTCGAGGCAGCAAAATCATGCTCACATTTCATCAGTTCGGCAGCGGGCTGTATTGCGGCGTAGCCTGTGTGTGCCTGTGCGCCGCGTGCGCGGCGCCGGTCGAAGCGCAATCGGATGCGTCGGTGTGCCGGTTCGTGGCGGGGCAGGCGGAAATCGACGGCGTCATGCAGCAGATCACCGGCCGCGCGTGTCTGCAACCGGACGGCACGTGGCAGATCGTCGAGGACGATGCCGGCGCTCAGGCCTTGGCGAATGGCCCCGTCTACTACTACGATCCATGGTATTGGGGGCCGCCGGTGGTGTTCGGTGTCGGCGTGTCGTTCGTGTTCGTCGACCGCTTTCATCATTTTCATCACATGGATCATGTGCGCTATGCGCATGGCGTGCATGGATCGTTCGGCATGGGCGGCCACGGTGGTTGGCATGGTGCGGCGCCCATGCACACATGGGGCGGTATGTCGCACGGCGGCGGCGGAATGCGCCGCTGACTCGCTGCCGCTGACTCGTGCCAATGACTCGTGCCAGTGACTCGTGCCGCTGATTCACTGCCGCGGATTCGCGCGGCGGCCAAGGAGACGCTTTGATTCGCAACTTGCCGCCGAAGGTGTCCGCCGCGCAGTTCGACCGCGCGCTCGCCGGTTGGCGTTCGATTGTCGGCGAGCCGCAGGTGGTGACCTCGGCGGACGGCCTCGCCGCGTATCTCGATCCGTTCGCGCCCGGCGAGCGCGAAGCGTTTTCGGCGAGTGCCGCCGTCTTGCCCGGCTCCGTCGATGAAATCCGCGCGGTGCTGCGCATTGCCAATCAATTTCGCATTCCGCTGTGGACCGTCTCGACCGGACGCAACTTCGCGTATGGCGGCGCTGCGCCGCGTCTCGCCGGGTCGGTCGTGCTCGATCTGCATAGGATGAACCGCATCATCGAAGTGAACGAGGCCATGGCGTATGCGCTGGTCGAGCCGGGCGTCAGTTACTTCGATCTCTACGCGTATCTGCGCGACAAAGGCTACAAGCTGTGGGTCGATCCGCCCGCGGCCGGTTGGGGCAGCGTGGTCGGCAATACGCTCGAACGTGGCTTCGGCTATACCGCGTACGGCGATCACGCGGCGTCGCAGTGCGGCATGGAAGTGGTGCTCGCCAACGGCGATGTGTTGCGCACCGGTATGGGCGGCATCGAAATCGGCACCGCGTGGCAGTTGTACCAGCCGGGTTACGGACCTTCATTCGATTCGATGTTCATGCAGTCGAACTACGGCATCGTCACCAAGCTGGGCGTCTGGCTGATGCCCGCGCCGCCCGCGTATCTGCTCGGCGAAATCCAGTTTCGACATGAAGCGGATCTCGAAGCGATCGTGGAGATTTTGCGGCCGTTGCGGCTCGATGAAACGATCCGCAATCACGCGGTGATTGAAGGCGGTTTGCGCCGCGCGGCCGGCTTGTCGGCGCGCGCGCAGTGGTACGACGGACCGGGCGCGATGCCTGAGAGCGCGGTGACCGCGATGCTCGAGAAACTGAATGTGGGCCGCTGGAATCTGCATTTCGCGCTCTACGGTACGCCTGAATCGATCGACACGCGCCATGCGATCGTGCAGCGCGCGTTTGCGCGCGTACCGCAGGCGCGGTTCCTGGCGGCGCGCTACGCGGGCGACGCGCAGCCCACGGCGGGTGGCGACCGCAATCTCGCCGGCATTCCGGCGATGAGCGCGTTTCGCATGCTCGACTGGCGCGGCGGTGCGGGCGCGCATGTTGACTTCGCGCCGGTATGTCCCGCGACCGGTCGCGACGCGTTGCGTCAATACACGATGGTCAAGGCGCGCGCCGCGGAATATGGCTTCGATTACTACGGCGGTTTTACGGCGGGCGTGCGCCATCTGCATCACATTTTCGCGGCGATCTTCGACCGCGACGACGCAAACCAGGTCGAGCAGGCCGGCGCGCTATTGCGTTCGCTGATGAGCGACGCGCGCGCGGCGGGTTACGGCGAATATCGCGCGCATCTCGCGTATATGGATTTTGCCGCGGCCCAATACAGCTTCAACGACGGTGCATTGCTGCGGCTCTCGGAGACGATCAAGGACGCGCTCGACCCGAACGGCATTCTCGCGCCGGGCAAGCAGGGCATCTGGCCGGCGGCGTGGCGCGACCGGCGCGGCTACACCTGAGGGCGCGGCGCTTGCCGTATGCGCGCCATCACGACAGGAGCGATGAATGGACCGGCGCACTTTCATGATGACCGGCGCATGCCTCTCGACCGCGGCAGGCAGCGCGTGGCCGTGGCTCGCGCAGGCGGCGGCGCGCGGCAATACGGTGGCGGTGGTCGATTCCACGCTGGCGTATGGCGCCGCATTCGCCGGCTATGCCGCACATCGGCAGTTGCCCGTATTCGAAACCGGAGACGATATCGGCGCGCTCTGGTACACGACACTCGCCCCGTTGCTTTGCGCAACGCCGACATCCACGCCCACGCTCTTGTCGGCCTCGCTGATCGGCCTCACACGCGAGTCCGATTACTTCGTGTTGAACCAGCTCGCTAAAAGCGCGGGAAATGTCATCGAACACAGTCACGAGCAAAGCGCGGGCTCGGACACACAGCGTGGTCATGTCGCATTTGCATTCGCGTTCGCGCCGCACGTGTTGCGCAAGGGTTAGAACGTGTACGCCTTGTTCTTTGGATCGAAAGTCGAGTCGTCGAATGTTTTCGGCGTGATGGTTTCGAACACGATCTTTTCGAAGATCTTGCCGTCGTTGTCATAAGACTCGACGGTGCGGAAATACGGATGCCGCAGATCGAGGCCGAGCGTTTCTTTCTTCGCGTAGAACTGCGGCTGGCCGGTCGGTGTTTCGAAGGTGAAGGCCACTACGCGCACGCCGTCGACCGTTTTGACTTCTACCTGGGTCGAACGCGGCAAGCCGGCCTCGATATATTTCTTGCCCTCGCTGAGATACTGGTTCGCGATGTATTCCGTGCCGAGATCGCGCACCTGATGATTCGATTGCGCGCGCGCGAGGGCGCCGGTCAGCGAGGTCCATACCGGCATCACATTCATGATGCCGCCCAGATGCCCGTACATCTCATCGGTGCGCTTGGATTCGTCGTAGATGATTTCCTGGCCGGCGCGCGCGCCATCGGGCAACCACTTCGCGTAGATGCGCAGCGGGTCGTGCGCGACGCGCACCAGCATGTGATCGGGCTGGTCGGGCCATTGGCCGTGAATGCGTTCCGAACGTGCCATCGTGAACTCATACGATGGATAGCCGTTCGGCCCTTCCTTGATATAGCGCGGCAACGCGAGTGGATCGAGCGACTGGAACAGCGCGACCAGTTGCGCGTCGGCGAGTTTTTCCATCGCGCCGCTTTGTTGCGCGGCGCGCAGCCACTTGACCTGCTGATCCAGCGTGAGCTTGCCGACCTGCGAGGAGGGCGTGGACGGCGCCTTCACCGCGTTGGCGGTATCGAGCGCGGGCGGCGTGTCGTCGTTTTGCGCGAACGCCACGGGCGTGGTCAGTACGGCCGCTCCTGCGATTAGCAGCGCGGTCAGGAGCTTGAGCATCGGCACGCTTCGCAGCGACGCAGCAAACGGCTCATGAAACCGCGCACTAAGGGCCGCGAAGGTCCCGCCGGTGAAACCCGATGAGCCCGCACGCAAACCAGCAATCTGCGGCGAAAAACGGGCGAGGCGCATGAAGACGGGCGTGCGGCGTGAACGTGCGGACAGGCGGTGCTTCATGAATCTCTCCGAAAGGTGACGCGAAGCGCCTTCCCTGTCAGGCAGGCTTTTGCTTCGCGAGTTCCTCGTCGCGCAGAGCGCGGCGCAGAATCTTGCCGACATTGGTTTGCGGCAGCGCGTCGCGAAACTCGACGAGCTTCGGCACCTTGTAGCCGGTCAGGTTCTTGCGACAGTGGGCGACCACCTGTTCCGCCGTCAGGGAAGGATTGCGCTTGACGATGAACACCTTCACCCGTTCACCTTGCGCGGCATCGGGCACGCCGATTGCGGCGACTTCGCGCACGTCCGGATGCGCCGCGATCACGTCTTCGATTTCGTTCGGATAGACGTTGAAGCCCGACACCAGGATCATGTCCTTCTTCCGGTCGATCAGCCGGATAAAGCCGCGCGAATCCATCACGCCGATGTCGCCGGTGGCGAGCCAACCGTCGTCGTCGATCACCTTGGCGGTTTCGTCCGGACGATTCCAGTAGCCTTTCATCACCTGCGGTCCCTTCACGCACAATTCGCCCGCCTCGCCGATGTTCGCCCAATTGCCGTCGTCCTTCCTGAAACGGACTTGTGTGGACGGCGCGGGCAAACCGATCGAGCCTTCGAAGTCGCGCATGTTGCTGAGGTCGACCGGATTCATCGACACGATCGGCGAGCATTCCGTGAGCCCATAGCCTTCGATGATCGGCTTGCCGGTCACCGCCTTGAAGCGCTCGGCCACTGACTTCTGCGTGGCCATGCCGCCCGCCATCGCGAGCTTGAGATCGGAGAAGTCGCGCTTGCAGAATTCCTCGTTGTCGAGGAACGCGTTATAGAGCGTGTTCACGGCGGTCATGCTGGTGAATTTCTCGTGACGGATGATCATCATCACGCGCTGCATGTCGCGCGGATTGGCGATCAGAATATTGCGCCCGCCCAGTCCCATGAAGATCAGCGCGTTCACCGTCAACGAATAGATGTGATAGAGCGGTAGCGGTGTGAGCACCGTTTCGACCTCTCCGGTCAACTGACCTTCGGACCACGCCTTCGCCTGCAGCAGATTGGCGATGATGTTCTTGTGCGTGAGCATCGCGCCCTTGGCGACGCCGGTCGTGCCGCCCGTGTACTGCAGGAATGCGATGTCGTCGTGCGTGGGGCGCACGGGCGTCAACGGCCGCGAGTAGCCGATGGAAAGCGCTTCGAGCAGCGGCACCGCCTTGGGGAGGTTGTACGCGGGCACCATCTTCTTCACGTGCCGCAGCATGAAATTGAGCAGACGTCCCTTCAGATTCGGGCCGTTGGCGAGCAGATCGCCCAGGCCCGTGACGATGACGTTCTGCACCTTGGTGCCGGGCAGCGCGTCTTCGACCGTCTTCGCGAAGTTCTCGAACACGATGATGGTTTGCGCGCCGCTGTCCTTCAACTGATGCGCGAGTTCACGCACCGTATAGAGCGGATTCACGTTGACCACCACGCCCCCGGCCTTCAGTATGCCGAACAGCGAGACCGGATACTGGAATGTATTCGGCAACATGATCGCCACGCGTTCGCCAGGCTTCACGCCGAGGCTTTGCAGATAGGCGGCGAACGCGGTGGCCTTGCGGCCGAGTTCACCGTAGGTCATGTTCGCGCCCACGCTCACATACGCGACACGCTCGCGGAACTGCGCGATGCATTCGTCGAAGAACTGGACGACCGACTCGTATTTTGCCACGTCGATTTCACGCGGCACGTCCGCCGGATAGGACGCGTACCAGATGCCATCGGTGTTGGGCGCGTGGTGCGGCGAGTGACCCTGCGTGAAAGCAGGCGCCGGGTTCGCTGCGTTCGGCGCCGCGGATTCGCCGCCAGGCGGAAGCGGGGTTTGAGTGCGCTGGGTCATGGTCGTCTCCTGACGCTGTGGCTTCATCTCTTTGTGTGCCGGCCCTGCGGCCAGTCATCGAAGCAATCCACGCGAGTGTGGCAGCGTGTGAAGCAAAAGCATGCGGCGAAGCAAACACTGAAACGCATCTCATGCTCAGCGTTCCAGAATCGCGACCACCCCCTGGCCGCCCGCCGCGCAGATCGAAATCAGCCCGCGCGCGGTGCCGGCCGGTTTGTCGAGTTGCGCGAGCATTTTCGCGAGCCCCGCGACGATACGTCCACCCGTCGCCGCGAACGGATGGCCTGTGGCCAGCGAACTGCCGTTCACGTTCAATTTTGTCCGGTCGATCGCGCCGAGCGGGCCGGCCAAACCGAGTTGCGTGCGGCAATACTCGTCATCCTGCCATGCCGCGAGCGTGCACAACACCTGCGCGGCAAACGCTTCGTGGATTTCGTACAGGTCGAAGGCCTGCAACGTGAGCCCGGCGCGCGCCAGCATGCGCGGCACGGCGTAGGCGGGCGCCATCAGCAGGCCTTCCTTCTTGTCGAAGAAGTCGACGGCGGCGGTCTCGGACCAGCTCAGATACGCGAGCACCGGCAGTCCATGACGCGCGGCCCATTCCTCGCTCGCGAGCAGCACGGCGGAAGCGCCGTCGGTGAGCGGCGTCGAATTGCCCGCGGTCAGCGTGCCGGCGTCGCGATCGAATACGGGTTTCAGGCTCGCGAGTTTTTCTAGAGTGAGATCGGAGCGCAGATTGTTGTCGCGCGCAAGGCCCCGGTACGGCGTCATCAGGTCGTTGACGAAGCCGCGCGCATACGCCTCCGTGAGCTTGCGGTGGCTGTCGTAGGCGAGCACGTCCTGCGCCTCGCGCGAAATGTTCCAGCGCTTGGCCATCAGTTCGCAATGCTCGCCCATCGAAAGGCCCGTGCGCGGTTCAACGTTGCGCGGCAGGAGCAGCTTGAAAAACATGCCGGGCCGCAGCTTGCTCAGCGCGCCGACGCGTTGCCCGGTGCTCTTGCCGCGATTGGCTTCGAGCAGGATCTTGCGCATCCGTTCGTTGACGCCGATCGGCGCATCGGACGTCGTATCGACGCCGCCCGCGATGCCCACTTCGATCTGCCCCAAAGCGATCTTGTTGGCGACGAGAATCGCCGCTTCGAGTCCGGTGCCGCAGGCCTGCTGCACGTCGTAGGCGGGCGTTTCCTTGGCGAGCGTGGTGGACAGGACGGATTCGCGCGTCAGATTGAAGTCGCGCGAATGCTTGATGACGGCGCCCGCCGCGACTTCGCCCAGGCGTTCGCCGTGCAGGTTGTAGCGGTCGATCAGGCCTTGCAGCGTAAAGGTCAGCATGTCCTGATTCGATGCGGTCGCGTAGGCGGTGTTCGAGCGAGCAAACGGAAGCCGGTTGCCCCCGACGATGGCGACTCGGCGTACGGCTGGCAGCGGGTTGGACATGCTCGGCTCCTTCGGGTCGTTCCCTGGCTATTGAATGATGCGAATGGCGCGAATGCTGCGATTGGTGTGACGGTTGATCGCGAGGGTTGTGATCCAACAACGATTTCAGCCGCCCTCGGTTCCACGATTCGACGCAACATGCGTGCGCCTCATTGCAGCCTCCATTGCATGCGGCCGCGCAAATGCGGTTTCTGCCCGGCGATATCGCGCACTTCGATGTCGCGTTCGATCAGCGAAGGCGACGCGCTCCACAGCGACGCTTCGCCGGGCAGCAGCATCGGCAGTTTGAATTCGGCGCTGAGCGTGGCTTCGGCAAGCGGCTTCGGCGGCTGCAATGCGGAGGCGGCACGCGCCAGCGTCCACATGCCGTGCGCGATCGCGCGCGGAAAGCCGAAGGCCTTCGCGGACAGCGCGGTCAGATGAATCGGGTTGTAGTCGCCGGACACGTTCGCGTAGTCGCGGCCCAATTGCGACGCGAGTTGCCAGCGCGCGATACGTTGCAGCGCTTCGGGCCCGAGTTCGAGCGGATCGAGCACGCCGCCGCTCGCCGGCACGCCGCGTTTCAGATAGACGCTGTCGCCGTCCCAGACCGCTTCGCCGCGCCGGTACATGCGGGTATGCAGCACGAACGCCTGACCTTTGTCGTGGCGCAGCAGCGCGCCGAATTCCACCTCGACGCGCAGCATCTCCTTGTAGGCGAGCGGCCGGCGCAGGCGCACATGGTTGGCCAGATGCACGAGGCCGAGCGCCGGCCATGGAAACGCCGGGTCCGTCAGCATCAGCAGATGCAAGGGAAAGGCGAGCAGATGCGGATACGTGAGCGGCACGCCGTGCTCGGGGATGAAACCGCACACGCGCGCGTAACGCCAGATCGGCCCCGGATCGAGGGCGACGGCGGGACGCACCAGCCGCAGCGGCGGCAGTTGCGTCTCGCGCCCGCGTTTGACAATGCCGGACAACGCGCGTGCATAGAGCTTGGCGGGCGCGGGCAAGGTGTCGATCACGACGGTCTTGGGCCGCACCGCGTCCGGCCGCGTCGGGTTCGATAGAGGACTGCCGCCGAACGGATCACTGGGCTCACCCATGGTCACGCTCCAATCAGGCTTTGTCCGCACACGCGCACGATCTGGCCGCTCACGCCGGCCGAGCCCGGATGCGCGAGCCACGCGATGGTCTGCGCGACGTCGACCGGCTGGCCGCCCTGGCTCATCGAATTCATGCGGCGGCCGGCTTCACGGATGGTCAGCGGGATCTTCGCGGTCATCTGCGTTTCGATGAAGCCGGGCGCGACCGCATTGATCGTGATGCCGCGTGCGCGCAGATGCGGCGCCATGCTCTGCACCCGGCCGATCACGCCGGCCTTCGAGGTGGCGTAATTGGTCTGGCCGAGATTGCCGGCGATGCCGCTGATCGACGACACGCCGATGATCCGGCCGCCGTCGCGCAGAATGCCGGCGGCGAGCAGGGCGTCGTCGATCCGCTCCTGCGCGGACAGGTTGATGTCGATCACGCTTTGCCACGCGGCCTCGGTCATCTTCGCGATGGTTTTGTCCTTGGTGATGCCGGCGTTGTGCACGACGATATCCACGCCCTGTTCGTCGAGCGCGGCGGCGATCTGCGCGGGCGCTTCGGGCGCGGCGATATCGAAGGCGAGGGCGGTGCCGTTCAACTGACGCAGGGTCGCGTCGAGCGCCCCTCGCGCCGAAGGGATGTCGATGCCGATCACGTGCGCGCCTTCGGCGGCGAGTACGCTCGCAATCGAGGCGCCGATGCCGCGCGCGGCGCCGGTCACGACCGCGCGCCGGCCCGCGAGTGGTTGCTGCCAGTCGAATGTGGGCGCAGTCTCGCTGCTTGTGATTGAACTGGCAGCGGCGATGCGTACGACCTGGCCCGACACATACGCGGAGCGCGGTGACAGGAAGAACCGCAGCGTCGCTTCCACGCGGTTCTCGGCGCCTTGCTCCACATACACGAGATTCGCGGTGATGCCGCGCCGTGCCTCCTTGCCAAGCGAACGCGTGAAACCTTCGAGCGCGCGTTGCGCGGTCCATTGACGCGGCGTCGCGCAACTTTCCGGCGGCCGTCCCAGCACGATGATGCGCCCGCACTTGCCGAGCGAGCGCAACGTATCGTGGAAGAAGCCGTGCAGCGGTTCGAGTTGCGTGCTGTCTTCGATGCCGCTCGCGTCGAACAGCAGGGCCGCGAGTTTGCCTTGCGAGCCTGACTCGGCCGCCTCGAAACGCCCCGTCATGAGACCGTGGCGATTGGCAAGCGGCACCCACAAGCCGGCGCTTTGATGTGCGACGCTCGTCACGCCGATGCTCGCCACGAGGCTCGCGAGCGCGTCGAGCAGATGCGGTTCGCGTCCCGCGCCAATGGCCACCAGTCCGCCGAACTCGGGCTGGTCCGCACGATAGCGGCGCAGCACTTCGGGCTTGGGTAAGCCGAGCGACCGCGCGAGGCGCGCGCCGAACGGCGAATTGACGAAGTTCAGATACGAGTCGTTCATATTATTAGTCGCTCCGCTGGCCACGCCGCAAGGTTGCCTCCTTGGGAGGCGCCCCGTGGGAAGTCTCCCAGGGGACGTCGAACGTGTGTCAGTGTGCACCGAGTTCGGCGCCCGCGGCGCGCCTTCCCCGGATGTTTTTTTAAGCCGGCGCCGAACTCAGGCCGCGAGCTCCAGCGCCTTTTCCAGCGCCTCCTTGCGCTTTTGCAGGTTGGCGAGCATGTCGAAGTCGGCGGGGAAATCGTCCACCTTCACGACTCGCGCGCCGTAACGCGCGTAGTCGTCGAGCACGCGCCGGTCGTCGGCGTCGATCAGGCCTTTCTTCTGTGCGGCGTCGGTCCAGGCGGCCAGTTGCGGCAGGCTCTGCGGCATCGGTTCGAGCAGCCCTTGCTTGACCGCGTCGCGCAGCTTCTGCTCGATCTGCGTGAAGCGCGGGTTCAGCTCGAACACCAGCTCGCCGTAGCCGAGCGCGTCGACATCCGGATGCGGCACGTACGAATCGGACACCAGACGATTGCGTGCGGCGCCTGGCGTTTGCATCAATTCGGCGATCTCGCTGCCGAGTTGGTCGGACGGCTCGCGGTACGGCAGTCCGAACGGAACGCGAGCACGCGCACGAGGCCGGCGGCGAGCCGGTTCGGATAGTTGGCGAGCACGCCGTCGAGCGCGTGTTGCGCCTTGTACAGCGAATCCTCGACACCCCAGCGCACCAGTGGCAAGTCTTCTTCCTGACGGCCTTCGTCCTCGAAACGCTTGAGCGTGGCGGAGATCAGGTAGAGCTGCGATAGCACGTCGCCCAGACGCCCGGAGAGGCGCTCGCGGCGTTTCAGATCGCCGCCGAGCACGAACATCGAGACATCGGCGAGCAACGCGAACGCGGTGGAGAGGCGAGTGGCCGCGCGATAGTACGCATGCAGCGGCGCATGCGCCGTGCGCGGTTTGGCGATGAAGGCGCCGCCCGTCACGCCATACACGAAACTGCGCACCACGTTGGAGAGCGTGAAGCTGACGTGGCCGAAGAACGCCGCGTCGAAATCGCGCAGCGCCTTGGCGTGGTCCGTTTCGCGCGTGGCGGCCATTTCCTTCAGCACATACGGACGACAACGAATCGCCCCTTGGCCGAAGATGATCAGGCAACGCGTGAGAATGTTCGCGCCTTCCACGGTGATCGCGATCGGCACCTGCTGATAGGCGCGCGCGAGAAAGTTCGACGGCCCCATGCAGATGCCCTTGCCGGCGGCGATATCCATGCCGTCGTTGATGACCATGCGGGCGCGCTCGGTGATGTGATACTTCGCGATCGCCGAAATCACCGAAGGCTTTTCGCCGAGGTCCACCGCGTGCGCCGACAGCCGGCGCGCGGCGTCCATCACGTACAGGTTGCCGCCCATGCGGCCGAGCGCTTCCTGCACGCCCTCGAACTTGCCGACGGCGGTGCGGAACTGGCGGCGAATCGCAGCGTAGGCGCCGGTGCCGCGCACGGCGATCTTCGCCATCCCAACATTCGACGACGGCAGCGAAATCGCCCGGCCCGCCGCGAGACATTCCATCAGCATGCGCCAGCCGTTGCCGACCTGCGCGCGTCCGCCGATCACCCAGTCGAGCGGAATGAAGACGTCCTTGCCCGAGTTCGGGCCGTTCTGGAACACCGCGTTGAGCGGCCAGTGACGGCGGCCGATGTTCACGCCCGGATGGTCGGTCGGAATCAGCGCGCAGGTGATGCCGGGTTGGTCGTCGTTGCCGAGCAGATGGTCGGGATCGAGCGCGCGAAACGCGAGGCCGAGCACGGTCGCAATCGGGCCGAGCGTGATGTAGCGCTTGTCCCACGTGACGCGAAAGCCCAGCGTCTCGCGGCCCTCGAACGTGCCCTTGCACACGATGCCGACGTCGGGAATCGCCGCCGCATCGGAACCGGCATACGGGCTCGTCAATGCGAAGCAGGGAATTTCCTCGCCGCGTGCGAGGCGCGGCAGGTAGTGGTTTTTCTGCTCGTCGGTGCCGTAGTGCATCAGCAGTTCGGCGGGGCCGAGCGAGTTCGGCACCATCACCGAAACGGCGGCGGCCGAGCATCGCGTGGCGAGCTTCATGATGACCTGCGAGTGCGCGTAGGCAGAGAACTGTTTGCCGCCGTACTGCTTCGGAATGATCATGCCAAGAAAGCCGCGATCCTTGATGTACTGCCAGGTTTGCGGCGACAGGTCCTGCCAGACCATGGTGGTTTCCCAGTCGTTCGCGAGGTCGCATAGCTTCTCGCATTCGACGTCGAGGAACGACTGTTCTTCCGCCGTCAGCGTGGCGGGGCCGTAGCCGAGCAGCTTGTCCCAATGCGGACGTCCGGAGAACAGTTCGGCGTCCCACCAGACCGTGCCGGCTTCGATCGCCTCGCGCTCGGTCGGCGACATCTCCGGCAGGATCTTGCGGAAGATGTCGAGCACGGGCTTGGCGAGCCACGTGCGGCGCAACGGTTTGAGCGCGAGCACGAGGGCGTGTAGGACGAAGACGATGGAAAGCAGCGTCGTGGCCACCGGACCCGCCGCTCCGCTGACATGCGCGGCCGCTACCCAGACGATCATGAAGGCAAGCCACCATGCCGCGCGCGCCTGAACGTAGACGAGCGCGAAAGCGGCAATCACTAACACCAGGATGAACCACGACATGACGTTTGCTCCTCTTTCGATGGTGCGTGCGGACGCATCCACGCAGCGCGGATGGTTCGCGTTCTATTGATTTTCTGCCTCACGCTCGCGCTGCCTCGCCGCGCGGTCGTGCGCTGCCTGCGTTTGTTTTCCTGTCGCGCGTGCTGCGTTTGCTTTTGCGTGTCGTCTCTGCAGTTCGACAGCGCGGCGTCGCTTAGGTGCGAAACTTAGACGTGCTTCTCACGTATGCGGCGTTCATGGTGTTCGGCTACCGTCTTGCTGAGTGTTGACTGACTACCTTGTTGCCTGTCTCGCGCTGACCGGCTGTGTAGCGATTGCCGGTCGGCTGCGGGTTAGAAACTGCGGTGTGCTTACTATTGTGCGGTTTGCCCGCATGACGCAGTAGTGATTCGTTTACCCGCTCGCGCAGGCACCGCATGCGGGCAACGGCTCACGACGGCGCGTTGCCCGCAGCGCTCGATCGCTAAGCCGCGCCGTGAAATGTATGCTGACGCGCACCTGCTTCCATGTTGCCGCCACGATGTTCGCCTTCCGATACGGCCGGCGATGGCGACTCCGATCCGCCCTCAGTGCGTGCAGCGCTCACGCCTTCCTCGCGTCCGTCGCCCGCGCACTCCGAGCCGCCTTCGGAGGCGTCGCCGAGTACCGCGGCGAACGCGGCCAGTTGCGTGCCGTCAGGCAACGGTGCCTTGAGCGCGGCCACCATCAGCGAGGCGAGGCGTGCGATGAGTTGCAGATCGTTCATCGACTTGCCCTGCGAGAACTCGGAAATCAGGCTGTCCGTGTCGGTGCCGGCCAGCACGCCCGACAGCGCGCCGATCGCGAAGTGCAGACGCCAGCCGAGTTCCTCGCGTGGCAGATGCGGCAACGCGCGCTGGAACGCATCGAAAAAACGCACTGCCACTGAAGCGTAATGCCCGTTGAGAAAGTCGCGAATGAACGACGACGGATCGGTATAAGCGCGGCCGAGCAAACGCAGAAACGCCTTGCCGCCCACTCGTGGATCGCGCGACAGGCGCAGCGCCGGAATGAACATCGCGCCGAGCACATGCTCGCAGGTCAGGCGCTCGCCGAGCAGGGTATCAAATCGATCGAGCAGCTTGAGCCGCTCCTGGTTGAGGTGGTCGAGGCGGCGCGACAGCATCGAATGAATCAGCGATTCCTTGCTGCCGAAGTGATAGTTCACTGCCGCGAGATTGACTTCGGCACGCGAAGTAATCTGGCGCAACGACATGGCTTCATAGCCGCAGTCGATGAAGAGTGTTTCGGCGGCGTCGAGGATGCGGGACTTCGTATCGCCGGCATGCCGGCCTGTTGTGCGAACTGCCATGTTGCGTCTCCCCGTTGCCGGGCATCCGGCCCGCAAACAAGCGATTCAAATGTTTATTTGAAACGGCCGTTTTTTTCAGGATAAGAAGAAATGAGGCGTGCGATCAAGGGGTCACAGTCGATTAACTCCTCTAGAAGACCTGACGAAGGTCCGTCTTTCCATGCGCGCGGCACGTCAAACCGCGCGGAAATAAAAAAGGCCGTTCCGATGGAAATCGGAACGGCCTCGTATTGCTTGCTACCTGTGTTTGGCCCTGCGTCTATTGGCTGACGCGTGCTCTGCGTCGCGGCGGTTCGCGCCGCCTTTCCTGGCTATTGTGCCCGATAACGCGCCGGCAAAATAGCTGTTTGGTTCGAACGCTTAAACCTGCGCCGCGACCTGTTTCGCCGACTGCGTCATATCGATGCCGCGTCGCTCGCGGCTGAACGGAATCAGCGCGGCGATCACCACTGCCACGATGCCGATCACGACGGCCATGATGAGCGCATAGTTGTTGCCGTGCGCTTCGGCGGCGCTCGCCTGCAACGGGCCGTTTACCGACGCGATCAGATTGCCGAGCTGATACACGAGACCGGGGAAGGTCGCGCGAATTTCATCGGGCGAGATTTCGTTCAGGTGCACCGGAATCACACCCCATGCACCCTGCACGGAGATCTGCATCAGGAAGGCGCCCGCCGCGAGCAGCACCGGCGTGGTCGAGAAAGCCCACAGCGGCAGCACCGGCAACGCGATCAATGCCGCGATGAAGATCGCGCGCTTGCGGCCAATCTTCTCCGACAACGCGCCGAAGAACAGCCCGCCGCAGATCGCGCCGATGTTCAGCACGATCGTGATCCACGACACGGTGTGCGCGTCGAACTGATGCTGCACGCGCAGGAAAGTCGGATACAGATCCTGCGAACCGTGCGAGAAGAAGTTGAACGCGGTCATCAGAACGATCGCGTACAGCGACAGCTTGGCGTTCTGCCTGAGCGTGGCGACGAGACCCGGACGCGCTTTCTTTTCGAGCGTCTTGAAGGCAGGCGATTCCGGCACGTGCGCGCGCACGTACAGCACGAGCAAAGCCGGCAGCACGCCGACGAAGAACATGCCGCGCCAGCCGATGTACTGATAGAACACGCCGAACACGACCGAAGCGAGCAGATAGCCGCTCGGATAGCCGGCCTGCAGCAGACCCGAGACGATGCCACGCGACTTTGGCGGCACGGTTTCCATGGTCAGTGCGCCGCCGACGCCCCATTCGCCGCCCATCGCGATGCCGAACAGCGCGCGCAGCACGAGCAGGGTGGCGAGATTCGGCGAAAAGCCGGACAGCAATTCCAGCAACGAGAAGCACGCGATGTTGACCATCAGCGTGGGACGGCGGCCGTACTTGTCGGCGAGCCAGCCGAAAATCAATGCGCCTAGCGGACGCATCACCAGGGTCAACATAATGCCGAAGGCGACTTCGGGGATTGTTGTATTGAACTCCGCCGCAATATCTTTCAATACGAATACCATTAGAAAGAAATCGAATGCGTCGAGTGTCCAGCCCAGATAGGCAGCGATCGTGACGTTTCTCTGTTCCCGTGTCCAACTCATTGATTGTTCTCCTGGTTCTCCAATCACCCGTGCTCAACGACGGGTCGCTCCGCAGCCCCGCACGCCCCGTGGCATGGGCTCCGAGCGAGTGTACGCCGACTGTTAAACGCTTGCATGAATGAACGCGCGTTTATCCGTATTAATCCCTGGAGCAAATTTCATGCAGAATCACAGCGAGCGCTTTACGTCGGGTAAATGTAATTATTGTATTAATGGTGTGTGCGATCTGGTTTGTTATTTGTAATCTATTTCGGGTGTGATTTCGTGCTAATCCGGTCACTTTGCCTTTAGGTGATTCACTCATCGGTAGAGGTGACGCTCGCGGGATTCCGGTTGGCGGCGGTACGCGCCGGCGGGTATAACAGCGGCTCGCGGCATTTCGCGCCGCGCATACAAGAGAGACTAACCAATGACAATTCCGCATTTATGCCTGCTCATCGTGGCGCTGTTGCCGTTTCCGTGGACCATGCTGGCGAAAGTCAGCAAGCGTTACGACAATCGCACGCCACGCGCTTATCTTGCCGGTCTCGAAGGCTGGCGCGCGCGGGCCCATGCGGCGCATCAGAACGCGTGGGAGGCGTTGGCGATGTTTACCGCGGCGATCGTCGTGGCGGGACAGGCGGGCGGATCGAGCACGTGGATCAACTGGCTGGCGATCACGTTCGTCGTCGCACGTGTGTTGCACGGCGTGCTGTATGTCGCGAACCTGGCGTCACTGCGGTCGCTGGTGTGGTTCGTCGGCGTCGCGTGCGCGGTGTCGATGTTCCTCGTTTCCATTCGCTAATCACGTGCGATGGCATCGCGCCAATCGCGCACTGTGAGCCGTCGTTGCTGAGTTGAGTCGAGAGGGGAGTTGCCGATGAGCTTGCCGCACTTCACGACCGCGCGTTTGCTGGTGCGTCCGCGACGCTTCGCACGCACCCGGAAAAACTCTCTTTTCAATATATGCAGTGTGCGCATCAGTCGAGCTGAAAAATCAATTTGATTCATGTTGCGTCGCGGAATAAGATGGCCGCCATCCCACTCATTTCGCTTTTGTCGACGCGCCATGTCAGTCAAATCAATCACTTCCGAGCCTGTACGCCGCGAGCGGAGTCCATTTGCCGTGGTCGCGGCGGTCACGCTGCTTACGGGCCTCGGCGCCGGCCTCGGCGGCATGCTGCTCGCGTTGCTGCTGCACGGCATCCAGCATCTTGCATACGGCTACAGCGTGACGCACGTGATCAGCGCCGAGAGTTTTCTGCAAGGCGTCAGCGGTGCCGCGCCCGAACGCCGCCTGTTCGTGCTGACGATCTGTGGCCTGGTCGCGGGGTTCGGCTGGTGGGCGCTGTATCGGTTCGGCCGGCCGCTCGTGAGCATTCGCCAGGCCGTCAAGTCCGACGATCCGCAGATGCCCGTAGTGAGCACGACGATTCATGCGGTGCTGCAGATCGTCACCGTGGCGCTCGGCTCGCCGCTCGGCCGCGAAGTCGCGCCGCGCGAAATCGGCTCGGCGTTGGCCGGCTGGCTGTCGCGTCGGGCGGGACTGTCGGTCGCGCAGAGCCGGATCATGGTGGCGTGCGGCGCGGGAGCCGGTTTGGCCGCTGTCTACAACGTGCCGCTCGGCGGCGCGGTATTCGTGCTCGAAGTATTGCTGGGCACCTTCGGCTGGCCCGCTTTGGTGCCGGCCATCGTGACCTCGTCGGTGGCCGCGCTGGTTGCGCAACTGGGACTGGGCAACGAGCATCAATACCTCGTGCCGTCGATGACGCTGAGCCCCACGCTCGTGGTCTGGTCCGTGGTGTGCGGTCCGATTTTTGGCGTGGCAGCATGGAGCTTCGCGGAACTGATGAAACGCTCGCGCGCGGCCGCGCCGAAGAACTGGCGCCTGCCGGTGTTGTCGCTGCTGAACTTCGCGATGATCGGCGTCCTCGCGATGCATTTCCCGCAGTTGCTCGGCAACGGCAAGGGGCCTGCGGGACTGGCATTCGATGGTGGCTTGACCATCAGTCTCGCCGCGATGCTGCTGGTGCTGAAAGTGGTGATCACCGCGAGCAGTTTGCGTGCGGGCGCCGAAGGCGGGCTGCTTACGCCGGGACTGGCGAACGGCGCGTTGCTGGCGATCGTGCTCGGCGGATTGTGGAGCACCGTGTGGCCCGGGGCGTCGTTGGGCGCATTCGCGGTGGTCGGCGCAACGGCGTTTCTCGCTGCCTCGATGCAGATGCCGATTACGGCCGTGGTGCTCATGTTCGAATTCACCCGCGTGAGCCAGGACTTTCTGATTCCCGTGTTGTTTGCCGTGGGCGGCGCGCTGCTGGGTTTTCGCGCGTGCGCGAAGTGGGCGCCTGCGCTGCAGTCGAGCTTTGGGTTTGGCTGGAGTGGGGCGAGCAAGGCGCGATAAGGCGTGGGCCGCCTCATAGTGGCGGCGTGGGTCATCTCATGGTGACGCGGACGGCACATAGAACGAAAGGACGCCGAAAGGAAAATCGACTCGGACCTCGAAGTGAAATACGCCTGCGTGAACAACGGCAGGAGCGGTACGTTCTCAATGTTTGCGACGCCGCGCGATGCGTCCTCAGCGACGAGCCCGATGGCTGGCGAATCGCGAATGAACAGTTACAGCAGAATAATGCGCACCTTCTGATATGCTTTTTTTCGTGCTCCGGCGCGTGAATTCGGCGTCGGTACCGACGGCAGGCGGTATCCACTCACGAGGGTTGCGATCATCATGACCAGTCAGTCGAATTCCCGGGGCGTGATCGGCGTCATCACGTTGCTGTTCACCGTGCTCACCGCGCTTTATTTGCTGATCGGTGGCGCGTGGCTTCTTTCGGTCGGCGGCTCCGCCTACTATCTCATCACGGGCATCGTGCTGTTGGGCGTGGCCTGGCTCCTGTGGCGGCGCAGTCCCGCCGCGCTCGTGCTTTATGCGCTGGTGCTGATCGGCACGGCGATCTGGGCGCTGCTGGAGTCGGGTCCCGACTTCTGGGCACTCGCGCCGCGCTCCGGTGTGCTCGTCATCTTCGGCGTGTGGTTGCTGCTGCTCGTGAGCTGGCGGCTCGTCGGCGAGCGCAAGCTGGGTGTGGTGTCACTCGTCGTCGCGCTCGTGGCATGGGCGGGCGTGCTGGTGTACGCGAGCTTCAACGATCCGCAGCAGGTCAACGGCACACTGAGCGCTTCCGCTTCCGCTTCCGCGAGCGGCGCCGGCACCGGGATCGACGCCGCCGACTGGCCCGCCTATGGGCGCACCCAGGAAGGCACTCGTTACTCGCCATTGCAGCAGATCACGCCTGAGAACGTGAAGGATCTCCAGGTGGCCTGGACCTTCCGCACGGGTGACATGAAAGGGCCCAACGATCCTGTCGAGATCACCAACGAAGTCACGCCGATCAAGATCGGCGATCTGCTTTACCTATGCTCGCCGCATCAGATTCTGTTCGCGCTCGACGCGAAGACGGGCACGCTCAAGTGGAAGTTCGATCCGGGACTGAAGTCCGATCCGTCGTTCCAACATGTGACTTGCCGTGGCGTGTCGTATGTCGATTTGTCGACCAGTGCGGCGGCGGCCGCACCCGCTGCCGCGCCAGTGAGCGATGCCACCGCCACCACCGCCGCCACCACCGCCGCCACCGCCACCCCCGCCACCTGTACACGCCGCATCTACCTGCCGGTCAACGACGGCCATCTCTACGCCCTCGACGCGCTGACAGGCCAACGTTGCGAGGGCTTCGGCGACCACGGCGACCTCGACCTCCAACACGCCCAGCCGGTCACAACGCCGGGCATGTATGAGCCCACCTCGCCGTCGATCATCACCAGCAAGGTGATCGTCGTGGCGGGCGCGGTCGAGGACAACTTCTCGAACCGCGAGCCGTCGGGTGTGATCCGCGGCTTCGACGTGCGCACGGGCGAATTGCTCTGGGCGTTCGATCCGGGCGCGAAGGACCCGAATCACATTCCGGGCGCGGGCGAGCATTACACGTGGAACTCGCCCAACTCGTGGGCACCCTCCGCCTACGACGCGAAACTCGACATCGTCTATCTGCCGATGGGGGTCAAGACGCCGGATATCTGGGGCGGCGATCGCACGCCGGAGCAGGAGCGTTACGCCAGCGGCCTGCTCGCACTCAACGCCTCGACCGGCAAGCTCGCCTGGTTCTACCAGACCGCGCACCACGACCTGTGGGACATGGACCAGCCGTCGCAGCCCACACTTGCCGACATCACCGGCAAGGATGGCCAGACCGTGCCGGTCGTCTACGCGCCGGCCAAGACCGGCAATCTGTTCGTGCTCGACCGCCGCACGGGTGTGCCCGTCGTGCCGGCACCCGAAACGCCCGTGCCGCAGGGAGCCGCCCCCGGCGACCACGTTGCGCCGACGCAGCCGTTCTCGCAACTCACCTATCGCCCGTCGAAGAACCTGACCGACGCCGACATGTGGGGCGCGACGATGTACGACCAACTCGTGTGCCGTGTGATGTTCCACAAGCTACGGTATGAAGGCACGTTCACGCCGCCGTCGCTGCAGGGCACGCTCGTGTTCCCCGGCAACCTCGGCATGTTCGAGTGGGGCGGCATTGCCGTCGATACCGACCGCCAGATCGCCGTCGCGAACCCGATTGCGCTGCCGTTCGTCTCGCGTCTGATTCCGCGCGGCCCCGGCAACCCGTTGGAGCCGGTGCCAGGCGCCAAGGGCAGCGGCACGGAGTCAGGCATTCAGCCGCAATACGGCGTGCCGTACGGCGTGGTGATCAACCCGTTTCTCTCGCCGTTCGGCTTGCCGTGCAAGCAGCCGGCATGGGGCTACATCTCCGCGATCGATCTCAAGACCAATGAGATCGTGTGGAAGAAGCGCATCGGCACGGTGCGCGACAGTTCGCCGATCCCGCTGCCGTTCAGGATGGGCATGCCGATGCTGGGCGGTCCGATCGTCACCGCGGGCGGCGTCGCGTTCATCGGCGCGACCGCGGACAACTACATTCGCGCGGTCGACGTGAACAACGGCAAGCAGGTCTGGGAGGCCCGCCTGCCCGCAGGCGGCCAGGCCACGCCGATGAGTTATTCGATCAACGGCCGTCAGTACGTCGTGATCGCGGCGGGCGGGCATGGTTCGTTCGGCACGAAGCTTGGCGACTATGTGATTGCCTACGCATTGCCGCAACAGTAAGCGGCACGCGCCGCCGGGCTGTTTCAGCGCGGCGCGGCGGAAGGTTCTAGCCTCATGCAGCGGCATGCCGCGCGCGCGGGAAGCGCGCCGCGCATGCCGTTTTTTCTGGTGGTCCACTTTCTCGCGTTGCGCTGGCGGCTGTCCAATAACTGGGACGGCGGTGCACGCATTAGCCGGCAAGGCGGGAAGCGTAGACAATAATTTCTAAATGGAATTCGCAGCCTTACAGCAGCCTTCTTGCATGGGATCGGAGTGAGTGCTTTGCACTAGCTCCGGTCGACCGCATTCTGCATGGGATCGGAGTCAGCGCAAAAGCACTCACTCCGATCGACAGTGGAGTCCACCGTGGATCTCACCGGATATGAGTTGGAGCCGCTGCACGACGACGGCGACTTCTCCCTATATCGCGCCCGGAGACCCCGCCATTCCGTCTCGGTGCTCGCGCTGGTCGCCACGCGCACGGCCTCGCAGGGCTCGCAGGGCATGAGCCGGCTCGAGCACGAATACGGATTAGCCTCGCTGCTCGATTCGAGCTGGGCGGCTCAGCCGCTCGCGCTGTACCGCCGCAGAGAGCCGCCCATGCTCGTTCTCGACGACGACGGCGGCGAGCCCCTCTATCGCTTACTCGGCCGTCCGCTGGAGCTCACGCGGTGGTTGCGCATCGCCGTCAATCTGGCGAGGGTGGTCGGCCACGTTCACCGCTGCGGTCTCGTTCACAAAGACATCAAGCCGGCGAATGTGCTCGTCGACGGGAGCGGCAACGTACGGCTCACCGGCTTCGGCATCGCTTCGCAACTGCCGCACGAACATCAGCCGCCCGCGCCGCCGGAGATCGTAGCCGGGACCTTCGCGTATATGGCGCCCGAGCAGACGGGCCGCATGAACCGTTCGATCGATACGCGCAGCGATCTCTACTCGCTCGGCGTCACTCTGTACGAGATGCTCACCGGGTCGCTGCCGTTCACCGCATCGGACGCGATGGAATGGATTCATTGCCACATTGCGCGCAGGCCGACACCGCCAGGCGAGCGCGTCGACGGTATTCCGACGGCGGTCGAGGGGATCGTGCTGAAGCTCCTCGCCAAAGCCGCCGAGGACCGTTACCAGACCGCGGCGGGTGTCGAAGCCGACCTCCGTTCGTGCCTCGTGGCATGGGAGGCGCACCATCGCATCGACCCATTCCCGCTGGGTGCGCACGACGCGTCCGACCGCATGCTGGTCCCCGAAAAACTGTACGGACGCGAGGCACAAATCGAAGCGCTCGTGACAGCGTTCGATCGTGTCGTGGCCAGCGGGGCGGCCGAACTGGTGCTGATCTCGGGCTATCCGGGCATCGGCAAGTCGTCGGTCGTCAGCGAGTTGCACAGGGTGCTGGTGCCGCCACGCGGCCTGTTCGCGTCCGGCAAGTTCGATCAGTACAAACGTGACATCCCTTATGTGCCATTTGCACAAGCCTTCCAGACGCTCGTACGCAACCTGCTGAGCCAGAGCGACGCGGAGGTCGAGCCGTGGCGGCACGCGCTGATGGAGGCGCTCGGGCCCAACGGTCAGTTGATTGTGAATCTGATCCCCGAGCTTGCGCTGATCATCGGCGAGCAGCCGCCCGCGCCCATTCTGCCGCCGCAGGATGCACAAAACCGCTTCCAGATCGTATTTCGACGTTTTCTCGGCGTGTTTGCGCGACCCGAGCATCCGCTCGCGCTGTTTATCGACGATCTGCAATGGGTCGATACGGCGACGCTCGACCTGCTCGCCCACCTCGTCACGCATCCGGACGTGAAGCACGTTCTGCTGGTCGGCGCGTACCGGGACAACGAGGTGGATGCATCGCACCCGTTTGCGCGCACGCTCGAGTCGATCAGTCACGCCGAAGGGAAGGTGCAGCAGATAGAGCTCGCGCCGCTCACGCCGGAGAGCGTCACGCAACTCGTGGCTGATTCGCTTCACTGCGACGGCGCGACGGCCGGGCCGCTCGCGCAACTGGTGCACGAGAAGACGGGCGGCAATCCGTTCTTCGCGATCCAGTTTCTGATGGCGCTCGCCGATGAAGACCTGCTCACGTTCGATCAGCGCGCCGCGGCGTGGTGCTGGGATTTGCCGCGCATCCGTGCGAAGGGTTTTACCGAGAACGTCGCCGATTTGATGGCGGCGAAGCTGAGCCGCTTGCCACCGCTGACGCGCGACGCGTTGGGGCAACTGGCGTGCCTCGGCAACATCGCTGAAGTGATCGCACTGACGCGGGTTCAGGGCGGATCCGAAGAGACGATGCACGCGAATCTGTGGGAAGCCGTGCGGACGGGCCTCGTTTTTCGCGTGGCCAACGCCTATGAATTCGCACACGACCGCGTGCAGGAGGCCGCCTATGCGTTGATCCCCGCCGACGAGCGCGCCGCCGCGCATCTGCAAATTGGCCGGGCGCTCGTGTCGCGGACCCCGTCGGAAGCGCTTGAAGATGCCATCTTCGACATCGTCAACCATCTCAATCGCGGCGCGGCGCTGATCGTGACGGAGCCGGAGCGCGAGCAGGTCGTTGCGTTGAACCTCATCGCGGGCCGGCGCGCGATGAATTCGACGGCCTACGCGGCCGCGCGCAGCTATCTGGCGCAGGGCGTGGCGCTGCTGTCGCCCGACGCATGGACGCAGCGCTACGACAGCACGTTCGATCTCTATCTCGCGTTTTCGGAGTGTGAATATCTGGTCGGCGATTTTGCGAAAGCCGACGCGCTGGCCGACATGATGCTCGTGAGAGCGCGCTCCAATCTCGATCGTGCGAAGGTCTTCAGCCTGCGGATCGAGTTGTATCAGCTCGCCGGAAGATATGACGAGAGCTTCGCGGTCGCGCTGGTTGCGCTGCGCGATTTCGGCATCGCCTTTCCTGAGAGCGATCAGGACATCCAGGCTGCCGTCGACGACGGGTTGCGGGACGTTCGCGTCAATCAGGCCGGGCGTTCCGTCGACGACCTGGTCGAGGTGCCGGTGGCGACGGATCCGGCGATCCGTGCGATCGTCAACCTTCTCCTTCAGGCGATGAACTGCGCTTTCGCTGCGCGGCCCGCGTTTTACCCGCTCATCACTCTGAAGGCGGTGAACCTCTCCTTGCAACACGGCAATACCGAGAACTCCAGTTTTGCTTATGGCAATTACGCGTTGATGCTGGTGTCCCTGATCGGCGATATCCCCACTGCGGTGCAATTTTCAGAGATGTCGCTCAAGCTGAATGAGAAGTTCGGCAATCGGCGCCTGAATGGAAAGCTGCTTCACCTGTACGGCGCCCATGTCAATTTCTGGCGCTGCCACATTGCAACTAATCTGCCGGTGCTCGAACGGGCCACCGCTGCGTGCCTGGAAGCGGGCGACCTCGTTTTTGCAGGCAACGTCGCCTTCAACGCGGTTTGGCAGACGATCGAGAAAGGCGCGGTCCTCGAAGACGTGCAGACGCTCTCGGAAAAGTACGCGGCGCTCGCGCGCGCGAGTCACAACGACGCGGTGTATGAGTTGATCCGGGTCGAGCGGCAATTCGTCATCAGTCTTCGCGGCAAGACGACCGAACCGTTGAACCTGAACGACGAGACGTTCGACGAAGCAGCCTGCTTCGAGGCCATCATCAAATCGAATTTCGGCTGCGCGATCGGCGTCTATCGCATCATCAAGGTCGTGCTTGCTTTCCTCGATGGCCGGTATGCCGAGGCGTTGGAGGCTGCGGACCGGGCGGAGGCGGTCCTCAGTTCTGTCATGGCATTGGCGATCGAGCCGACCTATCACTTCTTTCATGCGCTCACCTTGACGGCGCTTTATCCGCAGGCATCCGAGGAACAGCAGCAAGTCTATAAGCACCTTCTTGCAGCGAAACTCAGGAAGCTCGAAATGTGGGCTGAGCATTGCCCGGAGAACTATCAGAATCGCTACGCGCTTGTCTGTGCGGAGTTCGCGCGTCTGGAGGGCCGCGATCTCGACGCCATGCGCCTTTACGAGCAGGCTGTCCACTCCGCTCATGAGAACGGCTTTCTGCACCACGAAGGCATCGCCAACGAACTCGCCGGTCGCTTCTATCTAAGCAGCGGTCTCAGGACGAGCGCCGATGCGTATTTGCGCAACGCGCGTCATTGCTTCGCCTTTTGGGGCGCGGACGGCAAAGTCGCGCAACTCGACGCGGAGTTTCCCCGCCTCGCCAGTCAGGACGGGAGCAATGCCACGTCGACACTCAGCTTCGATTGGCGGCAGTTCGACGCCGCGACGCTGCTCAAGGCGTCGCAAGCCCTGTCCAGCGAGATCGAACTGGATGGCCTGATCGAGCGCCTGATGACGATAGCGCTGCAGACATCAGGCGCCGATCGGGGCCTGTTAGTTGTGCCGCAACAGCCGGACGGCTACCGGATCGAGGCAGAGGCGCGCATCAATGGGCACGGGATCGCGTTGAACCGAAAGCCGCTTGCCCATTCCGCCGTCCCTGCCGCCATTCTGCGTTATGTGATCCACACGCAGAAGGTCGTCATCATCGACGATGCCTTGATACCCAATATGTTCTCGCAGGACAGCTACCTGGCAAGTGGCGCGACGCGATCCCTGTTCTGCCTGCCGCTGGTCAGACAGGGCACGCTCAGCGGCCTGCTGTATCTCGAGAACACGGCCACGTCGCATGTTTTTACGGCGCGCCGCTCCTCGCTGCTCGATTTGCTGGCGTCACAGGCGGCCATTTCGCTCGAGAACACGCGTCTTTATGCCGATCTTCAGGAGCGCGAGGCAAAGGTCCGGCGTCTGGTGGATTCCAACATCATCGGGATCCACATTTGGGACTTTGAAGGCAACGTCGTCGAAGCCAACGACGCTTTCCTGCGCATCGTGGATTACAGCCGGGAAGATCTCGTCTCAGGACGTATCCGCTGGCCCGATCTGACTCCGCCCGAGTGGCGTGAGCTCGACGAACGGGTGAGGGCCGAATTGACGACCACCGGAAGCGCCAAACCGTTCGAGAAAGAATACTTCCGCAAGGATGGCAGCCGGGTGCCGGTGCTGGTCGGCGCGGCGGCGTTCGGCGACCGTGAAGGGCAGGGCGTCGCTTTCATCCTCGACCTGACCGACCAGAAGCGGGCGCAACAGGACGTACGCGACAGCGAGCGACGATATATCGGACTCCAGATGGAACTGGCGCATTCCAATCGCGTGGCCACGATGGGCCAGCTATCGGCATCGATTGCTCACGAAGTGAAGCAACCCATTACCGCAACGGTTGCCTACGCCAGTGCGGCCTTGCGCTGGCTGGCGGCGCGCCCGCCCAATCTCGACGAGGTGCGTCAGGCGCTCAACCGGATTGTCGCGGATGGCGGCCGCGCCAATAACATCGTCGACCGCACCCGCGCTTTCTTTAAAAAGGAGCCACAGCGCAAGGACGGCCTCGACATCAACGAAACGATTCTCGAGTTGATCGCGTTCATGCGAAGTGAAGCCAGCAAGCACGATGTCGAGCTTGCCGCGCAGCTGGCTGAGGGATTGCCGCAGATCCAGGGCGATCGGGTACAGCTGCAGCAAGTGATGCTCAATCTGATGATCAACGCCCTTGAAGCAATGAGCGCAACGGACGTCGGCGAGCGAACGCTTTTGATCCGATCTGGCAGGTCCGGCGTCGACGAACTCTGCATTAGCGTGGAGGATTCTGGACCGGGCCTCGACGCCGAGCATCTGGAAGGCGTCTTCGAGGCATTTTTTACGACCAAACCCAACGGGCTGGGGATGGGGCTGCCGATCTGCCGCTCGATCGTGGAAAGTCACGGCGGACGACTATGGGTGACGTCGAACTCTGCCGGTGGCGCCACGTTTCAGTTCACGTTGCCTGCGCAAAGCAACGTACCGCATCCGGGCAACGCTTAGTTCAGGCGATCGCGATATACACGCTGACAAGGCGACGGATTTTCAGCCAGCTCACTTCCTCAGTATCTCGCCAATCAGCGCGAGCAGCCGCGCGTCATCCACTGGCTTTGAGAAGAAGCCGGCGGCTCCGCCGGCTTCAGCTCGCTCGAGAAGCTCTTGCGTCGCGTAGGCGGTAATGAAAATGACAGGAACTGGCCGCTCCCATAGCTTGATCGATTCAAGCAGCGCAAAACCGTCCATGCCCGGCATGTGAATATCCGCGACAACAAGCTTCAGTGCGGAGCGGCGCGTATCACCTAGAAGATGGTTGGCGGACTCATAAACAATCACCTTCCAGTTTGCCGAACGAAGCAAACTGGATGTCGCCATCCGGACGAATTCGTCGTCGTCCACCACCCCAATAACTGCAGGAGAGCGCTTTGTTCTCATCTCGAGTCCGCAGGGCATCGAAAGGATTCGGAAAGGCTGAATCCTCTATGCAAATTACAGGCCTACGGAACAGGCGACAATAAGACCTTAGAATGATTTTAGTGACAGTTCGTATTAGCCGGGATCGATCCGGCCGAGGATGGCAGCTAGCGCGCAGCGAATCCGGAAATTGCAACCTGGCGCTTTAGTGCAGAGGCAGCACCTGTTGTAACTTCCTGACGACATCAGGCACTGAGCGCGCCTGCAGCTTGTGCATCGCTTGCGCGCGATGGATCTTGACCGTCACTTCGCTCAGACACAGGAGGTCGGCGATCTGCTTGTTCAACAGGCCGTCGGCGACCAACCCGATGACTTCCCGCTCACGCGCTGTGAGCGAATCGTAGGTTTGACGGATGCCTGTAACGATCCTCTCCTGGCGTTTTAATTCACCATCCCTTTTCAGCGCCGCGGCGATCGTATCGATCAGATCCTGATCCTTGAACGGCTTGGTCATGAAATCGAAAGCGCCCGCCTTCATTGCCTTGACGGACATCTCGATGTCACCGTGCCCGGTCAGAAATATGACCGGAAATCGAACACTTTCTTTGAAGGGATCCTGCTGCAACGTCAGGCCGCTGGTGCCTCGCAGACGAACATCAAGAATGAGACAACTCGGCACGTCCGGCATGTCCGTGGCTAGAAAATCGTCGGCCGATTCGAACGCCCGCACGTGAATTCCAACCGACATGAGCAGAGAGGTCAGGGCGCCTCGAATGGACTCGTCGTCATCGACTACATAAACAAGCGAGTCCGGCAATGATTCATTTCCCGCCCCAACCTTGTCATGTTTCATCGCTCGATCTTCGAAAAGTTCGTCACGTTAAGCTGACGCCGATACTTTTCGTATAGTAAGCAATGCTCGCGCTTATCGCTACCTATTGCGCATGGTCTTCCCTGGTTTCATTGCGCCGTAACTTATTCCGTTGCCCGGTAGCCCGAGCGGCGTTCAAGCAAGGACGCCGTTTCTTCTGACGAATCGAGTGATCCGAATGGCAGAAGCATCGGTCCGCATCCGCAAATTGACTCACAGCAGGCAAACACGACTCAGATCCACTGTCCGCCGATACACGTTCTTGTTGAGCCACGGGACGAAGGTGTACTCGTCGTAGGCATGGGTGCCGAGAAAAATCCAGTTGTGCAATACGCGAGACATAACCACCTCCTCAAATAAGTGCGTCGACGCGCAACCGCATGTCTATCGAGGTCGCTATTGCTGGCGAGACTGCTTTTCTCGCGACGATGCGACGGCGAATGCCATCACGCATGCGGCCTTGCTGAAGCATTCGATCGATGAAAAGATTGCTATTGCGAAGGAATGGTTGAATTCCATCGGTAGTGCGGGTGCGATGGCCAACACGCTCGCACCGCAGAGAAAGGCAAACGTTTCGCGAGCGAAGCGTGCTTTGGCAACGGCAGCGAGACCTGTGCCGACCACGACGAGCTTCGACAGGAGCAGGGCAAGCAGCCCGGCGTGGGCGTCGGACCCGCCCAACTCTAGCGGCGCTTCAATCAAAGACCACCCACAGACGACAAGCACGAGTGTTTTGAACACCCGCTCGGAGAGCGCATTCACTGCGTCGGCGTCGGTCTGTATCCCGCGCGGTGTCGACGGGAGCGCGTCGCCGTGCAGACTGATCACCGAATTTGCTGTTTCCCTTGCATTCACGACTCGCCCTCCTGGTCGGTGGCGCGCGAGACGGCCGCACTCGCCATGAAATCAAGGTATACGGCCCGGCCGTTGAAAACCATTGTACGAACGGGTGGGATTGCCTCTAAAAAAGCGTGTGGAACTCATACGGCCGTATATCCAATGGGATCGAAATCCAGTCTCGGGGATGTCGATGCGAGTAGACGGCCCGCGCCATTTCCGCGCGCAGCTATCGGCGAATAGGGAGACCTTGGTTACACGGTGTAAAGAGTGAATTGAGGCTAGCCTGGTTCGTGGCATCGCGGTTCGGCTCTATGATCCTTCCACCCGACGCCGCCCGGTGACGTATCACGTGTTCTTCACGATCCGCGCAACGGGCCTGCGCAACAGCGAAATCTAACGGAATTAGCGATGAAACTCATATTTGTAGGCGATCCAATGTGCTCCTGGTGTTATGGCTTCCACAAGGAGATGACAACCCTCGTAGAGCCAATGCCCGACCTTGAAGTACAGGTGGTGCTGGGTGGCCTGGCCGCGGGCTCCACACAGGTTCTGGACGACGCAGGCAAGCAGTTTCGCCTGACGCACTGGGCCCGCGTCGAGCAACTGAGCGGCGCGCAATTCAATCGTGAAGCGTTGCTTGCGAGGAAGAACTTTGTGTATGACACTGAACCGGTCTGCCGCGCGGTGGTAACGGCCCGTCTGATCAAGCCCGCGGCCAATCTGCTGACGGTCTTCGGCGCGTTCCAGCGGGCATTCTATGTCGATGGACTTGATACCACGAATGGCAAGGTTCTGGCAGAGATCGGCGCGTCGGCGTTGAAGGCTGCGGGGTTTGACGTCGACGCCGAGGCGTTTTTCACCGTCTGGTCCTCGGACGAAGCGATACAGGCCACTCGCGCGGATTTCGCGCTGACCCGCCGGTTGGGTGTGTCGGGCTTCCCATCGTTGTTTGTTGAGCAGAACGGAAAGATTGGGCAGCTCAGTTCGGGCTACGCTACGGCGGCCAGTGTTCAACAGACGCTCATGCGCCTGGCCGCATAAGCGCACCCACCGGGCACAGACCGTAGGCACGTCGCGCAAGAATGCGGTTATGCCGATCGCCGGACGCCGATCGCCCGGTGCGGACTCGCGGCGCAGGTGTATGCAGGGAAGGAATCGGGCCGATGCCAGAAGTATTGCCGAGGAAAAAGCCCTTTTCCTGAGCGCGCATTCTATCCACACCTCAATGGCCATATCATGGCTCGGAGCAAATACGCAGACGCATTGACCGATAGGTGGACAAGCGGCAGCCGTCCTTGGGCGTTTGAGTCATCGAGCGTCTGTTCGGGGCGCTTAACGTGTTGTTATCGGCGTGGCGTCCCGTTCAGCGAGAGTGAAACGTTACGTTTCGATTCATAAGGAGCGCGGCCATGCTGGTTAGCCGAGTCGACCCGTGGGGTCAGACGATACGACTGTTGTCATCGGGATTTCGATGCCCCAATGCGGACGCTGATACGACGCCCGTGCCAAAACGCGGGACATGCTATGGCTTCGAGGCGATGCCAGGCACTAGTCACTTACCTCATCTGAAGGTGAGTCTGATTGAGCGGACCACCTCGCTCACCGTGACCATTGCATGGCGGGACCCCACGAGCTGCTTCTACGGCGCCCAGGTCTGGCGGCTCGCGAACGCCAAGGTGTCAGGAACATGCGTGTTGAGCGGGCAACGGATCAGACGCGGGGACCGCATATTTCATCCGCAGCGCTCGAAACCTGCGCCGGTCAATGCCCGCGCGATGATCCTCGAATCGGCCCTCAACGCGATTGAGCCGTTGCAGACAAGCCAGATCTAGACGTTTTCCCTTTCGCCAGCCGATTTCCTTCTTGTATTCTCGCCCTCGCGAAGGGCCACGGCGTCTTGCCAGCACATGGTGCGCTGCGATAGCCGCGTCCTGAGACCACGCAAAAGTTGCCGAAAGAGCATTCGGGCTGGATAGGTGCGCGCATCCGAACGTATTAGTCGGGCACGCGAGCGCACGATGCGTTACACCATATCGAACAATGGTGCCGCGCAGCGTTCGCGCTTACCCTTCATTCGTTCCCGGCTGTTTGAATTGTCTCGCCAGTGACGATTCGCGGCACCTGAATACTCTGCTCTACATCTCTACATTGACCAGTGAGGTGCGAGATGGACCAGCTTTACATGTTGCGTGCATTCGTTGCTGCCGCACGATATCAAAGCTTTAGCAAGGCTGCGGAGTCGCTGAATGTGACCACGGGGTCGGTATCGAAAGCGATCGCCAAGCTCGAAGGGTGCATCCAGACGAGGGTCTTGCTCAGGACAACGAGGTCTGTTTCTTTGACTGAAGCGGCGCAGCCCTACTATCAGAGTTGCTGCCGTTTGCTCGAAGAACTCGACGAAGCGAATCGTCGCATTACGCGCTCGCGTGAAGTCGACAGCGGAAAGCTGCGGCTGATCGTGCATCCGATGCTGATGAGTGAAACCTTTGCGCGCCTGGTGCGGGGCTATCACGCCATTGCTCCCAATGTGAATCTGATCGTTTCCGTTCAGGAGGGGGCCGCCAACCTGTATGACGGCCGATTCGACATGGCGATTCTTCCGCCGCATCTAGTCGAGCAATCTGCCGTGATTCGCCGCACGTTGTCGAAGTCACAGCGCATCTTCGTCGCGGCGCCCGCTTATCTGGAGCAGTACGGTATTCCCAAAGCCGCCGCCGAGCTGAACCATCACTTTCTCCTGCTGGACACGGATTCACGGAAGAAAGGCGTGGACGTCGTCGAACTGCTTGAGAGCGAAACACGGGTGAGCGTGTCTCCCATGTCGTCGATGGACGGGAACGAAATATTGCTTAGAGCAGCGGCACTGATGGGGACCGGCATTGCCGCATTGCCTGAAACCATGGTGCGGGAGGATATCGAAGCCGGGCGCCTGACGCATATCCTGCCGCTGTGCACGACATTCGACAGCAAGGTTGAAATCTGTCTCTTCTACTCGCACCGGGAACTGCTTCCGGCGAGGCTCAGGACATTCGTCGATTATTGCACCCAGTTTTTCAGATCATCGGCTCGATATGACGTGAAGGACGCAGCGACTGTTCTGCCGCTGAATGACTATCGGGAAGACTACAGCTGGCGGCCGGCTGAGTTGCGGTATGCGCGGCCTTCACCGTTCGAATCGGTGGGCCGGTGATCCAGGCGTCGTCGGAATGAAGGTTTTTCTGCGTTGACCGAATCGATGCCCGGGCTCGCGCCCTCGCTGGCTACCTGGATCGTGACGATTGGCGTGATGTTCCTTTGATACTCGTCGATAAACCGGCCGCCGCCTGGCGGCGGCGTCCGGTCACGTGGGACGGTGCCTGGTATTGCACGGTCGTGCTCAGTGACCAGCGCTCTGACCGCCATCGACGTGCAGGATCTCGCCGGTGACGAACGGGGCGGAGTCCAGATACAAGATCGCGTTCACGATATCGCTCATTTCGCCCATATGACCCATCGGATGCAGCGCGCCGAGTGCCGCGTGCGTTTCCGCCGGGTGCATCGGCGACCTGATGATGCCCGGCGAGACCGCGTTGACACGAATGCCGCGTTTGGCGTATTCAATCGCGAGGGACCGGGTTGCCGCGTTCAGGCCACCCTTGGTGAGCGCGGCGAGTACCGCGGGCACGCCCTCGATCGCGTGGTCGGCCAGGGTGGTGCTAATGCTGACGACGTGGCCGCTGGAATGCTTCTCCATTTCAGCAATGGCGAGCTGCGTGATGTAGAAAAAGCCGTTCAGGTTCACGCCCGTGATCGCTGCATAATCTTCGGCCGTATAGCGGGTAAAAGGCTTGGCGACGAAGACACCGGCGTTATTGACGAGTGTGTCGATGCGGCCAAAGCGGGCCACGGCTTCGCTGATCACGCGGCGGGCGGTGTCGGGGTCGGCAATGTCGCCGGCCACGGCCAGAATGTTGGGATCTTCCGAGGGCTTGATGCTGCGTGCGGTGGCGGCCACGCGATAGTCGAGCTTGCGGAACGCCTTGACGACTTCTGCGCCGATGCCTTGCGAGGCGCCGGTAACGACGACGACCTTTTGTGGCGTGCTCATAGAGAACCTCCGAATCGATTGAGTGGACGCTGTTGCCGATCGGGTCCACGGCTCCGATAAGGGACTAATCTAGGCGCTTTGGCGCCGGGTTCGAATACCCTCCGGCGACAAACAGACTTGCGTGTGAGGAACAAGTTTGGCGCGACGCGCGCGGGTCGAAGGTGTCCGGCCACAAGATGGCTTCTTCACAGGCGCCAATCTGTTTGACAGCGTCGCGCCGAAGGGCATTTCGCCACAAAGAGCACATTGACTCTTCCGCTACTCGTGAGAATTGTTCACTATTGATTTTCTCCTTGAAGCTTTTTGAAAGCGGAGCTTTACTGGAAACTTCTTGCATGATCATCCGGCCTCTTGGTAAGCCATCAGATACAACAATCCGGTCAAGCCGAATAACATGGAGTCGGATATTCCAGATCAGGTAGACGAGTCGCCAGGTTAAAACGTATCAGTCACCCCTGAATCACCGAAACGCGAGGAGTTCGACATGAGCAATGCACAAACACCCAACGAAGCCGAGACAGCTGCCGGTACAGCGCAGACGGTCGACATGAAGCTCGAGATTGTTGTCATCCCGGTCTCTGACGTCGATCGCGCCAAGCAGTTCTACGTCAGGTTAGGTTGGAGGCTCGACGTCGATATCGCGAAGGACGACCAGTTTCGGGTTGTCCATTTCACGCCCCCGGGCTCGCAATGCTCGATCCTCTTCGGCAAGGGCGTCACGACGGAAGAGCCGGGCTCGGTGCAGGGACTCCATCTCATTGTGTCCGATATAACCAGGGCGCACGCGGAGCTTGTGGAGCGCGGCATCGACGTGAGCGAAGTTTTCCATGATGCCGGCGGCCTTTTCCACCGTGCGGGCGAGGAAGGGCGCGTGAGCGGCCCGCAACCGGCGCGGAGCAGCTATGGTTCCTTCGCCTCGTTCAGCGATCCTGACGGAAATGGCTGGGTCTTCCAGGAGGTGACCACCCGACTCCCCGGAAGAGTAGACGCGCGGGCCACGACATTCACTTCGGCAACAGAACTCGCAGGGGCGCTACGACGCGCCGCGGCCGCGCATGGCGAGTATGAAAAACTCTCCGGACAGCATGACGAAAACTGGCCGGACTGGTATGCCGGCCATATCGTTGCAGAACAGGCCGGCACGCAATCGCCGGCATGAACCAGGCGGCTGATGGCTAGGCCAGCTACGAAGCGCGTGGATTATTTGTCCGGTTGATTGACCTGGCCGGTGTACCGGTCGAGATGAATTTCCACGTCAGGATTTTTCTGCAGTCCAAGTTCCATCAGCTTCCTGATATCCCGCTGTGCCGCTGGACGTTGTACGGAGGTAATGAAAGCGTCCCACGGTGGCCCGACCTCGCTATCGGGCGGGAGAGTCGCGATATTGACGAAGTGCTTGATCTCCCCGATGGTTTGCTTATCGAAGGATGCAATGCGGCGGGCCAGGGTATCGACAAACCTGTCCAGTTCGGCATCCGGAAAGGAGCGGTTGACATAGCCGTAGCGTTCGGCAAGTTCGCCGTTGATATCGTTACCGCTCAGCAGAATTTCCAGTGCGCGGCCTCGCCCCATCAGACGGGGAAGACGGGACATCGGTCCGCCGCCGGGAACGAATCCGGCACCCACTTCGAATTGGGAGAGCACGGCTTTTTCACGGCTGGCGAAGCGCATGTCGGATGCAAGCGCCAACTCACTGCCGACGCCCGTAGCCCGGCCCCGGATCGACACGATCGACACCACGGAAGAGCGGCTCAGGCGAGTCAACATATCGGGTAGTGGCGGCATGCCTGTCGGACCGGGCGGCATGCGCGTCGTGACTTCGAGGGGTGGCACAAAGTCGTAGTGAGTCAGGAAAAAACCGGGTACTGCGCTATCGAACACCACGACCTTCAGTTCGGGATCGTTCTCTATCTGGGTGATCACGCTGTTCAACTGCGGTATGGATTCCGGACCAAACATATTGAAGGGTGGATGGTCGATGGTGACGCGGCAGTATGCCGGCGTCACGCGCTTGATCCTGAACTCCTGCTTCGCGCCGGCTTCCGGTTGCGCACTTTGATTCGCAGCGGTCGAGCGCAACGGATTTGTTCGCGACCGACACAACTGTTGTTCTAACCTGGCCGTTTACCCGGAGGGTTTGCTTCCACACAATCGCTACAACTACTGCGAACTACGGTTTGCGGCCGGTCGAAGCGATAACGATGTGAGGCTTGCCAACTGGCTGCCTCGACAGGCGACTCAATTGGACAATCGTGAAGGTGCTTGCCCAGGATTTGCGTTGCTGCCGCACTCATCGCTCCACCTCATTGGACTCTTTGCCAACAGGAGCTTGTATGGCTGACAATATTCTTCCCCAGACCCCGTCGCGCCGTCGGTTTATCGGCGTGGCAGCGGCGGCCGTTGTTGCGGGCTCGTTGAGTCGACTCGCTTTCGCGGAGACGAATCAAACCATCACTGAAGTCACGAAGTCGAGCGGCGGTGACAAGACCGCTATTCGTCCACTTCGTGTGCACGCGCCGGAATCGCAACTCATCGAATTGAAGAGGCGTATCAAGGCAACCAGGTGGCCTGACCGCGAGACGGTGACTGATGCGTCACAAGGCGTGCAACTCGCGACAATGCAGAAGCTCGCACGGTATTGGGCGACCGACTATGACTGGCGCAAAGTCGAAGCGAGGCTGAACGCGCTGCCGCAGTTCGTCACGGAGATCGATGGGGTCGACATTCATTTCATCCACGTTCGTTCGAAAGATGCCAATGCGTTGCCGGTTATCGTCACGCATGGGTGGCCGGGTTCGATCATCGAGCAGTTGAAGATCATCGGTCCGCTGACCAATCCGACCGCTCATGGCGGGACGGCGTCGGACGCATTCGATGTGGTGATTCCGTCGCTCCCGGGTTACGGGTTCTCAGGCAAACCGACGGCGACCGGCTGGGATCCTGTTCGGATCGCACGCGCCTGGGTCGTACTGATGAAGCGGCTCGGCTACACGCGATATGTGGCGCAAGGCGGCGATTGGGGGAATGCTGTCACGGAGCAGATGGCTCTGCTGGCACCGCCGGAACTGCTCGGCATTCACACCAATATGCCGGCAACTGTGCCGGACGACATTGCACAGGCACTCAAGCTCGGAGAGCCGGCGCCAACAGGTCTCTCACCCGATGAGAAGCACGCGTTCGACCAGCTCGACTATTTCTACAAGCACGGTCTGGGCTACGCATTGGAGATGGCGAACCGCCCGCAGACGCTGTACGGCATTGAGGATTCGCCTGTCGGCCTCGCCGCGTGGATGCTCGACCACGACTCAGCCAGCCAGGCGCTCATCGCACGCGTGTTCGACGGTCAGTCCGAAGGGCTTACGCGGGACGACGTTCTCGACAACGTGACGCTCTATTGGCTCACGAACACCGCAATTTCATCAGGGCGGTTGTATTGGGAAAACAAGCTCAACTTCTTTGCTCCCAAACATGTTGCCATCCCGGTTGCCGTCAGCGTCTTTCCAGATGAAATCTACGCTGCCCCGCAAAGCTGGACAGCGAAGGCGTATCCCAAGCTGATTCACTATAACCGCCTTCCCAAAGGCGGACATTTTGCGGCTTGGGAGCAGCCGCAAGTTTTCTCGGAAGAGGTTCGCGTGAGCTTCCGGTCGCTGCGTTGAACGCAAAGATGCAGGCGACGTTGAAACGGCTGGCGGGGTCGTAAAGGTGCTCGTTCGCTGACATCCTGTTTGCGGAAGGTCAGCGACGGGAACATCCGCTCCATACGCACATCTTGTCGCGTGCAACAGACGACCGGTTCAATGAGGACTGTCCTGTCTGGCATACGTTGACTCCCATCCGCCGCCGAGCACCTTGCACAGCGTGATGAGGTTCGCGTCGGCGTCGGCCTTGCTCTGTTCAAGATTACTCTGCGCATCGAGCAACTGTTTCTGCACGTTAAGCACGTCGAGGAAATCCACCGCACCTGCCTTGTACCGTTGCCGCGCAATCGACAGCGCGCGCTGGTTCAGGCTCACGACCGTTTTCAGGCGATCGCGCCGCCGCTGTTCGGCGTCATAGACGACGAGCGCATCGTCCACCTCGCGCCATGCCTGGAGCACAGTGTGCTTGTAGACAATCGCCGCCTCCTGCTGCTGCGCCTCGCGCAAATGAAGCGTGCCCTTGAGACGTCCGCCTTCGAATATCGGCATTGTGATCGACGGTCCCACGACAAACTGACCGGACGCCCAGTCGGCGAGATTCGACAACTGCAGGCTCTGGAACCCCGCGCTGCCGTTCAGCGATATGCGCGGATAGAAGTCGGCCTTCGCCATACCGATCGTCGCCGTGGCTGCATGCAGTTGGGCCTCCGCTTTTCTGATGTCGGGTCGGCGCTGTACCAGTTCCGACGGAACGCCAATCGGCACCTGATCGGGCAGTGCCGGCACATCGTGCGGCTCGGCGAGCATCTGCTGCAATGCGCCGGGTTCCTTTGCCAGGAGCACGCCGATCGCATTGATCGTAGTCGTGCTGCGCGATTCGAGCGTCGGAATCAGGCTTTCGATCGACTCCGCCTGGGCCATCGCGTTGGCTACGTCCAGGTCCGTCGTGACGCCTTCATGCACCCGGTTTTCCGTGAGCTTCGTGGCGTCGTGGGCGATTTCAAGGTTCTGTTTCGCGATCTGGAGCAGGGCCTGCGTGTCGCGCAGTTGAATGTAGTCGCGCGCGAGTTCGGCGCGGGTGGACAGCAGGATTGCGTTGCGGTCCTCGTACGAGGCATCGGAGAGCGCCGACGCGGCCTCGACACCGCGTCGGACGCGACCCCAGAAGTCGAGTTCCCATGAGGCATCGAAACCGAACTGGTAAAGATCGTAAGCGGGCGAGCCCTTGGCGCCCGGCAATGGCGCGACGCCAAGCGGCGCGCTGCCCGATGCCGACTGCGTCTGACTCCCCGTCGGGGTGACGCCAAGCAGCGACAGGATGCCGTTCGGACTCCCACGCTCGCGGTTATAGGAGGCGGCGCCGTTCAGCGTCGGATATTCTTCGGCACCGGCAATGCGCTGTTCCGCCCGGCTTTGCCGCAGACGCGCCGATGCGGCCGCCACATCGAGATTCGCATCGGTCAGTTGTTGTTCCAGCGAGTTCAGTATCGGATCGTTGAACAGCGTCCACCATTCCGGCGTGAATTCGGATTCGACTGCTTTGCTCGAAGCCCGCGCGGCTTGGGTGCGGTTGAACACGTCGGGCGTGGCCGTCTGCGGAGGTTCGAAGTTCGGGCCAACCAGACAGCCCGTGAGCATGGAGCACAGCAGCAACGCGAGCGCCGGCGTGCGGAGGGAGAAGTCGCTCGCGTTCATTTCGCGTCCGCTCCCGCGATCCGCATATCGGCACGCTTGCCGACGGCGACCTCCGTTTCGACGGAAAGGCCCACGCTCAATGCGGACGCAGCCTGTTGTCCGTGATCGATGCTGATCCTGACCGGCACGCGCTGGACGATCTTGGTGAAGTTGCCCGTTGCGTTGTCGGGCGCGATAGGCGCGAAGCTCACGCCCGTGGCGGGCGCAAGACTATCGACATGGCCCCGGATCGTCACGTCAGGAATGCTGTCGACCTTGATACGCACGGTGTCGCCGGGTCGCATCCGGGCAAGCTGGTTTTCCTGGAAGTTGGCGACGATATAAGCGTCCGACAGCGGGACAATCGCGAGCAGCGGCGCGCCGGTCGTCACGAATGCGCCGACGCGTGCCGAACGTCGTCCGACCTTGCCGTCGATGGGCGCGTGGATCTCGGTATACGACAGGTTGAGTTTCGCCTGCTCAAAAGCGGCTTCGGCATGCGCCAACGCGCCGGCGGCCTTGTCGCGCTGTGTCTTCAGAACGTCGAGATTCTGCTCGGTCGCCACGAGCGCGGCGCGGTTGCGCGCCTGCTGCGCGAGTTCCTCGGCCAGCGTGCTTGCGGCGTGCTGCTGCTCCTGTGTCGTTCCCGCACCGGTTTCCGAGAGATTGCGGTAGCGCGCGGCGTTCGCGCGCGCAAACCCGAGCGTCGCGTCATCTGCGCGCAGCGTGGCACGCGCCTGATCGACGAGCGCAGGCTGTCGTGCAATCTCGGCCTCGTAGTTCGCGACCGATGCCCTGGCTGCCGCCACGTCCGCCTGCGCACTCATCAGGGCGGCGCGGAAGTCGCGGTCGTCGATGCGTACCAGTAATTGCCCGGCCTTGACCTGCTGGTTGTCTTCGACCAGCACCTCGGAAAGCTGGCCCGCGACACGCGGCGCGACCAGCGTGAAATCGGCCGTCACATAGGCATCGTTCGTGGTCTCGCTGGTTGAGCCGGAAAACAGCCATATGCAGGCCAGTATAGCGACGCCGAGTATGACCACATACGCGGCAAGACGAATTGTTCTGGGAGGAAATCGGGTAGCGGATGACATAGATAGCGTCGCTTAGCGGGAAGGGGGCTGCGTCGTGCTCCAGGGCGGATAAACACGCACGGGTAACACCGGAATAACGAAAAGAAAGGCGACGGCGATACCTGCCATCACGCGATAGAGATCCGCCGATGTGAGTACGACGGCCTGCTCGTGGAGCCGGTGTGCGAGTTCACCGAGACCGTGAACGGCATCGATGCTCTGGCCCGTGACCAGCGCGTTGTTGCCCAGGTGGTCCACCAGCATGCTCGAATGAAAATGCTCGCGCGCAGTGCCCAGACCTTCAATGAGGCCGGTTGCCGCAGCGCCGGACAATGTTTTGACTGTGTTAAACATGGCCGAAGCAAACGGACCATCCGTTGGCGGCAAGCCAGTCGTGACGCCCATCAGGATTCCCATGATCACCATCGGTTGCGCCAGGATCTGTAACGACTGAAGCCAGTAGAAGTTCTCGCGAACCCAATCGGAGGTCACGAAACTCCCCAGAAAGCACGTGGTGGCCATCAGGGAAAGTCCAATGGCCATGATCCAGCGGTGGTCGACCTGCCGGAGGTTCAGGACGGCGGCGGTTGCAGGGAGCGTAATCAACAGGGGAATGGCCACCAGCAAAAACAGCGGCGTGGTTTGCAGTGGCCTGTAACCGTGAATCTGTGCGAGATACTGGCTGGGTATGGCGGCAACGCCCACCAGCAGCGTAACTGCGCCCACCAGGGTCAGCAGTCCGTGCGTGAAGTTCCTGCGGGCAAGCAGTTGAAGTTTGAAAAACGGCAGCGGATTAAACCATTCGTTCACAAGGAACGCCACGAGCAACAGCGTCCCGCCGCAAAACATCGTGGAGATCAACGTGGAGTTCAGCCAGTCGAGGCGATCACCCTGCAGCAGACCGATCACGAGCATGGCGATGGCGGGATAACCGAGTATGAATCCGGTCCAGTTGAACGAACGGAACCGTTCGAGTTTAGTGGCATCCGCCGGCAGTCCTTTGTAGATTGCCACGCAACTCACGAGGCCAAGCGGCAAGATTTGCCAGAATGCCATTTGCCAGCCGACATATTCCGTCCATAACGCGGCGAGAGGCGTGCCGAGCGCCGGTCCGAAGGTCGCGGTCAGTGCATATCCCGCGAGCCCATATAACTTGACCTTCGGGGGCAGGTAACGCAGCGCCACGATGATCAGCATCGGCGGCAGACATCCGCCTGCGACGCCCTGCAGCGCACGCAATACATAGAGCGTCAGCAGGTTCGGCGCAAAGGGGCAGAGGAATCCAAGGACCATCACGGCCAGCACGGCGCCGATCGTGAAGCGCTTCAGCGTGAACGTCACGCCGAACCACGGCGCGAATACCATCGTGGCCACGTTCGTCGCCTCGAAGAGCGTGGTCAGCCAGGTCCCGTCATCACGTCCGATCGAGAACGCGCCGCGAATATCCGCGAGCGCTACCGCGGTGACCTGTTCGTTCAATATCGCCAGCAGCGACGCCAGCAACATGCCGAGCAGGCCGATCGTGAGCCGCAGTGGCAGCTCCGCTTCGGTGGACGTTTGCTGTGCTGGAGTCCCTGTCGCGGGTACAGAGACAGGCGCCGACGATGGCGCAAGCTTCGGTTCTCCTGTTCCAGTTATCGGTGAGTTGGCGCTATTCATAAGGGTCCGGCCACCAGTATTTAATGGGGCATTCCGTCGGGAAATCTCCCTGTCACGCCCGGTGCTCGCAAAGATCCCGGATGCGCCGCGAAGAAGCCCGATCCGATGACCTTATAGTTTTTACTGCACTCATTCCAGCCGGTTCACTCACGTATTGCTGCCACGCAATGAGTTGATTTCATTCTAGGAGACAGGCCTGCTCTCCTGAAGTCAAAAAGGCCGCTTATCGGTCCATTCCATTCACAAATCCAGCCAAGGTCACCACAGAAACGGGGACAACGCACTCACCTGGAAACGTTCTTTTTCCATTCGGCTAACAGAACAAATTTTGGCAAAGGTGTAGCGGTGCGAGCCGCTTTTTTCTGGCACGCTTTAGAGATTCCGGGGCAATATGGCATTGCGTCTGGCTAATGCGGACCCACTGACGCCGATGAATCGCTAGGTCCTGCTTTATTCAAGCGTTGTTGACTGGGGAACTGACAAATGAAATTTTCGATGAAAAATGAAATCCGCTCAGACGACGTATCAACGATTGAGCATGCGATGAAGACCGTCGACGCCGACGCAAAGGTCAACGTCGACATTGACACGAAGATAGTGAGCGTCGATTCATGGCTGATGCCTGAAGAGTTTCTCGTCGCTTTCGAGGACGAAAACTATGAGGTGATCATCGTCGAAGCGTAGACAGGCATGAGACTGGATTCAATCGCAGCGGCTTTAGGGGTGGCCGTGGAACGTCTGATGGTTATGGTCAAGCAGACACACGTGGTCCAAGCTCGACTGGCTGTTCAGGGCTAGCGCTAGCGGCGTCTCTCTTTTGGGCAGCGCGCCGCTGAGCGCTTCAATGCTGCGGTGGTTCGACGTCGAACGCAATCCGTCCTGCGGGCAGAAGCGTGAGCGAGATGACAGCGCCGCCCTTGGTTTCCGGAAAGTGGTGGCTTCCCGGTGCCGGTGCCGTCCAGCCGCCATAACACCAGCCGTTCGGACCTGCGAGCGCAGCGCCTTCGTGAAGCGGTACCACCAGATTGAACTCGCCATACGGGTGCGAGTGATAGTCGCCACGGAAGCTGCCGTCGGCGTTGTTCTGGGCGTTATCCGTGCTGTCCATCAGCACCGCTGTAATGCTGAAGAAGAACGTCTCCGCGCAGGGCGCAACGAGTCGTGAACGACGGTAACGCGGGCCGGCGATTTCGGCGTCGGCCGCCCAGCCCTCGTTCACGCCGAGAATAATCAGTCGTGACAGATCCCTGTACAACTCGCTTTCAATGCCATATTTCGTATTCAGCCATTGCTCGACCTCGGTGCTCGTGGTCATGTCCTTGACCTCTTGCAGAAAGGGGATAAAACGGGCGACAAGTTCGTCTTTGGTACTGGTGAATTGGGTCTGGGACATTCAAGTTCGTCCTTGGATTGAACGTCGTGCACAGCAGGCATGAGGAGCACAGCGTCCACGTATCAAGAGAGGGTTGGATGATGCCTGGATCGTGAGGATAGGCGTAGCGCCATTCTGTTTTCCAGGGATAAAAAAGGCACCGGCTAGCGGCGCCCAGCAGGTCAATGGTGCTTAGTGACCGGCACTCTGGCCGCCGTCGACGTGCAGGATTTCTCCCGTGACGAACGGTGCGGAATCAAGGAACAGGATAGCGTCGACGATATCGCTCATCTCGCCCATGCGCCCGAGCGGATGGAAGGCGCCCAGCGCTTCATGGGTTTCCAGCGCGTGCATCGGCGTCTTGATGATCCCCGGCGCCACGGCATTCACGCGAATACCTTTCCTCGCGTACTCGATTGCCAGCGACTTCGTGGCGGCGTTCAGACCACCCTTCGTCAGGGCTGCCATGACCGAATACACGCCGCTGATCGCATGGTCAACAATGCTGGCGGTCACGCTAACCACGTGGCCGCTCGAATGCTTTTCCATTTCGGCGATGGCGAGTTGCGTGACGTAATAGAAGCCCGCGACGTTCACATTCATGACCGCGGCGTAGTCTTCGGCGGTGTATTGGGTGAAAGGCTTGCCGATGTAAATGCCGGCGTTGTTCACCAGCGTGTCGATCCGGCCAAACCGTGCGACGCCTTCGGAAATGACACGTTGGGCGGTCGCTGGATCACCAATATCACCGGCTACTGTCAGGATGTTCGCGTCGTCCGACGGCTTGATCGAACGTGCGGTCGCAACAACGCGGTAGTCGAGCTTTCGAAATGCCTTCACGACTTCGGCGCCAATGCCTTGCGATGCGCCGGTAACGACGACAACTTTATGTGACGTGTTCATGCTTTGCCCTGAAAATAAGTTGCTCGGCTTCGACGCCGACCCGGCCGACGGCTCCGATAGAGGCAGCGATAGAAGAACGGCAAGGTTCAGTGCCATCCAGTCCGCGTCAATTTGCGCAAGACCAGCAATCTTTTGACTGCCAATGAGAGCACTCTACGTTCTATGGACTTTCACCGACGCTTTAGCTGTGATGGTTTGGGGACATTTGCTGCTCATTTTCGGCCACCACGCTAAATTCTCCGGAATCCTAGCATTCGCAAGGTGGAGTCGGCTCGCGGCATACGCGCGCCATGCTGACCTTGATCACGCGACAGTTGACCAGCACCGAACAGTGCGCACGATTTGTTGCATGGAGTGGAATCACATCAGCTGCATGCTGTACTTTCCCGGCATCCACCGCTGCTACCCAGTGATTCATTTGCTACACTTGATCACGACGCGGACCTGTGCGGCGCGTCGGTTGACGCTGACGGCGGCGGCTGAGTTGCAAATCAGCGCGACTCGATTTGACAGCTTCAATTTCAGCACATTCAACACCAATACGGCCTGAAAGAGAGAAGGGCATCAGGGCCACCGCTCTGCTCGCTTGGGTTGTCGAGCGACGCCGACTTCTCTGCCAAAGCTACGACGTCGCGCCTGCCGCTGAAGCGGCACTTCACATACCGTTGAGTAAAGAGACTCAGTGTAAGCAGTTCACGAATTCGTCAGCCAGGAATCGCTATGACGCGGTGATCCGACACGGGTCGTTGACGTTTTTTCCGTTCATGGACCTGGCGCCGCAATTGCGGGCCCAAGCGTCGGTCCTTCATCGCAGAGCATGAAATAGTGCGGAGGTGTCGCCATGATTGAGTCTTCCGATTTCCGGAGCAGAAAGATAGCGCTTAGTCACGGAGGCGGCCGCATGCCCGCGCTCGGATTCGGCACGCTGATTCCCGATGCAGCTACGACTACCAGTGCTACCAGAGACGCGCTGGACGCCGGCTATCGACACTTCGATTGCGCCGAGCGATATCGAAACGAGCGCGAGGTGGGCGAAGCTCTGCGGATAGGGCTGGCTGCCGGAGGGATCGCGCGCGAAGACGTCTTCGTGACGACAAAATTGTGGAATTCCAATCACCGGCGCGAGCGTGTCGAACCGGCGTTCGAGGCAAGTCTTGACAGACTCGGGCTCGACTATCTCGATCTCTATCTGATACACACGCCGTTCGCATTCCAGGCGGGAGATGAGCAGGACCCGCGCGACGAAAACGGCGACATCATCTACGATAAAGGCGTGACTTTGCTAGACACGTGGAGGGCGATGGAAGATCTCGTCGACCATGGAAGATGCCGGGCCATTGGACTGTCCGACATCGGCTTGAACGAATTGCGGCCTCTCTATGAATCGGCACGAATCAAGCCGGCGGTGGTGCAGGTCGAAGCACATCCGTATCTTCCGGAAACAGAGCTTCTGGAATTCTGTAGGGAGAAAGAGATCGTGTTTTTGGCCTTTGCGCCATTGGGTCACGGAATCAGGCCGGGGCCGCTTGAGGATCCGGTCATCTCGCAGATTGCTGCACGAATTGGAAAGACGCCAGCACAGGTACTGCTTGCCTGGGCGATCCAGCGCGGCGGAGCTTTGCTCACCACCCCCAAGACTGCCGTCCGCGCGCGAGAGAATTTCGATATCTCCGCGCTTCCGGCAGAGGCGTTCGACGAGATCAACCGGATTGAGACGAGGCAGAGGTACAACGAAGTCGTCAAGACGGGCAGCCCCGGGTTTATTCCGCGGCGTCCGCAATAGATAGACGTGAACGGTATTCGGAGGCACGCCATGCAGGAAGACAAGATACGTGAAGCCCTGAACGCGCACTGGCACGCGTCGGCGGTCGGTGATCTCGACGCAGAACACGATATTTACGAGGATGATGCCATCTGTGACTATCCCCAGTCAGGTGAACGAATCATTGGGCGAAGCAATTTGCAGGCACTGCGGAGTCATCATCCAGATAAGCCATCGGGTTTCAATGTCAGGCGAATTCAAGGTGAAGGTAATCTCTGGGTCACGGAGTACACCATCACTTATGAGGGGCGAGTGGCTTTCACGGTAAGCATCATGGAGTTCTGCAACGACAAGGTCATTCACGAGACCCAGTATTTTTCGGATCCCTTCGAGGCACCGGGTTGGCGGAGTCGCTGGGTTCAACAGATTGCGTGACGTCGCATAGTATGTGTTCGCGAGAATGCCGTCCGACAACTCGACAATGCCGTACGCAGTGATGCTCACCGGAACACATGCTTATGAAGACGAAAGCAGGACTTCTGCTGGCGATAGTGTTGGTCACGATGCAAGCCGCTCATGCGGCGGATCTGGTCATTCTCTCGGCGGCTGCGATGAAAGGTGCACTGGAGAACCTGCCCGAACGATATCTGGCTGCAACAGGCGATCGCGTGCGCCTCATTTACGGCACCGCGGGACAGGTGCGTGAGCGGGCAATCTCGGGACTGGCGTTCGACCTCGTCATCGTCCCACCCGAGCCCCTCGCCAAACTGACCGAGCGTCAACTTGTCAGGAAGGGTTCACAGGTAGATATCGCACGCGTGCGGCTCGGAGTCGCGGTCAAAGCCGGTGCCGCGTTGCCCGCGATCAATGACGAGCCGGCGTTCACGAAGGTCCTGCTCGATGCCCCTTCGATCGGTATGGCCGATCCCGCCACCGGCGCTACTTCCGGCATCTATCTGGCCCGGTTGATTGACCGTCTCGGGATTGGCGGCACGGTGGACCCCAAGGTCAAATATTATCCGGAAGGGCAAACCGCCATGGAAGCGACGGCACGAGGCGAGGTGTCCCTCGGATTGGGGCAGACCAGCGAAATCAAGCCCGTGCAGGGTGTCATCCTCGTCGGGCCGATCCCGGAAAATTTGCAGCTCGTAACGACCTACGTGGTGGGCATCGGCACAAAGAGCGAGCATCCGGATGCAGCGAAGAAACTCCTGTCTTATCTCACCGGACCCGCCGTGCAGGCGTCTTTGAAGGCGAACGGATTCGACGTCGTCTCGCGGGGAGGGGAACAATGAGCAACACGAAAGACACGCAGCAGAGGGGCCAGCGCCGCCGTTTGCTGCAAGGCGCGGCGCTAACCGTGATGGCCGCGTCGGTGCCGCTTTCTGCCAACGCGGCGGCGCCGCGGATCATTGCTGGAGATCACTGGGCGCAGAAAGGTGCGGTGAAACTGTATCTGTATCGCAAGCGACTCGCGGACGACCGCAACGCAAGTTCCGGCCGGAAGCCGGTGTTATTCCTTGTGCACGGTTCGTCGTTTTCGGGTCGTGGGGGCTTCGACCTGCAAGTGCCGGACGCGGAGAACTACTCGTTCGTGGACGAGTTTGCTCGCTACGGCTTCGACGTCTGGACCATGGACCATGGACCATGGACCATGTGAGCATCGGCAAGCGCACCAGCGTGCCTTTGGCGACCTCGTCGCGCACCAGCCGATCAGCGCAGGTCAACACGATATCTGTATCGGGGATCAATAGCTTGAGCAACGTGATGTCGTCGCATTCGACATGCACCGGCAAGACGGTCCCGTCCGGTAATCCAGGCGACGCGACGTGAGTTCGACCGAGCCGCCGTGGCGATCGAAGATGCGCAAGCCGCACGTCTGCTCGAACGCGGCGATGCTGCGGCTGAACGCTGGCTGGCTCAGGTGAACGCGATTGCAGCACTTGGTGCATGCCTATTGGACGAAGGCGTGGCCGAAGTTAAGATCATGCTTCTGCAAGCTCTGGCAAGATTGCGTTGGCGACGGATAATAGCGGCTACGTCATTTAGAGCACCATTTTTAGGATTCCCCCATGGAAATTAAAGTCAACTTTCTCGATAAGCTACGTCTTGAAGCGAAGTTCGATGACTTCACGGTAGTGGCCGACCAGCCTATCCGTTATAAGGGCGATGGCTCGGCGCCTGGTCCCTTCGATTATTTTCTGGCCTCGTCGGCCTTGTGTGCAGCTTACTTTGTGAAGTTGTACTGCGTAAATCGCAATATTCCTACCGAAAATATCCGCCTGTCGCAGAATAATATTGTTGATCCGGAAAACCGGTACCAGCAGATTTTCAAGATTCAGGTTGAGCTGCCGCCGGATATCTCGGAAGCAGACCGCCGAGGTATTTTGCGCTACATTGACCGTTGTACGGTGAAAAAAGTAGTGCAAGCCGGACCCGAGTTTGTAATTGAAGAGGTAGAGAACCTGGATGCGGATGCTCAGTCGTTGCTGACGTTGAACGCGGCTTCTGACGCCAGCACCTATATTGCGGGCAAGGATCTGCCGTTGGAGCAGACCATCGCCAATATGTCGGCCATTTTGGCGGGCTTGGGCATGAAGATTGAAATCGCTTCGTGGCGCAATATCGTTCCAAATGTGTGGTCGCTGCATATCCGCGATGCGCACTCGCCGATGTGTTTTACCAATGGTAAAGGATCGACCAAAGAAAGCGCGTTGGCGTCGGCGTTGGGAGAGTTTATCGAGCGCCTGAATTGCAACCACTTCTATGGCGGTGCGTTTTGGGGCGAAGACATCGCCAATGCGGAGTTTGTACATTACCCGGATGAGCGCTGGTTCAAGCCTGGTTCTGAGGATGCGCTGCCGGCTGAAATTCTGGATGCGTACTGCCTGGAAATTTATAATCCCGATGGCGAGTTGTATGGCTCGCATCTGTACGACACCAACTCCGGCAATGTGCAGCGCGGTATCTGTTCACTGCCGTATGTGCGGCAGTCGGACGGCGAAGTGGTGTATTTTCCGTCCAACCTGATCGAAAACCTATTCGTCAGCAATGGCATGAGTGCCGGTAATACGCTGGCCGAAGCGCAGGTGCAATGTCTGTCCGAAATTTTCGAACGGGCGGTAAAGCGTGAAATTCTGGAAGGTGAAATCGCATTGCCTGATGTGCCGCACGAAGTGCTGGCGAAATACCCTGGCATTCTGGCCGGGATTCAGGGGTTGGAAGAGCAGGGCTTTCCGGTGCTGGTAAAGGATGCGTCGCTGGGCGGAACCTACCCGGTGATGTGCGTCACATTGATGAACCCGCGGACAGGCGGTGTCTTTGCCTCGTTCGGCGCACACCCGAGCTTCGAGGTGGCGCTGGAACGGAGTCTGACGGAATTGCTACAGGGGCGCAGTTTTGAAGGCCTGAACGATTTACCTCAGCCCACCTTTGTCAGTAACGCCGTGACTGAATCAAATAACTTTGTTGAGCACTTCATTGATTCCAGCGGTGTGGTGTCGTGGCGCTTTTTCAGCGCCAAAGCGAATTTCGAGTTTGTTGAGTGGGATTTTTCTGGCCAAGGTGAAAACTCTAACGCCGAAGAAGCCGCAACGTTGTTCGGAATTCTCGAAGACATGGGCAAAGAGGTGTACATGGCGGTGTATGACCAGTTGGGCGCCGTAGCCTGTCGGATTTTAGTGCCCGGTTATTCGGAAATTTACCCGGTAGAGGATTTGGTCTGGGATAACACAAACAAGGCGCTGTTGTTCCGCGCCGATATTTTGAACTTGCATCGCCTGGACGATGCCGGCCTGGCAGCAATGCTTGAGCGGTTGGATAACAGTGAACTGGATGAACACTCCGATATTGCCACTTTGATCGGCATCGAATTTGACGAGAATACGGACTGGGGGCAGCTAACAGTTCTCGAGTTGAAGCTGCTGATTCATCTCGCCTTGCAGCAATTTGAGGCGGCGCAAGAGTTGGTGGGAGCCTTCCTGCAGTACAACGACAACACGGTCGAGCGCGGATTGTTTTACCAGGCCTTGAATGTGGTGCTGGAGGTGCTGCTCGATGACGACCTGGAACTGGACGACTACGCGGTCAACTTCCGTCGGATGTTTGGCAACGGCCGGATGGACGCGGTAATGGGGTCAGTGGACGGCAGCGTGCGCTTCTATGGGTTAACGCCGACGAGTATGAAACTGGAGGGTCTCGATAGGCACCACCGCCTGATCGACAGTTATAAAAAATTGCATAAGGCGCGGGCCAATGTGGCGGCTACAGCGAGTTAGGGATACGACAGGGAAGTGATGGTTGACCATCGACCTGTGATCCCTTTCCGACCGGTCGTTCTCGTCCGACCGTACGATGCATGCCCCGGAAACCGTGCGTCGCGTGTTTTCCTTGAAAGCCCATCTCTCGCAGTGCTTTGTTCAATGCATCTCGATGCAAATGAGGGGTCTTTGGGCGAGTAGGGGACGGAAAGACCTAGTGCCCCTTACCGGTAAGTGACTGCAACTCGTTCAGGACGGCGATCGCCTGCTTCGGCAATGGCACGATGTGATCGTGCCGCATTTTCATCCGCTCGGCTTCAACATGCCATTCAGCTGTCTTGAGGTTCGCCTCGTCCCACGGCACTGCGGCAATGACGCCGGGGTGAAGGCCGGTCAGCATGGTGAGCTCGAGGGCGGCGCGGGTAATGGGCGACTTGTAGGCATCGATGGCAAGAGCGAGCGGAGCGATGTCCCCAAGCGTGGTGATCGCTGGTATCTGGCCTTTGTCGTGGCGTGGCTCGCCGCCGCGGAGTGTCAACGCGGCACCATCTTCGCGCAGTCCGTTTTGAACAGCGTACGTCACGATGCCAGCGAAAAACTGCCGTGCTTTGGTCGCGCGATTAGGCGCATGAGAGGCGATTGCTTCGAGTACGGGCTTGACCTCTGGTGTGGCAAGCGTCGAGATGGGCTTGTAGCGGAGCGCGAGATTCAGGTATTCGCGTACGACAAACTCTGCCTTCCGGTAGGTTTCGTCTGCCCATTCCTTGCGTTTGAAGTCGAGCCAGCGCTGGGCCACGAGATGGAAGGCACTTCGGCTACGCGTTTGCGTGCGGTGGACTCCGCCCGGCGATGTTCGACCGTATCGGTGCCTTCGCGTACAAGATTGCGCGCGGTATGGCCGACCTCCGTGCGCAGCCCGCGTGATATCGGAGAGGGGCCGAGACTGAGGAAGTTCTCCCGGTTCGACGCGTCTGGGCATGGCCTAACATCTCGATTCCGTGTACACGCAAAAATCGTCGACGTCAGCGGAACGCAAGGGAAATAAAGAGAACAAAAAACCCCGTAAGACTTTGATCTTACGGGGTTTCTCGAACTACTTCGGCTTACGCCGGAACAACCGTTGGTGCCCAGGAGAGGACTCGAACCTCCACGGTGTTGCCACCGCTAGGACCTGAACCTAGTGCGTCTACCAATTCCGCCACCTGGGCACGTATTCAAGCTAGACCGCTATTTTAGCGTGGTGATACAGCGTGTCAATCCCCACATGCAAACTAACTCGCTTCAATCAAACGCCCGGATATTGCGTGCAGTAAAGCAATGCTTCACCGCTCGACAACCGTCCCGCCAACCACTTAATCCACCAAGTAATCCGCGCTGATAAACAGAATCGGATCATTTGGCTTCACACAAAAAGTAAAGCCGCTCGTAAGCGGCTTTACTTTTGAATCTGGTGCCCAAGAGAGGACTCGAACCTCCACAGTGTTGCCACCGCTAGGACCTGAACCTAGTGCGTCTACCAATTTCGCCACCTGGGCAGGTGATGAACAGCAAAGAACGCTATTATAGCGACAGATTAGAGCCTGTCAAGCGTTTCTCAAAACCCACTTAAACATTGCGACGACTAGCGTGCACGCGCCTCCTGGCAACCGCCCAGCATCTATTGACGGGTCCGCTTGGCGCGCAAGACGGGTGTTAGAATGCCTCGCAGTAGTTCGTTGGCACGGTGCACACGCCCGTCGGACTCAGCCTTGAACGAGCCGGACCCGAGCAGTTTTTTTCTGTGCATTTGCAGGTGCAATTCAAGCGCAACTGAAGCGCAACCAGAGCGCACTGTAATCGCTTCCCAAGCCGAGCCACATCGCGATCGACGTCCATGCAACGAGAAAAAATCATCGACAAGCCCTTGAGCAAATTTCCGTATCCGATTCCAAGCCGCGAGGAAATCCTCGGCGTCCTGCGCACGAGTGAAGCGCCGCTTGCCGCGAACGACATCGCCGAAGCCCTGTCGATCAAGCGCCAGGAGCGCGAAGGATTTTTCAAGCGCCTCGGCGCGATGGAGCGCGACGGCCAGATCCGGCTCGATCAGCGCAATCTCTATCAGCTGACTCATCCGTCGAACTTCGTCGCGGGACGTGTGCAAGGTCATCGCGACGGCTACGGCTTTCTGATTCGTGACGACGGCCAGGACGATCTGTTCCTGCCCACCGCCGAAATGCAGAAGGTCATGCACAACGACCGCGTGCTTGCGCGCATCGTCGGCTATGACCGGCGCGGCCGTCCGGAAGGGCATATCGTCGAAGTCACGGATCGCGCCAACAAGCGCGTGATCGGCCGCCTGCTCAACGAGAACGGCGCGTTAATTGTGGCGCCCGAAGACAAGCGCATCGGCCACGACATTCTGATCCAGCAGAACACCAAGAAGGCCAAAGTCGGCCAGGTCGTGGTGGTCGAGCTGACCGATTTCCCGAGCCGTCATTCGCAGCCGCTCGGCCGCGTGGTGGAAGTGCTCGGCGATATCGACGACCCTGGCATGGAAATCGAAATCGCGGTGCGCAAGTACGGCGTGCCGCACGAATTCAGCCAGGCCGCGCTCGACGAAGCCTCGCGCCTGCCCGACGAAGTGCGCCCGGTCGACGCGCGCCATCGCATCGATCTGCGCGACGTGCCGCTCGTCACGATCGACGGCGAAGACGCCCGCGACTTCGACGACGCCGTGTACTGCGAGCCGGTTCAGGTCGGCCGTGGCGAGGGCTTCCGTCTGATCGTCGCGATCGCGGACGTCTCGCACTACGTACACCCGAAGAGCGGGCTCGACGCCGACGCGATCGAACGCAGCACCTCGGTGTATTTCCCGCGCCGCGTGATCCCCATGCTGCCGGAGAAACTGTCGAACGGCTTGTGCTCGCTGAACCCGCACGTCGACCGTTGCGTGCTGGTGTGCGACATGATCGTCACCGCGCGTGGCGAAGTGAAGGCGTATCAGTTCTATCCCGGCGTGATGCACTCGGCCGCGCGTCTGACCTACACGGAAGTCGCCGCGGTGCTGAAGAACACCAAGGGTCCGGAGGCCACACGCCGCGCCGCCTTGCTGCCGCAACTGCAGAATCTGTACGGCGTCTATAAGTCGCTGTTCGCCGCGCGCCAGAAACGCGGTGCGATCGACTTCGATACGACCGAGACGTATATCGTCTGCAATGCGCAGGGCAAGATCGAACAGATCATTCCGCGCACCCGCAACGACGCGCACAAACTGATCGAGGAATGCATGCTGGCCGCGAACGTCTGCGCGGCCGACTTCCTCAAGCGCAACAAACATCCTGGCCTGTTCCGCGTGCACGCCGGACCGACCGCGGAAAAGCTCGAGAATCTGCGCACGTTCCTGCGTGGCATGGGCCTCACGCTCAACGGCGGCGAGAAGCCGCACGCGAGCGACTACGCCGCGTTGATGGCGCAGATCCGCGAACGGCCCGACGCGCAGATGCTGCAAACCATGCTGTTGCGCTCCATGCAGCAGGCGGTCTACAGCCCGGACAACATCGGCCACTTCGGCCTCGCGTATGAGGCGTATGCGCACTTCACGAGCCCGATTCGCCGTTATCCCGACCTGCTCACGCACCGCGCGATCTACGCGATCCTGCAAGGCCGCAAGTATCAGCCGGAGCCGGCGCAAGGCATCGAACTGAATACGGCGCTGTCGCCGCGCGCTCGTGCCATGCAGCAGGCCGACGACGAAAAGCGCGGCCGTCAGCGCGGCAACAACGTGGCGATCTGGGAAGAGCTCGGTCTGCATTGCTCGGCCAACGAACGCCGCGCCGACGAAGCCTCGCGCGACGTTGAAGCCTGGCTGAAGTGCTACTTCATGCGCGACAAGCTCGGCGAAGAGTACGGCGGCATGGTCAACGGCGTGACATCGTTCGGCATTTTCGTGCAGCTCGATTCGCTCTTTATCGAAGGCCTCGTGCACGTCACCGAACTCGGCTCGGACTACTTCCAGTACGACGAGATCAAGAACGAGTTGCGCGGCGAGCGCACCGGCATTCGTTATCGCTTGTCGGATCGCGTGCGGGTGCAGGTGAGCCGCGTCGATCTCGATGCACGCAAGATCGACTTCCGGCTCGTGCGCGACACGCCGATCAAGCCGCCTATGGTGCGTGGTCCGTCGGCCGACAAGTCGTCCGGTGAAAACGGTGGGGCACGCGTGCGTGCGTTGCCGCCGATGGAAGGTGGCGCGGCAGCGCCGGGCGCGCGCCGCAAGAAGGCTGCGCCCGCGCAAACCGCGGCGGTCAAGGAAGCACGTGCAGCGCGCGGCGCGGCGAAGAAGCACGGCGCCGCGACCAAATCGGCACCGAAGCCGCAGGCACGCAAGAAGCGCTGAAGCCGCCTGCTTGCTTAAACCGCGCGCATCGGGCACATAGCAACGTGCCGGTTGCGCGCGGTCTGCGTTTCATCGCCGTCAAGCATTCGAACACAGCAGCCGCAGCGCAACCATAAAAGCACGCAAAGCACTCAGGTTCGTATTCATCACAGCAGCGCGCCTTTCACGCGCGCTCAATCAAAGGTTGTATCAGTCATGACACGTCTCAAGGTTTTATACGGTTTCCACGCAGTGACCGCACGTATGCGGCATGACGCGTCGACGGTAGAAGAGGTCTATTACGACGCGACGCGCAAAGACCGTCGCATGACCGAATTCCTGCACGCGGCGAAAGAAGCTGGCGTGCGTCTGATCGCCGCCGACGAAACGCGTCTGTGGGGCCTCTCGCACACCGAACGTCATCAGGGCGTGGTCGCGCGTGCGGGCGACATGCCGCTTGCGCAGAACCTGGCCGAACTGCTCGACGGCATCAACGGTTCGCCGTTGATTCTGGTGCTCGACGGCGTGACCGATCCGCACAATCTCGGCGCCTGTTTGCGCGTCGCCGATGCCGCCGGCGCGCACGCCGTGATCGCGCCGCGCGATCGCGCGGTGGGGTTGAACGCGACGGCCGCGAAAGTCGCGAGCGGCGCGGCCGACACCGTGCCGTACATCACCGTGACGAACCTGGCGCGCGCGCTGCGTGAGTTGAAGGATGCCGGGGTGTGGGTCGTCGGCACGGCGGGCGAGGCCACCAAGAGCCTCTACGACACGGAGTTGGACGGTCCGGTGGCACTGGTGATGGGCGCCGAAGGCGAGGGCATGCGCCGTCTCACGCGCGACACCTGCGACGTGGTCATGCAGATCCCGATGGCGGGCACGGTGGAAAGCCTGAACGTCTCGGTGGCGAGCGGCGTGTGTCTGTTCGAAGCGGTGCGTCAGCGGGCGGTGAAGAAGTGATTTCGACCGGCGTCAGCATGCCACTCCGGTAAACTAGCGCTTTTTACTGCTCGCCTGCCTTTCCCATGACTCAAGACGAACTTAAGCAACTGGTCGGCCAGGCCGCCGCCGACTACGTGACCGCCACCGTGCCCGAAGGCGCGGTGATCGGCGTCGGCACCGGCTCCACCGCGAACTGTTTCATCGACGCGCTGGCTGCCGACAAGGCGCGCTATCGCGGCGCGGTGTCGAGTTCGCTCGCCACCACCGCGCGGCTGCAATCGCACGGCATCAAGGTGTTCGACCTCAACGAAATCGATTCGCTGCCCGTGTACGTGGACGGCGCCGATGAGATCGACCACAGCGGCGCGATGATCAAAGGCGGCGGCGGCGCGCTGACGCGCGAGAAGATCGTCGCGTCGGTGTCGGACGTGTTCGTGTGCATCGCGGACGCCAGCAAGCTGGTCGAGACGCTCGGTAATTTCCCGCTGCCGATCGAAGTGGTGCCGATGGCGCGTACCGCGATCGGCCGCCGCGTCACGGCGCTCGGCGGCGTACCGGTGGTGCGCGTCACGAAAGAAGGCGTGCCGTTCATTACCGACAACGGTAATGAAATCATCGACGTCAAGGGTTTGCGTATCAGCGACCCGCGCACGCTGGAAATGCACATCAACGCATGGCCGGGCGTGGTGACGGTGGGCCTGTTCGCCGGCCGTGGCGCGAATCTGTGCCTGCTCGGCACGGACACCGGCGTCGAGACGATCGAGTACAGCAAGGGCTGAGCAACGCTGCCCGAACGTCGCGCGCGGGCCTGGATCGACCGGCTCGCGCGGACATCGAATGCATGACTCGCATCTACACCGCTAGCGCGCGGCTTGCGTGATCGCCTGCGTCATCCGATGCCAATACCGCCCCACTGAAAATTCCGATTGCGCATCGGCCAGCGCCTGTCCCGCAAGACGCTGCGCCAATGCCGGATCGGCACGCAACGTGCCGATCGCATCAGCCAATGCCGTGACATCCCCCGGTTTGTAAGGAATGGGCGAGTGGCGAAGCGTCGATCGTCGGGCGCATAGGAAGGCAAAGTAATGGGCACGCAGGTTCGCAATAGGCGAATGGCGATGCCTGATTATTCGCGAGCTGTCGCGCGTCGAATGTGGGCACCCGCACGCACAGCAGACGTAGCGCCACATACACTCGTTGCTAGGCCTAAAAGGCGTCAATTAAAAAACGAGGGGATCATGAGAGTGGCGATCGTTCACGACTGGCTGGTCGCGCCGGGCGGGGCGGAGAAGGTGCTCGAGCAGATCATCGAGTGCTTTCCCGACGCTGATCTTTTCAGTCTTGTCGATTTCCTCGAAGACCGTAAGCCGCTAGGCGGCAAGCCCGTGACGACTTCATTCATTCAGCGACTGCCGTTCGCGCGACGCCACTATCGAGCTTATTTGCCGTTGATGCCGCTTGCCGTCGAACGACTCGATCTATCCGGCTACGATCTCATTATTACGAGCTCTCATACGCTCGCCAAGGGCGTGCCGGTCAGGCCGGATCAGAGGCTCGTCAGCTTTGTGCATTCGCCGATGCGCTTCGCGTGGGATCGGCAACATCAGTCCCTACGCGAAGCGAATCTGACGCATGGGCCGAAGTCGTGGGCGGCGCGCGCGTTGCTCCACTATCTGCGCCGCTGGGATTCGCACTCGGCGAACGGCGTCGACCGTTTGATCGCGAACTCGCATTTCGTTGCGCGTTGCGTGATGAAAACCTACCGGCGTGATGCAGCCGTGATTCCGCAGCCCGTCGACGTGCACAAATTCGAACTGTGCACGCGCAAGGAAGATTTTTATCTGACTGTTTCGCGGCTGGTGCCGTACAAGCGCATCGATCTGATCGTCGAGACATTCAATGCCACTCCGCACCGCAAGCTGGTCGTGATCGGCGACGGGCCGGAGATGGCGGCGATTCGCGCCAAGGCCGGTCCGAATGTGACGATCCTCGGCTATCAGCCGTTCGAGGTGCTGAAGGACCATCTGCAACGCGCGCGAGCTTTCGTGTTCGCCGCCGAGAAGGACTTCGGCATCGTTGCGCTCGAAGCGCAGGCATGCGGCACGCCGGTCATCGCATTCGGCAAGGGCGGCGCGCTCGAAACCGTGGTGCCGATCGGCGAGGCGCATCCCACCGGCGTGTATTTCGCCCACCAGACCGTGGTGTCGATGCTCGAAGCGATCGATCGCTTCGAGCGTCAGCGCGACCAGATCACGCCGGCGGCATGCCGCGCGAACGCGGAACGCTTTTCGCCGGCGGTATTCCGGCGCGCGTTCATGGCCGAGGTCACGCGGACGATCGCCGCGGCGGGGCTGCGTCACCGGATTGGAACAATGGAGCGGATCGAACCCGATCGGGCCACCCAGAGTCTCGGTTGGCCCGGCGAGCCGGCGCAGAAAAGCAGTTGGGGCTGCTGACGTGGTCGAAGGTGACCACGTCAGCGGTTTCCGCATGTTGGCGGGACGACGCTGAGCAGTGAGCGGGCGTCTCATTATTCGCGTATTGCGAACTTCGCAACTTGCGAATAAAATGCTTTCGTCGTACCGCGGTAAGCAGCAAATAGCCGTTCGGACTATGCCGTCCGGCCGGCTATCGATGTCGAACCGTCCCGTTTAGCCTTGCAGGTAGAGCGCGCATGTTTAGCGCGCGAACACGTGCGAGGAAATCCGATGCGGGTCATTTCAAAGAAAGCGTGGCTGGACTTCATAAAGCGACATCCGGGGGCGGGCAGTGCGCTATTGACGTGGTATTCACTGGCGCAGGCATGCCTCGCGTATGGCTATAACGACCTGAAGCAGACGTTCGCCGGTGTGGACTACGTGCTGCCTCAATACACGGTTTTCGACGTGGGCGGCAATCGGTTCCGGATCGTTGCGGCGATTCACTACAACAGGCAGTCGCTATTTCGTTCGTCATGTACTGACGCACGCGGAATACGACCTTTGGACGAGGAAGAATCTAAACTCATGAATGCCGATCGCCTTCCGGGAGCTTTTCCCGACATCGCTCAAACCTGGGCCGCGCTGCAAACGCAGTTGCCGATCACGCCCATTCGCAACGAGCAGGATTACCAGACCATGGTGCGGCTCGCCAACTCGCTCGCTGATCATCTGAACGGCAACGAAGAGGATCCGCTCTCGGATCTGTTCGCGATCGTGACCGACCTGATCGAAAGCTGGGAAGCGCATAACGTGACGATTCCAAAAGCGGAACCACGCGAGGTATTGCGGCATCTGCTGGAAACGCATGGACTCAGGCAGAAGGACCTGATAGGTATCGCGTCACCCACCGTGGTGAGCGATATTCTCGCGGGCCGCCGCGCCATCAGCAAGAAGGTGGCCAAGGCGCTGGCCGTTCGTTTTCATACCGACGTCAGCGCATTTCTGTAAAAGCCGCGCAGCGCCGGGCTTGTGCCGCGCCGTATGCGGTGCTGACCGGCAAGCTTTCTCGTTGCTCACCTCGTCCATTCGACACCGCGCCGGCGGCATGTTTCAGGCCGTCGGCTTCGGTGCTTGCCGCATTGGTGTCGCTGCTGTTTTTGCCGCGCGAGTCACGCGGTAGGTCGGGGCGATCACGGAGACTTCCACGAACGGTTCCCGCATTGGCACGATCAGAATGCGTTGCGGCCGACAAAGCCCTTGAAGATCGTGATGAACACGATCTTCATGTCGAACCAGAACGACCAGTTATGGATGTAGAAGAGATCGAACTTGACGCGCGCTTCCATCTTTTCCACCTTGTTGGTGGCGCCGCGATAACCGTTGACCTGCGCCCAGCCAGTGATGCCCGGCTTGATCCGGTAGCGGTGCATGTAGCCGTACACCTGATCCTTGTAGAGATCGTCGTGTTCGACCGCATGCGGACGCGGGCCGACCACGGACATTTGCCCGAGCAGCACGTTGAGAAACTGCGGCAGTTCGTCGAGACTGGTGCGGCGCATGAAGCCGCCGAGCTTCGTGACGCGCGCGTCGTTGCGCGAGGCCTGAGTGAGCTGGCCCTGCGCTTCGTGATGCACGGTCATTGAACGGAACTTGTAGATCGCGAACGGCTGGCCGTCCACGCCCTTGCGCGTCTGACGAAAAAACACTGGCCCCGGCGAGCCGAGCTTGATGCCGATCGCGAGCACCACGAATATCGGCGCCAGCGCGAGCAGCGCGGCCGCTGCGAACAGGCGGTCGAAGATCAGCTTGGGCCACATCTGCGGCGACGAGAAGGGTGTCGCGCTGAGATTCAGCGTCGGTAAACCGACGACATCGACCAGCGCGTGATTGAAAAGCGAGAGGCTGCGTACATCGGGAATGAAGCGCAGATTCACGAAGTCATGCCGGAACATGCGCGTGAACCGATAGATCGTGTGTTCTTCTGACAGCGGCAACGCGAGCCACACTTCGTTCACGTGATCTTCGCGCACTTTGGCGGCGAAGGCGTTCAGATCGGTCAGGACCGGCAGGCGGTTCAGACGCGCGCCGTACGTGTCGGCTGCTTCGATACTGGCGTCGCAGCTCGTATCAAGCACGCAGACCGGTTTGAAGCCGGCTTGCGGCGCATGTTCGAGATGGGCGAGCAGCGTGCGCGCGAAACCCGGTGCGCCGACGATCGCGACGGTGCGGGAATTCATCCCGCGACGCCGCACCATGCGCAGCACCGCATGCACGAGGCACTTGGTAACGATGATCAGCGCGCCGGAAATCAGCGTCGAGTAACCGAACCACAAGCGCGACACCGCATCCATGCGATGTAGCGTGAACGCAAGCACGAGCGCGGTGAAGACCACCACCATCCACGCGGCCGCCACTCTTGCCAGCATCGAGGGAAGCGGTTTGCCGCGCCAGGTTTCATAGACCCCGAAGCCGGGGAACAGCAACAGCAGGAGGACGCAGTTAAAGGCAATCAGAAGGCGTTCGGTGTCCGACAGCGCAATCGGCGTCGAGAACCGCATCCAGTGAGCGAGCAGCCCTCCCGCAATCACGAAGAGTACGTCGAGGAATCGCGCAGTATTCCTGAACATATTTGACTCTATTCATTAGTCAGACGAACCAGCACTTTACTCGACAGTTTCAGCCTGACGCAGACGCGGCAGAAGGCGGTCGAATTCGCGCTTGACGAGGCCGTAGCATTCGCAGGCGCGTGCTTCGAGTCCTTTACGGTCGAGCACCTTGATGTGGCCGCGGCTGTGATGGATCAGGCCTTCGTCGTGCAACTTGCCGGCCGCTTCGGTAATGCCTTCGCGGCGCACGCCGAGCATGTCGGCGATCAGTTGCTGGGTCACGGTCAGATCGTTCGACGCCACGCGGTCCACTTCGATCAGCAGCCAGCGGCACAGTTGCTTGTTGAGCGCGTGATGGCGGTTGCAGGCGGCGGTTTGCGCGACTTGCGTGAGCAGGGCGTGCATGTACAGCAGCATCAGGCGACGCAGGAAGTCGGAGCGGGCAAATTGCTGCTTGAGTGCCTGTGCGCTCATGCGGTAAGCGAAGCCGGCGCATTGCACCTGCACGCGGTTCGGCATGGTTTCGCCGCCCGTGAGCACCGGCACGCCGGTCATGCCTTCGCGGCCGACCGCGGCGATTTCGACCGAACTGCCGTCTTCCATCGTCGAGAGCATCGAGATGATCGCGGTGGTCGGGAAGTAGACGTGATGAATGCGCTGACCGGAGTCGCACAGCAATTGCTCCGTGCGCAGATGAACCAGTTCGAGATGGGGAGCCAGCGCCTGCCATTCATGGGACGGCAATGCGCCGAGCAAATGGTTACCGTGCAGATCGGATTGAAGTGTCAACATGATCGGTCCTCGCGTGAAAGTCGCGCTCTGCGTGACTTTCTGTTTTTAATCCGATGCCTGCATCCCTTTAAACGACCTGCTGCCTGGCGAGCAGCGAAGGAACAGGACCGGCCCCGTATTGGCCTTTGTTGCGCCGCCGCCGTTGTTGTGGGTCTCTCTGCGGTGACGCGGTGTTGCACTCTTCTATTAGCGAGGAGCGTGCCAGCGGGAGCGAAAACGAGGACTGGTGCGGGGTAACGCACCAAGGCTTAGCGCCGCGCGAAGCCAAACGTGACTTTTTGTTTCAAATCTGCACAACGTCCTCGCGACCGGCGAGCGCCCAGCAGGCTCTTCCTGTTCCGCTCAAGTCCTTGATGGAATTGGGTTGGCGGGTGCTGGGAGGGGCTCGACGGCACGTGTCTCACCGTTGAATCAGCCCCTCGATGCACGTTCTCACGCGGCGTCCGGGATGTGCCGGAATTGATTCAGATGTGTTCAACACGCTTGGTTCGGTGCCGCACGGATGATGATTTCGGCGAGCTCAAAAGTCTGAGAAAAACCAACAGTGATTCCGCAGACCAGACAGGTCGAGACGCGCAGCGCGAGGTTTTACGCGCGTTGCGAAGGGGTGACTAGATCAGGGAGACCGTCAGCCGTAGAAGATGGCGGATATCGCATTGACCGCGCGAACTTCGCCCGCGGGTGCCGCGTATGTTGCATCAGCTTTAAACACGCCATTCGATGCCTGTGCAGTGAGTCTTTCCTGCGACACGAGCGCGATGAGCGGCACGATGCATGGCCGGTTCGGCGGCAGATGAAACCAGTCGCGCGCGGCCCTGTAGTGTGTGTCAACGATATGAACGAAGCGCACAAAACGCTTCGCTTCGATCACGAGTTGCCAGCCGTCGCCGTTGCGCTCGACGGTGACCGTCAAGCCCAGATCGTGGCGCTCGCTCACGCGCCGCTCCGGCAGATGAAACGCTTCTGCAACGATCTGGCCGCTCGCTAGGTCGCGCAGCGTGGCGATCGTCACGTCGTGGGCGCGCGGGCCGAAGCGGTACGCGTGGGTGAAATCGAAGAACTGGCCAAGGCATGCGGCCGCATTGAGACGCTGCACGCTGTGCGGCGCCAGTTCGACTTCGCGGCTAACGGAGGCAAGCTTGACGCTGCCGTCACGCAGGCAGACCAGTTCCAGTTGCGCGCGCAACGGCTGCGCACGTTCGTTTAGCAGATGAATATCGAGGCCGTTGAGGCCCTCGTCGGTGATGACGGCCTGAATGGGTTGCAGTGCTTGCGCGAGGCCGTGCAGGGCGCTTTTAGGCCGTCCTGTGGCGTCGATCAAGCCCCAGCCTGCGCCGGGGCGCAAATCCTGAAGCTGCCAGACCAGCGCGCCACCGCAGGTGGAACCGGCGCGGCGCCATTCGGCGAACACGTCGCCCATCAATTCGGCAACCACCGCGCGCGACAGGTCCAGATAACGCTCGGGGTCTTCGTAGCGCAAGCGTGCCGGCTCGACACCGTATAACGTCTGCAGATAGTGGTCGCGCACATCGTCGAAATCCCAGCCGGCGCCGGGGTCGCGCGGCACCGCGGCTTTCCAGCGCGGATCGTGCAGATGAATCGTGCCGAGCGCGTCGTGCAGCGTGGCGTCGTCGGGCACGTTGGCGAAGGCGAGGCATTCGGCGGCGAAGCGCACCTGCGAGCGGCGCACGTCGTCGAGCGGACGCTGATACGCGCCTACACCGTAGTAGTGAGTGATGCCCTCATTAGTTGAAAACGGCCACACGCCCCCCGAGGGCGAGTTGCCGACATACGGCACGTCGGACCGTTCGCGCGCGACGAGGGCGGGCAGTTGTTCAGTAAAGAGTGATTGCGCGCGCATCGAAGGCGGCAGGCCGAACATGGCCGCCTGCTGGTCGACCTCGCTGCCGCCGCACAGCACCGCGAGTGAAGCGAAGCGTCGGGTGCGCGTTAAAAATTGCGTGGCCTCGCGCTCGATCGATGCGCTGAATGCGGCATCGGTCGGATAGTCGAAATTCGCCAACGCGAAGTCTTGCCAGACGAGCATGCCGTATTCGTCGGCGAGCGCATAAAACGCGTCGGACTCGTAGACCATCGTGCCGCCCACGCGCAGCATGTTCATGCCCGCATCGCGAGCCAGCGTGAACGCGTGGCGCAGTTGCGCCTCGCTGCCGGCGAGCGTGACGAGGTCCGCGCTGGTCCAGCATGCGCCTCGGCAGAACACCGGCAAGCCATTCAGGCGCAACGCGAAGCCCATGCCGTCCGCGCCATGGTCCACTTCAATACTGCGGAAACCGACTGAACCCAATGCGTGAGATGTCGCGTGCCCGTCATCAAGCTGCAACGTCAATGGATATAAAGTGGGCTTGCCGTGCGTGTGCGGCCACCAGCGCTCGGCACCCGGCACGCGTACGCTGCCGGTCAGTGTATATGCATCGCTCCATTGCAAAGACGAAACAGCATCCCCGCATTTAAGCGAAGCGCGGCAGGCCGCGTCATCGTGCGGATGAACGAAACGTAGCGTGAGCGAAACAAGGCCGTCGTCGTGATCGAGCCGGCTCGACACGTCGACGGTATCGAAAGCGTGCGGCGCGTCGCTCAGTAGCTCGACCGGACGCCATGGGCCGACCGCCTGCACCGAAGGACACCAGCCGGGCATATGGCCGAGCAGGGTGGTGCGTACGTTGCGCAAAGTGGGCGGCGATACGAGCCGTGGCCGCCAGCGCGCGCGTGAACGTTTCGCCGTCAACGCCGGGGTGAGAGAGCGGAAGCACAGCGCGAGCGTCGCGCTGCCGGTCAGTTCGATGTCCAGATCGTGCGCGACGAACATCGAATCGGAATCGAGGCGCTTGACGCCGTCGAGCCAGACTTCGGCGACGGTGGCGAGGCCATGCAGACGCAAACGGCGTTGGCCGGTGCCTTCGAGTGCGAGGCAATACCAGTGGTCGTCGAAGGCGAGCGGCGGTGGATGCGCGATGTCCAGCAGACCTGCGGCACGGCGCGCGCTCGCGACGGTGCCGGGCACTTGCGCGGCGAGCCAGCCGTGCGTGGGTAAATCGGCGGGCGACGTGCACGCGCCCGCGGGCGTGCTGACACACTGCCAGCCGGTGTCGAGGCGCCGCGGCCAGAGCGTTTGCGATGCTTGTGCCGATGTGACATCGACATCGGTTTGCGCGGCCTCGTCGGAAGTGGTCGCGAGCACGCCGCTCGCGCCACCTCCATCAGGCACCAGGTCTATCGTCAGTGCATCCACGGCAAGTTCCAGAGAAGTCCGCGAGGCCGCGCGCGGCGCGTCAAAGCACCAGCGCGGCGAGCGGCGGCAGCGTCTTTTCGTAAGCGCTTTCGAGCACGTCGAAGCAGTCTTCGCACAGATCGCGGCGCCCCCGGGTAATCGCCCGCACGAGCCGGAACTGCATCACCATCGACTCCGACGCGATGTTTTGCGCCGCTGCCGGAATCGATGCAGGCACCTCGAAGCCTTGCGCGGAGAGCCACGTCAGATACTTCGAGAGAAACTCGAAGTTCGCGCCGAGTTGCCGCATCAGGTTGAACGAGTACGGGTGGAAGAACTTTTCGCCACGTTCGAGCAACGTCTCGAGATGCGCGGGAAATGCAGCACGCCACTGAGAAATCGGATTGCTGAGCGGCCGGCGGCCCAAGTGCGCGCACAGCAGTTCCGCTGACGCTTCGGCAAGCGCGGTGCCTTCGAGCGCGGGCCGCGCCTGCTTGGCGAACTCCACATACGGAAACAGCAGATCGGCCTGCTGCTGGAACTGCGGCAGCTTGCGGAACACGCCGTCGTAGTCTTCACCGTCGAGCAGGTGATAGCCGGTGTTGTGGAAGTAGCCGAGACGGCGCGCGTCCGGATCGATGAAGTCGATGCCCACCGTGGTCTTCGGATGCTCGCGCCGGTACGACGTGGCGCGCGTATTCGGCAGGTAATAGCCGTCCACTTCCACCAGCACGGTATGGCCGCGCAAGGTCTGCGCGAGCACGCGTGCTTCGAGCGAATCGTAGATGGCCAGTTCCTGCACCTGGGTGCCGTAGAGCCGTTCGAGGTCTTCGAGTGGAAACTTGAAGAACGTGAACTGGTCGCCTTCGAAATCCTGAGTGACGGTAAAGCCGAGCGCCGCGCGCGGCTCGAGCCCGAAGCCGTGCAGCAGTTCGATCCACAGATCGACGTAGCAGTTGGTCTCCTGCCATACGCGCTCGCCCTGATGCAGCGCATGCGGTGCATGCTCGCGCAACCGCACTGCGGGTGCGGCAACGGCGCCGCCCGCAGCGGGAAGATCGACGTGGCGGTTCAGCGGAAAAGCGCCAATCGCGCCATTCGGCACGGGTGTCAGAGACGGATTCATACGCGCTCTCCGGAACCTTGCGCCGTTTCGGTGGACGCCGTTTGCATGGTTTCGATGCCATGCGCCACGCGCGCTTCGGTATCGCCCCACAGCAGCGCGCGCACGTCGTCCGGCCACGCGTTCACGTCGAGCCCATGATGACGGAACAGCGCGAGTGTGATCCGTTCCATGCCGAAACCGACACAACCCGTATGCGCGATCGCGCCGTCTTCGCACTCGATCTTCCAGATCGCGCCGAAGTGTTCCATGTGATAGTTGAACGACAGGCAGGCCGTCTTGCCGCGCGGATCGGCCACCGGAATCAGTAGTTCGAACTTGAGCGCCTGGGCACGCTGGCTATCGGCGACGATCTTGCCGCCGCGGCCGAAGAACGGGTCGTTGGCGAGATCCACTTCGACCGGCAATTGCAGCAGTGTCACCAGCAGCGAGCCACGTTCGATCCACATCTGCCGGAACGCCATCACCTGTTCGGCGTTGCCGAGGCGCACGTATTCGCGCTGGCGGAACATCTGCATGCGGCCGGGATCGAGCGACGGTTCGTGACGGAAGCAATACGACAGCACATCGATCGTGCGGCCGCCGGCGGGCAACGGACCGCGCCGCGCCATCACCGGATAGATCGGATAGCAGGCGGCCGGCGTGAGCACGACACGAGTCGGCTTCTGCTGCGCCATCCAGTCGTCGCTGCGATCGTCGTCGCGTTCGGTCATGGCGTCGTCGAGCGCGCGCAACAGGCGTTGGTGGCCCATGTCGTTGCCGCAGAACGAGTGAATCGTGCCGGCCAGATTCGGGAAGCTCTTCAGATACTCGCTGTCTTCGAAGTCGGTGCGGCGCATGGCGGGCGGAAAGCGCAGCAGTTCCGGCTGCTGGTCCGCGCCCAGATGCGTGATCGCCACGTTCAGGCGGTCCACCACGTCTTCGAAAATCTGGCTGCGGCCATACAGGCCGTTTTCGCCGGTGTCGATCAACAGGCCCGCGGCCAGCAGTTCATCGCGAAAGCTCGGCGCTTCGGCTGCCTGAGCAGCGGCGGCAAGGGCGGCGGTATCGGTCATCGTGTTCATATCAGGCTCTCCCCGGGGCGGCAGGTCGTTGCGCGAGCAGCAGGCTCGCGGTGTTCTGCGCGATGCGGTCGTTATTGATCATCAGCGGCGCGGAATGCAGGTCGCGCAAATGGCGCCCGACGCTGTACGGCGTGCCGTTCTTGTAGCCCGCCATGCCGCAGATCATCAGCACTTCCTGCACGACCTGCAGCGCGGTGTTGGAGATGCTTGTCTTCAGCGTGTTCATGTCGGAGGCGAAGCCGAGCATGGCCGCGAGCGGCGCATCGGCTTGCGAGCCGCCGTGACGCGCGTGGTGAGCGGTGCGTGCCGCCTCCAGCGCGACCGCGAGGCGCGCCTGCATCATCTGCAGCAGACCGACCGCTTCAGCGAGGCGCAAACCGGCCGGCGGAATCGCCCCAGGCTTCGAACGCGCTTGTGCGCGGAAGAACGCTTTCGCGCGATTCACCGCGTCGGTGGCCACGCCGGTCCAGACCGAGGCCCACAGCGTGTGCGAAACCGGCAGCATGGTCTGATCGGCGATCTCGGCGAAGGGCGTCGGCAGGATCTGTTCGGCCAGACCCGTGGCGACGAGCCGGAAGCCCTCGCTGCAGGTGCCGCGCATGCCCATCGAATCCCAGCCGCCGCGCTTTTCCAATTGCGTATCGGCGCGCAACGCGACGATCAGCACCTGGTCGGCGGCTGCCGATTCAGCGGTGCGGCGAGCGGTGACGAGAATGCCATCGGCGTGCGCGCCATACGAAATCGTCGGTGCGAGCTTTTCGATGCGAAAGCGCGCAGCGTCGAGCTCGACCGAGCAGGCGCTGGTGCGCATGTTGCCGCCGATGGTTTCCTCGGAAGTGGCCGACGCCAGCAGCCACTGCTGCTTGACCAGTTGCACGAGCAACTGTCGATGCCATGCGGCGTCGCTGCCATGCGCCTCGATGCACGCCACCTGGATCTGGTGCATCGCATACACCATCGCGGTGGACGCGCAGCCTTGCGCGAGCGTTTCGCAGATCGCGCCGACGTCTGCGAGCGAGAGGCCCGCGCCGCCGAACTCGGCCGGCACCATCACCGAGAGCAGGCGCTCGCGCTTGAGCGCCTCGAACGCTTCGCTCGGAAAGCGCGCCTCGCGATCCACCGAATCCGCGAACTGCGCGGCCACCGCCGCACAGCGTTGCGCGGCCGCGCGCCAGCCGGGTTCGGTTTCGACGGCAGTCAACACGAGCGACGCGTCGGCGCCTTCAGCCGCATCGTGCGTGTGCTTAGAGGCGGGCTCTGCCGCCGCATCCAGCAGCGGGGCGTTCATGCTGCCGCCTTCGCCTGTTGCAGTTCACTGACTGCGGCGGCCATCGAATCGATGCTGGAGAACAGGCGCCGCGTCAACAGACGGTCCGGAATCTCAATGCCGAATTCATCTTCGATTGCCAGCATCAGATGCACGGTCGCGAGTGAGGAGAGGCCCGCGGCGTAGAGGTCGGCGTCGTCGGCCAGAGTCTCCGGCGGGACGTCCAGGCGGGCCGATTCGGAAAGGATGCGGCGCAAGGCGTTTTTCATGGTGTGGTCCCCTAGTGGTTCAACGTTCTCGGATGGTGCGGACATCGATCGAACGCACGTGATCGTTTTTATGTCCATTGCCACGACGCATGCCGGCGTGGTCCATGTGCCGGGCGTGGCGCGTTCACAGTGACCGCGTGCGGTTTCAGGCGGCGTCCTGTGATGCCATGCCCCGACGTCCGTATTTAAGAATTGTCAAAGCCCAGCGTCAGTGCGATGGCGCACGGAAACACGCGTTTCACGGACGTACCTTGTAGTCATCAGAACGGGCCAGCCTATGCAGCCAGGCCGTCAAAGCCGGCGCGCGGTGTCGACGTCGTTGAACTTATTGACTGCTGGGGAACGTGATGAACTGGAAAACGCTGGAATTCGATCAGCTTTCGGCACGCGAACTGTATTTAATCTTGCGGGCGCGCAGCGCGGTGTTCGTGGTCGAACAATCGCATGTTTGTCTCGACGCCGATGGCCGGGATGAAAACGCGGTGCATGTGTTCGCCGTGGAGGACATGTCGCGGCCGATGCCGATTCTCGCCTACGCGCGCTTGCAACCCGGCGACGCGGAAGATCCGGAGATCACCATCGACAAGGTGCTGACGAGCCCGCTGCGACGCGGCGACGGCACCGCCGAACTATTGCTCGAACGCGTGCTGCAGGCGATTGTCGACCGTTGGCCGGGCCATGCCGTGCGTGTCAGCGCGCCGCTCGGTCTGCGCGGCTTCTATGAGCAATTCGGTTTTCGCAAGACGGAAGGGCCCTATCTCGAACACGGCGTGCCCTTCATTGGCCTTACACGCCAGGTGCGCGGCAGTCAGCCGCTTTTCGGCGGACGGCGTCGTGAGCGCGACAGCGCGGTGCTTGTCAATACGTTCGAGATGCTGTGACCGGGTGGAAGCTCGTCACGCGCTTCCAGCGCACGGATTGCATTTCCGAAGCCGATATGCCGCGCGAGAGCGATGTGCCCGCGGCCGCACAGGCCGCGCGCTCGACGTTCGCGCTGCGCGCGTCGCATGGCAACCGACTACGCTGACATGTTTCCAATGACGCGTACGACATGCGTTCGCCTTTGCATCGGACTCCGAGACAATGTGGCGGGACGTACATATCAATCATGCAACGTTTGTTGTAATGGATTGAAAGCGGGGACCTTGTGAGAAGCGTAGCGTGCGGCCAGTAGCGTTCGATTGCCGGTTCGGCTGGTGGCATCCGGCGAGCGGGCCGGACGGCGGCCGGCGGCCCTCGGCGACGCCATGGCTTGCAAAGCGTTCGCGCAGGTTTCGTCTATTCGGGGAAGCGTAATGCATGCGCAAGGATTGTCCAGCGCACATACGCTAAAGGGGAGCGCGTAGTGAACAGTCAATCCGAGTTGGATCGCATTAACCGAGTTGCATGGAATTCGTCGGACGCCGAACGCGTGATGACGTTCGGGAAGACCTACTCCGATCCCGGGGAGCAGGCTGCCTTCGAATGGCTCGCACCGCGTTGCGCGGGTCAACCCTTACTCGATATCGGTATCGGCGCCGGCCGCACGATTCCGTTGATGACGGCCATCTCCGACGACTACACCGGTGTCGACTACACACAGAAACTCCTCGATCTCGCGAAGATGCGCCATCCCGAACGCGACCTTCGGCATATGGACGCGCGTGACATGTCCGCGCTGCCTGCGGATCATTACGGGCTCGCCGAATTTAGCTGGAACGGCATCGACTGCGTCGACTACGACGATCGCGTGAGGATTCTCGAAGAGATGTATCGCGTGGTGCGGCCCGGCGGCTATGTGCTGTTTTCGTCGCACAACCGCGGCGGTCCCGGTTACCGCGAGAACATCTGGCAGTTGTTGCCGCAATTCTCGTTCAATCCGCTCAGACTCGGCTGGCGCACGCTGCGTTCCGCGCGGCGCTTCCAGCTCGGCACGCTGAATTATCTGCGCAACGTGAAGCTGAATCACGACTACGGCGGCTACGCGGTCAAGACCGCGGCGGCCCACAACTTCGGCATTGTGATCGTCTACACGACGCTGCGCGAGCAGCGCCGGCAACTGGCGCAGGTCGGCTTGCAAATCGACGCGGTGTTCGGCAGTTGCGCGGGCGATCGCATTCCCGACGACATGGAAGAGAGCGACGCGTGGTGGTTTCACTTCATCGCGCGCAAGCCGCTCGCCGCTTGCCGCTTCGACTGACGACGACCACCGGACGAAGGCACGGCGGTATACGTAGCACGGTAGTACCACGACAACATAGAACAATGAACCGGACCAGTTTGACCGGATAGGGGACCCGCACATGAATCGCATCGTAGAACCAGGCAATCCGCTTGCGTCGACGGGGGACGTCAGCGAAACGGCCACGCGTTTATCCGTGCAGCCGGTGATTCTCGCAGGCGGCTCGGGCACACGATCGTGGCCGTTGTCGCGCGAACGCAATCCGAAACAGTTGATCGATCTCATGGGCGACGAGTCGCTGCTCGAGACCACGCTGAACCGGCTCGACGCGTCGCTCATCGCGGCGCGACACACTACGTCGGCATCCGGCACGCGATCCATTGCAGCGCCGCTGGTGGTGTGTTGCGAGGACCCGCATCTGCAAACGCGCGAACCCCTGGAGCGGCTCGCACGATCGGGCCGGCCAGTGCGCATGGTGCTCGAACCGATGCCGCGCGATACCGCGCCCGCGCTGACCGTCGCCGCGCTCGCCGCGCGCGCGGCGGCTGGGGAGGGCGACGATCCGCTCATCGTGGCGTTGCCGGTAGATCATCTGATTGCCGATCACGTTGCGTTCGGCACGGCGCTCGCCGAGGCGCTCGAGCACGCGACGCGCGGCGCGATCGTCACGCTCGGCGTGCCGCCGAAGCGCGCGGAAACCGGCTACGGCTATATCCGCACGGGGGCGGCGCTCGGCAAGCGGGGCGCGCGCGCCATCGAACGGTTCGTCGAGAAGCCCGATCCGGAATTGGCCGAGCGTTATGCCGCCTCCGGCAATTACTGGTGGAACAGCGGCATGTTCGTGGTGCGCGCGTCGGTGTGGCTCGCGGCCATCGCGCTCTGCCGGCCGGCGATCGCCGAGGCCTGCGCGGCCGCCTTCGAGCGTGCGACAGTCGACGGCGACGGCACGCTGCATCTGGCGCGCGATGCGGTGGCCCTGTGCCCGTCCGTTTCGATCGACTACGCGGTGATGGAGCGCGTCGGCACCGACGCGCGGTTGGTGGGCGTCGCCGTGCCGGTCGTCGCGGCACGCTCGGAAGTGAGCGCCTGGGAGTCGGTGGTGCACGTCACGCGCGGCGGGGAATGCTTCATGCTCACGGAGAAAAACTCGTCGACGTATGTTCCGCTCGGCGTCATGCACCGGCTAGAAAATCCGGGCAGGACGCCGCGAGAAATGATCGAGGTCCAATCAGGCGGCTATCCGGGCGAGGACGACGCCGTGCGTTTCGAGGACCCGTTCGGTCTCAATCTGGAGAGCGCTCATGCAGGCAAAGGTACTTCACGCTGAGACGCCGCATGTCGCGCAGGCGTCTTTCGACGAGCGGCGCTTTCGTCACGCGTTGGGACGCTTCGCGACCGGCGTCGTGGTGATCTCGACCGGCAGCGGCGACGATTTGCATGCGATGACCGCCAACGCCTTCATGTCGGGTTCGCTCAAGCCGCCGCTGATCGTCGTTTCGGTCGGGCACCGGGCGCGCATGCACGAGCGTCTGATGGACAGCGCGCTGTTCGGCGTAAGCGTGTTGTCCGAGGCGCAGGAGCCGCATAGCCGCCACTTTGCCGGCGAGCCGCAGAGCCGGCTCGCGCCACGCTTCGCGGCGGTCGAGGGGCTGACGGACGTGGTGCTGCTCGAACACGCGGCGGCGCGTTTCGCCGCGCGCGTGGTGGACCGGCATCCTTGCGGCGACCATACGCTGTTCGTCGGCGAGGTGCTGGTGTTCTCGCTCGATGAACACGCGCCGCTGATCTTTTTCGGCGGGCGTTATGGGTCGGTCGCGGCGCCAGATTCCATTCAGGGTTCGACTGCGGCTTCCAGGCAGGACTCGCCGTCAGTTGCCGCGAGCGCCTCCTGATGCGAACGTCATTCGTCATTTCCCGCCAGTTCGTATCCGCCGAGGCGTGGTGGATCAGACAAATCGTCTCGCAACGTGCGTCTTCGCACTATGCAAATTCCGCAACGCAGGCACGCTTGAGACGCAAGCTTATGGCCCGTCAAAATATGCGGCGTTACAAGGAAGAAACAATTCTTCAGAGGGATAACCCTGTTAGGAAGTTTCCCAACTGGCGCAACCGTTTTGAAGCTAGCAACGTATCGTAGAAGAACTAAGTGACATCGATAAAACGAGACATAAGGGCCGCACGATCAACAGGCTACGCGGGGACAAACACCGCTTCGGGGAGAGTGTCATGGAACAGGCAAACAAAGATCGATCGCTCGTGAGCAAAGTCATGGATGGACTGGTCACGGGCATCGTCGAAGAGAAATACGGCGCCATACTGCCACCGCAGGATGTGCTGTCGAAGGAGTTCGACGTCAGCCGCACCGTCATGCGCGAGGCGCTGTCGATGCTGCTCGCGCGCGACATGCTGGACGTGCGGCCGAAAATCGGCACGCGCATCCGGTCGATGAGCGATTGGCGCATGATCGACGAAGATGTCGTGAACTGGCGTTTTCGCGCGAAACCCGATCCGCTGTTTCTGCGTGACGTGATCGAGTTTCGCATCCTGATCGAACCGCGCGCCTCGGCGCAGGCGGCCGCACGCGGCAGCGCGGCGGATATTGCCGCGATCCGCGAGGCGTTCGAGGCATTCCGCACGATCCGGCCGGGCGAGCCGGGCTATCAGGAAGCGGACGAACTGTTCCACACCCGCATCGTGGTGGCGAGCGGCAATCAGTTCTTCAAGCAGATGGCGGCGATCATTCGCGGCGCGCTATCGACCGTCAATCCGATCGTCACCGAAAGGGATGGGGACGGACTCTGGGAAACGGCGGTGAAATCCCATCAACGCGTGGTCGAAGCGATCGAACGGCGCGATCCGAAGGAAGCGGAACTCGCCTCGCTTGCAATGATCGACTACACCGCGGAAGAAGTCAGCGGCCAGTTCTCAGCGGAACCGCCGGCACGCAGTTGAGCGTCGCCGCCGCGGCGGCACGCTGGGTCTTTTATTTTTCCTTGTGAGACTGTGCGGTACGAAAGGGCGCGCGTTCACGCCCACGCGAGAGCGTGCGGCATGCGCGACAATAGCGCCTGTTCTGAACTGCATGGACTCGAAGGAACGATGACAATCGCAACGCAGGAAATCCCCTCGGGTGGCACGATCCGCTGGGGAATCGTCGGGACGGGCCGCATTGCCCGTCGCTTCGCCGAAGGTCTCGCTCATGTGCCGCAGACGCAACTGACCGCGCTGTGGTCACGCCGCGCGGAACCTGCCGTGGCATTCGCCGGGGAATTCGGGGGCGAGGTGTGCGCGAGTTTCGACGCGCTGCTCGCCAGCGGTATCCACGCGCTCTATATCGCCACCGTCCAGGACAGTCACGCCGACTACGCGATCGCCGCGCTGCAAGCCGGTCTGCACGTGCTGTGCGAAAAACCCGCCACCATCAATCAGCCGCAGCTCGAGCGCGTGCTCGACGCCGCCCGCGCCGCGCAACGGCTGTTCATGGAAGCCATGAAGCCGCCCTTTTATCCGCTCTACAGAAAGTTGCGCGCGCATCTAGATGCCGATCCGATCGGCGCGGTCGGGCTGGTGCGGGCCGGCTGCTCGGTGCCGGGCGTGCCGGACGATCACCCGTCGCTGTCGTTCGAGCATGCGGGCGGCGCGCTGCTCGACATCGGTATCTACGAGATGTTTCTCGCCGTCGACTGGCTGGGCGCGCCGCTTGAAGTGCAGACGCTCGGGCGGCTCGGGGCGACGGGCGTCGATACGTTTGCGAGCCTGAACAGTCAGCACGAGGGCGGCATCGCCCAGCTGTTTTGCGGGCTCGATCTGCACGGCAAGGGCGATGCGCTGCTGATGGCCAAAGGGGGCCACGTCACGATTCACGAGCCGTGGTGGAATCCGTCGCGCGCGACGATCCGTTATACCGATGGACGCGTGGTCGAACTCGACGAGCCGTTCGAAGGCGGCGGCCTGAACTACGAGACCGCGCACTTCTGCGAGTTGATCCGGTCGGGGCAGGTGGAAAGTCCGGTGATGCCGCATGGCAAGTCATTGCAGATGATCGCGATGGCTGACGCGGCCCGCGCGGCGCTCGGGTTGAAGTTCGCGGGAGAGTAGCGCGGCCAGGCGAGGCGAGGCGTGCAACGTGGCACGAGCCGGCGCACGCGCCATGCAATTCCTGCGCAATGCTCAAGCAATCTCCGAAGCAATGCCCATGAGATCTTCCACGCAATCCGATCCGCCGCCGGCGTTGCCGCGTTGCGCCCTGCAGCGGTGGTAGGATTTGCGCGGGCATGCGGAGAGAAAAAACGCTCCACGTGCCCGCCGCTTTCGAATTCCCTCCAATGGAGCCGCCTGCCATGCGCATGCTCGGAAAACTGTGGCGCGACAACAAGAGCGTTGTCGCGTTTCTCTTCTTGATGGTGTTGTTTCGCAGCGCCGTGGCCGACTGGAACGTCGTGCCGAGCGGCTCGATGCTGCCGACGATCCGCGAGGGCGACCGGATCTTCGTCGACAAAATGGCCTACGATCTGCGCGTGCCGCTGACGCATATCGCGATCGCGCATCTGCACGATCCGCAGCGTGGCGATATCGTGACGATCGATTCGTCGGCGGCGCATGAACTGATCGTCAAGCGTCTGATCGGCTTGCCCGGCGACAGCGTGGCGATGCGCGAGAACGTGCTGTACGTGAACGGCGTGCGCGCCGATTACCAGCCGCTGAAGTTCAAACCGCTGCCCGGCGACGCCGCGTCGCCCGGCGATTATCTGACCGAGCGCTTCGACGGCGTCGCGCATACCGTGCGGCTCGCGCCGCAGACGCCGAGCCCGCGCGATTCGTTCGGGCCGGTGATCGTGCCGGCCGGCGAGTATCTGATGCTCGGCGACAATCGCGACGACAGCGCCGATTCGCGTTACTTCGGCTTCTTTCCGCGCAAGGAACTGATGGGCCGCACGCGCCACGTCGCGTTTTCGCTCGACCCGGATCACTACTACACGCCGCGCTTCGAACGCTTCGGCGCGCCGCTGGATGCGGCGTCGCCGGTCGCCAGCCGTTAAATCAGATGGACCCGGTGCTCAGTGGCGCGTCGGCAGCGCGAGGCGCCGTTCGTACCAGCGCTGCACGCTTTCGAGCACCTGGCACAGCACCCAGTAGACCGCGGCCGCGGCGAGATACAGCGGCAGCGGCTGATAGGTCGAAGCGATGATTTCCTGCGCGCTGCGCAGCAGTTCGGTCACGGTGATCACCGATACCAGCGAGGTGTCCTTGATCAGGCTGATCAAGCTGTTCGACAGACTCGGTACGGCAATGCGCAAGGCTTGCGGCGCGATCACGTAGCGCAGCGTCTGGCGGCGCGAGAGTCCAAGACTGTAGGCCGCGAGCCATTGGCCGTTCTGGATCCCCAGGATCGCGCCGCGCATGCTCTCCGATAGATACGCCGCCACATTCGCGGACAACGCGATTACGCCGGCCGGCGTCGGATCGAGTGAAATGCCGAAACTCGGCAAGCCGTAATAGATCACGAAGATCTGCACCAGCAGCGGCGTGCCGCGCATCACGCTCACGTAAATGCGCGCGATCCAGTTCAGCGCGCGGTTGTGGCTGACGCCCATCAACGCGAGCACGGCGCCGGCAATCAGGCCGAAGATCATCGACAGAACCGCGAACTTGACCGTCAGGACGGCGCCCTGCGCGAGCACAGGCAGCGATTGGACGAGCAGGGAAGTGGTGGACATGGGCTGAGCGGTGGACGGGTTAGGCGCGCAAAAAGCGCACATCATAAACTTTGCTGTAGAAGCGCGAAGGGCGGCATCGTCGACGATGCCGCCCTTCGTTTCAGTCAGCGCGTCTTACTTGATCGGTTTGCTGACGTCGATGCCGAACCACTTGTCCGAGATTTTCGAGAACGTGCCGTCCGCTTCGAGCTGGGTCATCGCGTCGTCGATCGCCTTGGCGAACTTCGGATTGCCCTTCCTGAACGGAATGCCGGACGGGTTGCCCGGACCGACATTCGCGCCGGTGCGCAGCGGCAGTTGCGAGTTCTTCATCAGGTAGGCAAGCATCAGGCGGTCGTTGAGCGCTGCGTCCAGACGCCCGGCAGCCAGATCGCGCAGGTACTCGGGCGCGCCCGGATACGTCTTCACGTCGATGCCCGGCACCGACTTCGCCATGTCCATGTAGTTCGTGCCCAGACCGACGCCGAGCTTCTTGCCCTTCAGATCGTCGAGCGACTTGAACTGACGCGTGTCGTCCTTACGCTGGATCAGTTGCGCGGCCGAATACGTGTAGGCCGGCGAGAAGTCGAGCGCCTGCTTGCGCGCGTCGGTGATACCGACCTGGTTGACGATCACGTCGAACTTGTTCGCCTGCAGACCGGCGATGATGCCGCTCCATTCGGTCGTGACGAATTCCGGCTTCACACCGAGCTTGGCGGCCACGGCCCTGGCGATGTCGACGTCGTAGCCGACCAGTTCGCCCGACGGCGCTTTCGAGTTGAACGGTGGGAAGGTGCCTTCGAGACCGATGCGCAGCGTGCCGCGCTGCTTGACCTGATCGAGCAGGTCGTCGGCGTGGGCGGCGACCGCAGTGAACGACGCGCCGATCAGACCGGCGACGAGAATCTTTTTCAGCAAGCCAAATTTCATCGAGTTCCTTTTTCTTCGTCTGGCGTTTTAACAGACGAAAGCATAACAAAGCAGACTATCGAAACCAAAATATCGTTTGTTTATGTCTATATTATCGGCTCGGCTCGGCTCGGCTCGGCTCGGCTCGGCTCGGCTCGGCTCGGCTCGGCTCGGCTCGGCTCGGCTCATCGCGCCGCGCTCACTGCGGCCGCTTTAGCGCAGCGCTTGCGCGCATTCGGCGACCAGCGCCGGTCCGCGGTAGATGAAGCCGGTATAGAGCTGGACCAGCGACGCGCCGGCCGCGAGCTTGGCGCGCGCATCGTCGCCGGAAAAAATCCCGCCGACGCCGATGATCGGCACCGTTTCGCCGACTTCCGCGCGCAGCTTGCGGATCACTTCATTCGACGCGTCGAACACCGGCTTGCCCGACAGGCCGCCGGCTTCGTCGCCGTATTGCATGCCGGCGACGGCGGTGCGCGAGAGCGTTGTGTTGGTGGCGATCACGCCTTCGAACTGGTGGCGCAACAGCGTGTCGGCGATCGACTTGATCTGTTCGTCGTCGAGGTCCGGCGCGATCTTCAGCGCGAGCGGCACGAGCTTGCCGTGCATGTCGGCCAGACGCAGCTGCTTTTCTTTGAGCGCCGCGAGCAGCGCGTCGAGTTCGCCCGCGCCTTGCAACTGGCGCAGGTTCTTCGTATTCGGCGACGAGATGTTGACCGTCACGTAGCTGGCGAACGGATACACGCGCTCGAGACAGTACAGGTAGTCTTCGGCGGCGCGTTCGATCGGCGTGTCGGCGTTCTTGCCGATGTTCAGGCCGAGAATGCCGCGATAGCGCGCGGCCTGCACGTTTTTCACGAACTGGTCGACGCCCGCGTTGTTGAAGCCCATCCGGTTGATCACGGCGTTCGCCTGCGGCAGACGGAACATACGCGGGCGCGGATTGCCAGGCTGTGCGCGCGGCGTGACCGTGCCCACTTCGATGAAGCCGAAGCCGAGCGCGGCCAGGCCGTCGATGCAGGCGCCGTCCTTATCGAGGCCCGCGGCAAGTCCCACCGGGTTGCGGAACGTCAGCCCCATCACAGTGCGCGGCGCATCCGGCACGCGCGGCGCGAGCGCGCCGGCGAGACCAGTGCGGCCGGCGGCGCCGAGCATGCGCAAGGTGAGGTGATGAGCGTCTTCCGCGTCCATGCGAAAGAGTTGGGCGCGTACAAGCGGGTAGAGGGAACTGAACACGGGACGAAGCCGGGCGGCCGGAAAATGGGAACCCGCTATTTTACCGGCTTTGGGGCTTTAATGAGACCGACTGGCGGGAACGGGCGGCGGCCCGGTCGGCTCGCGCCTTTGCAACGGCCTGGCTACGGCTTGAGCGGCGGGCGCTTGCCGTGCACCGCCAGGTCGACCGGCGGCAGGTCTACGCCCGTGGGATCGAGCACGCACCAGGCGCCGTCGATCAAACCCTCGAGCGGCCGGAAATTCGCCTTGTACGCCATCTTTGGACTCTCGCGAATCCAGTAGCCGAGGTACACGTAGGGCAGCTTGAGGCTGCGCGCCTGCTCGATCTGCCAATAGATGTTGTAGGTGCCGAAACTCGTGTTCGGCAGCCCCGGCTCGAAAAACGTGTACACCGACGAGAGCCCGTCGCCGAGGATATCGATCATGCTGATCATGCGCAGAATGCCCGGCACATCCGGCCGGCCCGGCAGCGGCTCGCGGAATTCGACCAGCCGCGAGTTGATCCGGCTCTGCAGCAGGAACTGTTCATATTGGTCGCGGCTGTCGCGATCCATGCCGCCGCCCGCATGCCGCGCCGATTGATAGCGCATGTAGAGGGCGTAGTGTTCTTCGTCGTAGTGGAGCGGCGCGACGGTGGCGATCAGTTCGCCGTGTTTCTTCCAGACGCGGCGTTGCGTGCGGTTCGGCTCGAACTGGTCGACCGGCACGCGCACCGGCACACAGGCGCGGCAGCCGTCGCAATACGGCCGGTAGGTGAACACGCCCGAGCGCCGGAAGCCGGCCTTGACGAGGTCGGTGTAGACGTCGGAGTTGATCAGGTGACTGGGGGTGGCGACTTGCGAGCGCGCGATGCGGCCATCCAGGTAACTGCAGGGATAGGGCGCCGTTGCATAAAATTGCAGCGCTGAAAGCGGGGAAAGAGGCAGCTCGTTAGGATGAGTCACGTTGGCAGCTCTCGAAGCGTCTCTGGTAATGCAAACCCGGCGCCTTGCGGTTGACGACCCGCGGCTCGTGATCCGCGGCTCGGTAGGCGGCGGATCCGGATTCGGCCTGATTCTTTCCTACGACGCCGGCGCGACGACCTCGAGCAACGCGGTCTTGTCGAAGCGCCAGGGAATCGGCGGCGCCTCGACCGACGCGCGAACATGCGCGATGAACGCCTTGCGCGCTATCTCGCGACCGCCTAGCGACGCCAGATGCGACGTGTTCTGCTGGCAGTCTATCATTTCTATTTCGTGACGGCGTAAGTGTCCGACAAGCGCGGCCAGTGCCATTTTCGACGCATCCGTGACCTCCGCGAACATGGATTCGCCGAAGAACATCTTGCCGAACGAGACGCCGTACAAACCGCCGACTCGCTTGCCTTCGAACCAGGTTTCGATGCTGTGAGCGTCGCCCACACGATGCAGCGACGAGTAAGCTTCGACGACATCCGCGGTGATCCAGGTGCCGCGCTGTCCACGTCGCGGCGCCTGCGCGCAGGCGCGCATCACCGCGGCGAAATCATGGTCGACGCGGATTTCCCACGCGTCTTCGCGCAGCACGCGCCTGAGCGTCTTGCGCAGCGACGGCGCCACTTTGAATTCGGCGGGGCGCAGGACCATGCGCGGGTCGGGACTCCACCACAACACCGGCTGGCCGTCCGAATACCACGGGAAGATGCCGCGCCGATAGGCGTCGATCAGCCGCGACGGCAGCAGGTCGCCGCTGGCGGCGAGCAGGCCGGGCGCGCCGCTGGTCGCGCCGAGGGCGCGTTCGACGGGCGGAAACGGATCGTCAGGTCCGAGCCAGGGAACCATGCGCGCCGCTCAACCTTCGCGCAGCGAGCGGAAGATGTCGCCCGTGTGCAGGCCGAAGCTGCCGGCGGCGCGGTCGGCGAAAAAGAAACGCAGGGTCTGGCCGACCGTGGGAAAGGCAATCTCGTCCCAGGGGATTTCATGTTCGTCGAAGAGCTTCACTTCGAGGCTTTCTTCGCCGGCGGCAATGTCGAGATCGAGCAGGCGCGCCATATAGAACAGATGAACCTGATGCACGTGCGGCACGTTCAGCAGCGAGAAGAGGTTTTGCACTTCGACGCGCGCGCCGGCTTCTTCCAGCGTTTCGCGCGATGCCGCTTCGGCGGTCGTCTCACCCATTTCCATGAAGCCCGCGGGCAGCGTCCAGTAACCGTAGCGCGGTTCGATCGCGCGACGGCACAGCAGCACTTTCTCGTCCCAGACCGGGACCGTGCCGACCACGTTGCGCGGATTCTGATAGTGCACCGTGCCGCAACTGCCGCATACGAAGCGCTCGCGGTTGTCGCCGGGCGGAATGCTCAGGCTGACGCCCTGGCCGCAGACAGAACAGAATTTCATAGGAAGGGGACGAGAAAGGGTGATAGGAGTTTATCACTGGGGCGCGGTTTTTCTCAGGGCGACAATTTGCGGCGCGCGGATCGCGCGGCGAGTGAGGCCGGTGCGGAAAATTGCGCCAGAAGCTGCTCGCAAAAGGCGCAATCATTTTGTTCGGAATCCGGAATATCTTGCGCGCGAGGCTTGATCCGAGGGCGTGGATGGTAACGCAGGCGGGGTGATCCGGCGTCCCGCACCGCGGATGCAATTGGCGTGGAAAAACTAGAAAAACGGAATGACGCGGGCAGGGCCGCAACGCATCATGAAATATTCGGAAAGAAAACAAAAAAGGCCTGCCGGTTGGGCAAGCCTTCAATGTTGTTTTCGACGTCTCCAACCAACTTGGTGCACTTGGTTGCGGGGGTAGGATTTGAACCTACGACCTTCGGGTTATGAGCCCGACGAGCTGCCAGACTGCTCCACCCCGCGTCCGTCGAAGAAAAGATTATAGAACAAAGCGGATAGGGTTGCAATAGCTATTTAAGGACCGGCTTCAATCCATGAGTCATGCATCGGCGCGTGAACGCTGAAGTCGCCGTATGCGTTGCTCGCGTCGCATGCCGGAAGGCCCGCGTAAGGCGCTGCGCTAGAATTCAGGTTCCTCTCGCGACGCCGCCCTGCACGCACGGCGGCGCGCGCTCCACCTCTTACCTTGCTCTAAAATCCATGGATATCGCTCACGATCTGCAGGTGATTGCCGCTCAGGAACATGCGCTGGTGTTCCCACAATTCGACGCCGACCGCGCGTGGCAAGTCGGCGCCTATCTGCACGAAGTCGCCAAGGCGCGTGGTATCCCCGTCGCGATCGACGTGCGCACCTTCGGCCAGCCGCTGTTCTTCAGTCTGCTCGACGGCGCGACGCCGGACAATGTCGATTGGGTGCGCCGCAAGAGCAACACGGTCGCGCATTTCCGCCGCAGCTCGTACGCGATCGGCCTGAAGATGCAGCAGGCCGGCGGCACGCTCGCCGACAAGCACGCCTTGCCCGCCACGGAATATGCGTCGCATGGCGGCGCGTTTCCGCTGACGGTGGCGCACGCGGGCGTGATCGGTTCGATCACGGTGTCGGGTCTGCCGCAGCGCGCCGATCACGAACTGGTGGTGGAAGCGCTGTGCGCGCATCTCGGTCACGACTACAGCAAGCTCGCGCTTGCAAAGGCCTGAGCCGATGCGGCTGCCTCCTTATGCCTTGCTCGGCATCGCCATCGTGGCCGAAGTGATCGCGACCTCAGCGATGCGGGCGTCGGAGGGCTTCTCGCGGTTCCTGCCTTCAGCGGTGGTCGTGCTCGGCTATGGCGTGGCGTTCTATTGCCTGTCGCTCACGCTCAAGAGCATTCCGGTCGGCATCGTCTACGCGGTGTGGTCCGGCGCCGGCATCGTGCTGATCACGCTGGTCGCGGTGCTGCTGTACCGGCAGGTGCCCGACGTGCCGGCCGTCATCGGACTCGGGCTGATCATTGCCGGGGTTGCCGTGCTGAACACGTTTTCGAAGATGCAGGCGCACTGAGCCGCTGCATCGACACAGGCGCCGCGGGCGCTTATTTACAGCGCACGATCATCGAACGGTTTTTCACGTTGGCCGAGACGACGTTCGTGACGCTGCCGCCCGCCGTGCCGCCTTCGTCATTGTCTTTGGACACGATGTCGTAGCCCGTCGCGCCGCAGGCGTTGCCGGCCTGCACGTAGCACGACGCCCAGCTGGAAGCGGCGTCGGCGCCGCTGCAATTCACGGCGAAGCCGGTCTGGCCGTTCGGCAGATTGATCAGCGACGTGGTGTTCGACGATGCGCAGCCGGCAAGGCCCGCCGCGCCGAGCAGCACGGCGGCGGGAAGGGCGGCCGACAGCGAGGTCCGGCGAACGAGAGCAAGCACGGAGCGGGTTCGGAGGCGGTTGAAGCGGCCGGCGCGGCGCAGTTGCGTCATGAAATGCATCGTGTTGTTTCCTTTCAGATTGATATTCGGGTCGCCATGTGGACCGGGAGCACCTGTTGGCGCTCGGGAGAAGCTCAGGGCGTTTCGATCGTAATGCCCGCCGCGCTGACCATCCGGCGGCTTTCCCCGCCTTCCCTGGTGGCCGCGTCTTCCCAGATGCTGATGGCTTTTGGAATGTCGATGCCGTGGCTTTCGGCGTACGCAAACCATGTGTTCGCCGCATCCGGCTCGGGCAATTCGTGGTTTTGCAGAAAATATTTTCCCATATTGCGCTCGCTGAACTCGAAAAGGGGTCGTCGCTTCAGCACGGACCGTGCCGATGATCCAGTTCGACCGGCGCGGGCCGAACAAGTGCGATCGGTTGCATCGCCGGGTGGCGCTGCAGAACTAATCGGCTCGCGACGCGCCTTACATACTGGTTGGCCGCGCGTCGACGCGGGTGCTGCACCGGCCTCGCGGACGAAACCGGCGACATCAGGGTCAACGCACGGGCAGACCTATCGGCCGCCGCTCCACGCGGCGTCCGCCCATGAATTGCAACGAGGAGAACGAATATGGCTGAACGGGTCAGCGGCCCTTACCGTGGTTATTACATCAGCGCCGCCGCGCGCCTCGTGCCGGCGGCCGACACGCCGGCCACGGGCGCCGGCAGTGCGAGCGGGACTTACGTCGGCTCGGTGAGCCTGGCTGAACACGGTCCGGACGATCCTCACCGCATGGAAACTTTGCTCGAACTCGGCGACGGCCAGCGCTTCGGCAGCGAAGAGGAGGCGCTCGTCTTCATCGAGCAGGCGGCGCGCGATTACATCGACCGCTTGCTGGGAGGCGCTTGATGGCGGTGCGTAAGGTGGAGAAAAGCGTCGCCGGGCGTGTCGGCAAAACCGCTGATGAAAGCGCTGCGGCAGGCTGGACCGCGGTCCAGCCGCGCGAGTACCATATCGACGTTCTCCGGGGCCGGCCGGTTCTCGCCGACGCCGGTTTCCCGTCGGATCTTTCTGATGAGGCAACCATGGAAATTCGGTTTCCCGCGGACGCGCCTGCTTACCGCGACTCGAATCTGACCGTTGTCTTTCCCGCACTGGTGGACGGCGAGCCGGTGCCGTGCGCGATCTCGGTCGAAGCGCTCGAAGATCACTTCGGCGCCTACACCGAGGACCTGGAAGGCTGGATGCGCGCGTTCGACGCCGGACGTCCGCGCATCGAAGCGGTCGCGCGCGAGCACTTGCAGATCAGCAACGGCACGCCCGTGCTGCTCAAGAGCGGCCACTTTCCGCCGGGCAACGTGGCGGGGTAATGGCGCTGCTCGAGAGAGAATGCGGCCATGCGGGCTCCATCGCATCGGCAGGGGATTCGCGGGTCAGACGCGCTACGGTTGATGAGCAAATCGCGACTGAGCGAGCCGTGCGAGCCATGGCGAGTTTGCATGCGCTGACCTGAAGTGCCGGACGCTGCAAATCACCGCGCAACTCGCCAACGCCACTTGCCCCACCCGGACGATCCTCGCATTCTCATTCAAGCCGCGCTCGCGGCGCTTCCGTTCGTTCCTGCATTTGCCGATGCCGCTTCTCGCGCCGCATCGAATGCATGGCGGATCCCTTCTTCGTACGACGTCCTGGCGATCGGGCCGATCAGTTCGGTCAACGCCGAGTCGTCGAGCACGACCGGCTCGGTCATCAGGTAATTCATTTCCACCAGTTCCCGCATGAACGGATTGAACAGGCCGAGCACGCGCAGCAGGGTCTTGCCGGCCACCATCAGCTTCGGTTGGCGGCCCGCCAGCGCATAGGCCTGCCGCGCCACTTCGCGCTGCGTGATGGTGCCCGCGCCGGCGAGGTGCCACCAGCGTCCATACGCCTCGGGCGTGCGCGTGAGCTTTTCGACCACTGGCCCGACATCCGGCAGATAGATGAATTCATGCGGCACATCCACAGGGCCGATCACCTGAGCGCGCTTGCCATTGGCCGCAGCTTCGAACACGCCGTTCAGCAGACTGCGCTCGATACCCGGGCCGTAGAAGTCGGGCAGACGCAGCACGAGCGTCGAGAGGCCATTGCGTCCATGCGCCGCCAGCACCAGATTTTCCTGCGCGAGCCGCATTTGGCCCTTGAACGTGTGCGGCTCACGCGGATGATTTTCGCGGATCGGATTGCCGCGCGCGCGGCCGTACGGATACACCGTGCCGATCAGAATGAAGCGCTCGACGCCCGCCGCCGTCACGCCCGCAAGCGCTCTCTCCATGAGCGGCGGATGCGCGGCGAACTGATCGTAGGGCACGCCGACCAGATAGATCACCGTCTGCAGATCCTGCGACGCCGCGCGGATCGAAGCGGGGTCGTCCGGATTCCACGTGACGATCTCCGCGTGCGGATCGTGGCCGAACGCAGCTTCGAGCGGTTGGCGCGAGCGGCCAACCACCCGGTAATCGCGGCCCGCCGCGCTGAGCGCCGCCGCAATGATCTGTCCGGACGCGCCCGCGGCGCCGAATAAACCCACCTTGCCTGTGACTTGCATGACGACTCCTTGAAGCGGCGCCGCATCGCGTCCGCATGAATTGTGACTGATAGTGGAAAATTTAATGAACGCTGTTCAGTGAACGGTGTTCAGTTTAATTTGACTTTTCAGTTTGTCAACCCGAGAATGTTCGTCATGGGAATCGCTGAACGAAAGAACCGCCAGAAACAGGCACTGCGCGAACGCATCCTCGATGCCGCGCGGCGCATCGTGATGCGCGAAGGCTTTGCCGCGCTGTCCATGCGCAAAATCGCCGACGCCATCGAATATTCACCGGCCACGCTGTACCTGCACTTCGCAAGCCGCGACGAGATCGCCCAGGCCTTGTGCGCGGAAGGCTATGCGCAACTGCTGGAGACGTTCGTGCCGCTCGCGGGCATCGCCGATCCGGCCGAGCGGCTCAAGGCGCTCGGCAGGGCGTATGTGGCATTCGGTGTCGCGCATCCGGAAACGTACCGGCTGATCTTCATGGAAGATCCGAGCTACACGGGCGCGGCGTTGGGCGGCGCGGCGAAGGGTAAGGCGGTGGTGGATCTGGTCAATGCCGGCGCGGCGTCGGGCGGTGCGGCGACGAGTAGCGCGGTGATGAGCGAGGACACCGAAGCCACGGCGGCGCACGAAGCGAGCGGCGAAACGGCCGCAGCCGAGGACGATCCCGGCGAGGCCGCGTTGCACATCATGATTTCCGCGCTCGACGAACTCAAAGCGGCGGGGCGTCTGTCGGCATCGACGGATGTGGCGGTGTGGGCCGAGGCGTTCTGGGCGAACTTGCATGGCATCGTTGCACTGAATCTGACGTGTCCCGTGTTTCCGACCGCACCGCTCGACACCGTGGTGGGCGTCGCGCTCGACGCCTGGCTGGGCGCATCGCACGCAACGCAAGCGCCGGGCGTTGCGGCCACCGCTGGCACGCGCAAGAGAAAATCGCTTGATACGCGTACCGAATCGCCGACTGAACCGGAGTCGGAACCGGGCAATGAATCCGCCGCTCAGCCTTCAGACAAAAAACCGGTAAAAGCGGCAGCCGGCAGTGCCACCGCGCCGGCCGCCAGACGCAAAGCCACGAGTGCGTGATAACGTTCGCTTCCACCTCAATTTGCGCGGTTGCGCTTAGCTCTCCATGTCCATTTCCGCCTCGCCCGCCGTCAGCGACGAAGTCGCGACTTACGTAGCCAACCGCATCGGTTTCATCGAACTGGACAGGCCGAAGGCGCTCAACGCGCTGTCGACCGGCATGATTCGCGCGATGCACGCGGCGCTCGACCAGTGGCGCGAAGATCCAGAAGTGCTCGCCGTCGTGGTACGCAGCCAGCAGCCGCGCGCGTTCTGCGCGGGCGGCGACATCCGCTTTCTCTATGAGTCGGCGCAGCGCGGCGAACATGACGCGCGCGACACGTTTTTCATCGAGGAATACCGGCTCAATCACGCCATCTTCACCTTTCCGAAGCCGTATATCGCGTTGATGAACGGCGTCGTGATGGGCGGCGGTATGGGCATTTCGCAGGGCGCGCATCGCACCGGTGGTCTGCGAGTCGTCACGAATTCGACGAAGATGGCGATGCCCGAAACCCGCATCGGCCTGTTTCCCGATGTCGGCGCGGGCTGGTTTCTGGCCCGCACGCCCGGCGCGATCGGCCGTTATCTGGCGGTGACCGGTGAAACGATCGGCGCGGCCGACGCGCTTTACGCGGGTCTCGCCGACACCTACATCGACGACGCGGCCTTGCCCGCGCTGGTCGACACCTTGCGCGGCGAGGCGTTTGAGCGCGGCGCGGACGTGGTGGCGTGCATCGAACGCGAGGCGCTCGCGCATCAGGTCGTGCCGCGGCCGGAGGCGTCGTCGCTGGCGAACGGGCGTGCGTTGATCGATCGTCACTTCGCGTTGCCCGATGTCGCGCGGATTCTTGCCTCGCTCCAAAGCGAGCGCGACGCCGCCGATTGGGCCGAACAGATGATTGCGGTCTTGCGCGAACGTTCGCCGTTGTCGATGGCGGTGTCGCTGGAAGTGGTGACGCGCGCCGAGGGTTCGATGGCCGACGTGCTGCGTGGCGATCTCGATCTGACGCGCTCGAGCTTTCTGCACGGCGACACGATCGAAGGCATTCGCGCGCGCATCATCGACAAGGACAACGCGCCGCGCTGGCGCTTCGCGCGCATCGAGGACGTGAACGCCGCCGAAGTCGAGAAGATGTTCGAGAGCCCGTGGCCGGCGAACGAACACCCGCTGCGCGATCTGCGCGGTTAAACCTGAGGAATTGAAGCGGCGGGTCGCGATGCCGCCTTGGCGAGCGGCATCGCAGTCGTTGCGAACGACCGGCGGCTAAGCCGCCAAGCCGCTCAATCCTCGTCTTCGCTCGCCATGAACGCGCGCATGAACACCAGCGCGCCCCAGCCCCACATCGCATTCGCCGCAAATCCCACCGAGAGGCGCGGCAGCATGTTGCCGCTCGGCCAGATGCCGCGCAGCGGGTCGATCACGAACACGCTCGCCGCCGTCAACGCGATGCCGCCGAACACGAAGGCCGGCACCCACGGCGCACGCCGATGCGGCGCGACGCGCAAGAGCCACGCCATCAATACGGCCCAGAACGCGCTCCAGATCGCGTTGGCGATGAACTCAGGCAATCCGAGCGGTAAAAACGGCGCAGTCGAAAAACCGGTTGGTTCGATCATCCCGGCTGCGTGCAGCAGCGCCAGCGTCGATTCGTGGAAGAACAGGGAAGCCAGAAAACCGGCGACGAACGGCAGGATGAGTTTTTGCATGCATTGCACCGCCAGGATACAGGCGGCGTGGTTCGCATGGCCTGTACCGGATTATTCGGAAAACGTGCGCCATTATATATAGACGTACCCCCTTTCCAGCGTGCACAACACGCAACATCCGTATGCTTTAGCGTCGGGCTAATCACGAAAGTGGAAAACCTAAGCTAAAAAAAATCGTTCAAAAGCCGCAGCCCGATCCATAGACTGTTTCTCCATGCAGACGGCGTTTGCCGCCGTCGCCGTTTAATCGAGCGTATGACGCGCACGTTTGGTCGAGGGAAGCTGTCGCGATGTCCTGCCTGATGCCGATCTTCACCCGCCGCATGGCGCCCGCGCGCCGGCCGGTCCGTTGTCGCCGCTAGCGCGCACCGACACCGCATTTTTCCGCCTCTTTGCGCTGCACCGTCCGGCTGTGTGCCGGAGGGATGCGCGCGGCCGGCGTGTGCGCGAACGCTCGACGCACCGTCTTCATTTCAATCCAGTTTCGAACCTGCAGGAGCAGCAAAATGAATGTGTTCTGGTTCATTCCGACTCACGGCGACAGCCGCTATCTCGGTACGTCCCAAGGCGCACGCGCAGCCGATTACGACTATTTCCAGCAGATCGCCGTCGCCGCCGATACGCTCGGCTACGAGGGCGTGCTGCTGCCGACGGGCCGCTCGTGCGAGGACGCATGGGTCGTCGCGTCGAGCCTGATCGCCGCGACCAAACGGCTGAAGTTTCTGGTGGCGATCCGTCCGGGCATTTCGTCGCCGGGTCTGGCCGCGCGCATGGCGGCGACCTTCGACCGTTTGTCCAACGGGCGTCTCCTGATCAATGTCGTGACCGGCGGCGATGCGGCGGAACTGGAAGGCGACGGCGTGTTCGTCGACCACGACACGCGCTATGAAATCACCGACGAATTCCTGCACATCTGGCGCAAGCTGCTGACCGCCGCGCATACCAACGACGCGATCGATTTTGAAGGCAAGCATCTGAACTCGAAGGGCGGCAAGGCGTTGTATCCGCCCGTGCAGAACCCGCATCCGCCGTTGTGGTTCGGCGGTTCGTCGCCGGCCGCGCACGACATGGCGGCCGAGCATATCGATACCTATCTGACGTGGGGCGAGCCGCCCGAAGCTGTCGCGAAGAAAATCGCCGACATTCGCGCGCGCGCCGCGGCGCATGGCCGCCAGATCAAGTTCGGGATTCGTCTGCACGTGATCGTGCGCGAGACGGAAGAAGAAGCGTGGGCCGCCGCCGACAAGCTGATCAGCAAGCTCGACGACGAAACCATCACGCGCGCCCAGGCCTCGTTCTCGAAGATGGACTCGGAAGGTCAGCGCCGCATGGCCGCGCTGCACGGCGGCAAGCGCGGCGGCCGCGCGGAACTCGAGGTCTATCCGAATCTGTGGGCGGGCGTGGGCCTCGTACGCGGCGGCGCGGGCACGGCGCTGGTCGGCAATCCGGAGCAGGTGGCGGCGCGCATGAAGGAGTACGCCGAACTCGGCATCGACACCTTCATTCTGTCGGGCTATCCGCATCTGGAAGAGTCGTATCGCTTCGCCGAACTCGTGTTTCCGTTGCTGCCGAACCGTCGGAACAAGGTGTCGAATGGACCGCTGTCGGGGCCGTTCGGCGAGATCGTCGGCAACAACTATCTGCCGAAGGCGGCAAGTTCGAGCTGAATCTCGAACTCGGCATGCGTGCCGCAAACGGCACGCATGCCCATCGATAAGCAATGAGGAACGAGAAGCATGGCTCAATCCACTGTGAGCGCCACGCGGGACGCAGGCGCCGAGGGCGGCGCGGCTTTGAAAGCGTTGCGCCGGATCGGCGCGCATCTCGCGCCGTGGCTCGCGCCGCTCGCGATTCTGCTGGCGTGGGAATTCGCCGCGCGCAGCGGCGTGCTGTCGACGCGTGTGCTTCCCGAACCGCTCGCGGTCGTCAAGGCCGCGTGGTCGCTGATCCAGTCCGGTGAAATGTGGGCGGACGTGAAGGTCAGCACGTGGCGCGCGGTGTCGGGTTTTGCGATCGGCGGCGGGATCGGCCTCGTGCTCGGACTCGCGACGGGCCTGTTCAAACCCGCCGAGATCGCGCTCGACTCGACCGTGCAGATGATCCGCAACATCCCGGCGCTGGCGATGATTCCGCTCGTGATTCTGTGGTTCGGCATCGAGGAGGAGGCGAAGGTGTTTCTCGTCGCGTTGGGCGTGTTTTTCCCGATCTACGTGAACACGTTTCACGGCATCCGCTCGGTGGATGCCAACCTGATCGAGATGGCGCGCAGTTATGGCGTGAAGGGTTTCGCGCTGTACCGGCATGTGGTTCTGCCGGGCGCGTTGCCGTCGATTCTGGTCGGGGTGCGCTTCGCGTTCGGGCTGATGTGGGTCACGCTGATCGTCGCCGAAACCATTTCCGCGCAATCGGGCATCGGCTACATGACGATGAACGCCCGCGAATTCCTGCAAACCGATGTGGTGGTGGTCGGCATTCTGCTCTACGCGGCGCTCGGCAAACTCGCGGACGTGCTGGCCAAGAGTCTCGAGCGCGTCTCGCTGCGCTGGCATCCGGCCTATCAACGAGGAGCGAAATCATGAACGCAACGACCTTGTCCGCGTCGTTCGGCGGGATTGCCGGCAGCGATCTCGAAGCCGAGTTGGCGCACGATCGTACCGTCGATCATGACGCGCACGAAGCCGCGGACGTCGAGTACGCCGAGGCGACGCATCATCATCAAGCGCGCGCCGCTGCGGGACTGCCGGCCGGCGCGCTCGCGCGCAACGACGCCCGCCGTGCCGCGGATTATTCGGTGGAATTGCGTGGCGTAGGCAAACGCTACGGCGAGCGCCAGGTGCTGTCCGATTTCGATCTGTCGATCGAGCGCGGCAGTTTCGTGGCGATTGTCGGCCGCAGCGGCTGCGGGAAATCGACCTTGCTGCGGCTCGTCGCCGGGCTGGAAAAGACCACCGCGGGTGTGCTCGAAAAGCGCACCGAAGACGGCGGCCCGATCGATACCCGCATCATGTTTCAGGACGCGCGTCTGCTGCCCTGGAAGAGCGTGCTGCAAAACGTGATGCTCGGCCTCGGCCGCAGCGCGCGTGAGGACGCACGCGCCGTGCTCGCCGAAGTCGGCTTGCTGGAGCGAGCCAACGACTGGCCCGCGCAACTGTCCGGCGGTCAGCGTCAGCGGGTGGCGCTGGCGCGGGCGCTTGTGCATCGGCCGCAATTGTTGTTGCTCGACGAGCCGCTCGGCGCGCTCGATGCGTTGACGCGTATTGAAATGCACGCGCTGATCGAGCGCCTGTGGCGCGAGCATCAATTTACCGCGCTGCTGGTCACGCACGACGTGCATGAAGCCGTGGCGCTCGGCGACCGGATCCTGCTGATCGAAGAAGGGCGCATCGCGCTCGATCAGCCGGTGCCGCTGGCGCGTCCGCGGGCGCGCGCATCGGCGGGTTTCGCCGCACTCGAAGAACATGTGTTGCAACGCGTACTGAAGACGGCGCCGAATGACGACGCGCTGTCTCATCAGGCGTACGACGCACGTGACGAAGGCCGTCTCAGGCGGCCGACAGAGGTCCGTTGGGCCGTCTGACATTGCTTGACTGACTGTTTCTAAATCGCTTCTCTGGAGTCACTCGATATGGGCATTTCCGCAATCAACGTACGCAATCAGTTCAAAGGCAAGGTCAAGGAAATCATCCGCGGACCCGTCGTGTCCGAAGTCGATGTGGATACGCCCTTTGGTATCGTCACCTCGGTGATCACCACGCGCTCCATCGACGAACTCGAACTGACGGTCGGCTCCGAAGTGATCGCGCTCGTGAAGTCGACGGAGGTGTCGATCGCGCGCCTGTGAACCTCGCGCTATTTCGCGTTCGCGCCGCTGGCAGGCGGCTCGTGCATCATTTTGTCGTTGGTCGGCTGGCGTGGACGCTTGATCGGCATATTGTCAGGATTGCTCGAGCCGCCTGAGCCGGAGCCGGCCTCGGGCGGCTTGGCCATCGACGCGTTGTCGTTTAGCGGCGCTGCCTGTGCCGGTGTTTGCTGCATTTGGCCCGGTTTCGCCGTCTGTGCGAATGCCATCGTGCCGTTTGTGCCGTTTGTGCCGACGCCTGTGGCCAGCGCGACGCCCGCTATCAACGCCACCCATCTGCTTCGCTCCATGTCCGTCCTCCTTCGCGACACCGCCTGACGGTTTCGCCGCTGCTACGCTGGCGGGATGACCTCCGCCACGCAACTCGCGTGCCGCGACGCGCGCCTGCATACGTCCCCGAAACTTGCTAGGATGAATTGAGCATGTAGACGGAGACGGCCATGTCAAAGTCATTGAGTCCCGAAGCGGTGGAAGCCTTGCGGCGTCTGAACGACGTCGGCGTCGGAAAGGACGCGCCGAAGTTGGCGCAGTCCATTACAGCCGAATTGCTGGCCGGCGGCCTGGTTGCCGAGGCGAGCGGCGGCGACGTCGAAATCACCTGCAACGGTCGGCAATATCTTTCTGGCGATTGCGATTGATCGTCAGCGCGAGGTCGGCCTGACGTCGGGCCGAATCGATCCGCGAGCCGTCGAGCGTGCTCGCCGGACAAGTCTGGCCGTCACATTGGCGGCGACACCACGGAGGCGAACATGGAGCCGAAGGGTCTCGACATGGGGGACTACCAGGAGCGCTATCAGGACTACGACATCGAGGTCGCCGTCGAACAGGTGCTGACGGGCGTCAAAGCGCATTTTCGGGTGTTGCGGGGCGAGGCGGTGGTGATCGAGTGGCGGCTCGTGCATATCCAGAGCTTATGGTGCACCGAGCATGCGGCAGCCGAGGCGGGCTTCCGGGCGGCGCGCGAAGTGATCGACGCGGGCGGACTTGCCGCCTCGCCGCACGTTCCTTCCGCACCTGGGTGAAATTGCGCACGCGTTCGATTAAGCTGGCTGTCCCGCCATGACTAGCAGGAGACCGCTGTGCATCTTGCGCGTGCTATCCCGATCATCCGTATCTTCTCCGAGGAAAAAGCCCGGGAGTTTTACGTGGACTTTCTCGGCTTCACCGTCGAATGGGAACACCGGTTCGAAGAGAATTTCCCGCTCTACGCGCAGGTGCGGCGCTCCGATCTGATCCTGCATCTGAGCGAGCACCATGGCGACGCGACGCCGGGGTCGACGATTTTCGTGCCGATGCAGGACATCGACGCGTTTCATGCCGAACTTCAGCGCAAAGACTACAAATACGGGAAGCCGGGCGTTGAAACGTTGCCGTGGGGAAGGGTGCTGGAGACGGTCGATCCGTTCGGCAACCGGATCCGGTTTTGTGAATCGCCGAAGGGCGAATAGGCGGGCGCTCAGTCGTTGAGCGGTGAAACGGGCGTCCCGATGCGCTTGCAGTGCCGCGTAAACGCAACTGGGCGCCGGCATCGATACTGCATGCGCGGCGCCCAGTTTACCGGTTGCCCTCGTGAGGCAGCCGGTTCAACGGCAACTGCTTAGTGGCCGAAGAAAACCGATTGCGGGCCGGAAACCGGCTCTTTGGCACCCGATTGCGACGACACGTTGTTCACGCCGCCGTAGGCATTCGATCCAGCGTTGGCGCGTTCAGCTGCGACGGTTTGTGCGTTCTGGCCTTGTTGCGAAGCCGGTGCGCCGACCGACGGACGGTAGGACGGTGCCGGGCCGTAGCCGCTAGCAAAGGCGGGAGCAGCGATCGAGGCAGAAACAGCAACCAGCAGGGCGGCGATGAGCTTGGTCTTCATGGTGTGACTCCGATAACGTTTCGACTTCAGTTCAGGAAGGCGTCGCAGGGGGCCGGTGAGGTGTGTCTGCAACGTCGATGTGAGGCAGTGTATACCCCTACTATTGAAAATTTGTGCCGATAATCTGAAATTACTGTTCTTGATTCTGAAATAATCGGCTGAAGGTAGGCGGGACAGGCCTCGGCGGTGGTCCGACCCCACGGGCCAAGCGGTTTGGGGCGCCAAAGACCCGGGTTGCGGTGCGGGTTAATCGCGATGGATAGCGTGGTGCGAATCGAATTCAGGTTTGAATTCGTCGCCTTGGAGAGCACTTCGATGGACCTGTGGATTCAACCGTGCGCGGACTGCTTCGAGCTTTATGGCTTGCCGGCTGCCGATCGCCCGCATGACAACCTGACGTTGAATAGTCGTGGGGCGGTGAAGGACGAGCGGGCGGAGGAGCACTACACGTGCGTGCGTTGTGGAGCGGCGTTCGCGCGCATCCTTGCCGGTGAGCCTCGAATGCAGATATGGATGCTGCTGAACGCGGGGCAGCACTAATGGCCGGTCCGTTCCGCGAGGGGCAACCGTTTCACATGCCGTCGTAAACCCGCTGTAAAGTTTTCGGCGCGGCTGCCGAAAACGGGAGCATGAAATACTTCTTCGACTACAAGCTCGCCGATCGATACGGCTATGGGATGGCCGTGTATATCGCCGCTGAGACTTCCGATTTGCAGCGCGCCATCGATTTGACGAACGCACGACGCCTGCGCGCCGGCCGACGCCTGCTCGAAGACGCGCGAATCGAGGACGTGCTGTCGGCCATGCTCAATACCGGGATGTTGAGGGCTAGAACGGATGAGGGCGGAACAAACGTTTCGGGGACGACTCGCTGACGCCCGGCGTTTTGGTGTCAAACAACTGAAGCGCGGGCGACAAGTATCGCGCCCGGGCCGGCGAATTCACGCCTTGCGGTAAAATCGGTGTTTTGAATCAAGCCGTCTAGCCGCCCATGTCTTCACCTCACACTCCCAGTCCGCGCCGCGTATCGGTCGCACCCATGATGGACTGGACTGATCGTCATTGCCGTTCCCTGCATCGCGTGATCTCTCGCCATACGTGGCTGTACACGGAAATGGTGACGACCGGCGCGCTCTTGCATGGCGACGTGCCGCGCCATCTCGCTTTCACGCCCGAAGAGGCGCCGGTCGCTCTGCAACTCGGCGGCAGCGAACCCGACGACCTCGCGCGCTCGGCGAAGCTGGGCGAGCAATGGGGCTACGACGAAATCAATCTGAACTGCGGCTGTCCGTCCGAGCGCGTGCAACGCGGCGCATTCGGTGCGTGCCTGATGAACGAGCCGCAACTCGTCGCCGACTGCGTGAAGGCCATGCGCGATGCGGTGTCGGTGCCGGTGACCGTGAAGCACCGCATCGGCGTGGATGCCGTGGAAGAGTATGGATTCGTGCGCGATTTCGTCGGCACGATTGCGGACGCCGGTTGCAATGTGTTCATCGTGCATGCGCGTAACGCGATTCTCAAGGGATTGAGCCCGAAGGAAAATCGCGAGATTCCGCCGCTCAAATACGAGTACGCGTATCAGTTGAAGCACGACTTCCCGCATCTGGAGATCATCATTAACGGTGGCATCAAGACGCTCGATGAAGTCGAGACGCACCTGCAACACGTCGACGGCGTGATGCTCGGGCGCGAGGCTTATCACAATCCGTATGTGCTGGCCGATGTCGATGCACGCTTCTATGGTTCGACGGAAACGCCGCTCACGCGCGAGCAGGTCGAAGCGAAGTTGATCGAGTATTGCGCCGCTGAGATGGCGCGTGGTACGTATCTCGGCGCCATCACGCGCCATGCGCTCGGCCTCTATCGCGGCGAAGCGGGTGCGCGTGGATGGCGACGCGTGTTGTCCGATAGCAAGCGGCTCGCCGCGCGCGATCTGACCATCTTCGACGAGGCAAGACAGCATCTGCGCGAGCCTATCGAAATTTTTGAATAAAGGACTAGGCAAGCGGGATTCTTGTTCGTATAATCTCGTTTCTTCATTGACGAGCCAAGTTTTACGGCAAGTCAGGCAGATGTCAGTGGTGGCTGTAGCTCAGTTGGTAGAGTCCAGGATTGTGATTCCTGTTGTCGTGGGTTCGAGCCCCATCAGCCACCCCAAAGAATTCAGCAGTATCAAGCAGTTAAGCATTAAGAGCCGTTCCGGATTATGAAAATCGGAACGGCTTTTTTGTTTTCGGAACGGAGACTCCGATGGGCGGTAGGAGAACACGGCGCGCGGCTGCAAAAAAAATACTCGCAGGATCGCGAGGCAACTCGGTTTCCGGTCGGATTCGTTTGCTCGGAGAGTCCGGTACAACCCTGATTTATCGGCCCACGGCGGCCGATGCATTAGACGCGGAGTTTCGGCCTATCGTGTCGATGGACCGCGGCGTGACGCTATACAAGTATCTCCCGCGCCAATATGCCGAGGATCTTGTGCGAGACGGCTCTACCCGGGTGGGCACGCTGTACGACTTCAGACGCATAGAACTTGGCGCCGGCGTCGCGGATCCGGAAGAAGGATTGCTGCAGGTGAGTCGCCAAATTGGCGGCGAGCCTCACTACTTCCCGCCCGGAACGAAAGAAGGGGCGGCGATGCGATTTTTCGGAATCGAGGGTGATGCCTCTGTCCAAAACATCCAATTCCGGCGCGTGCTCGAGCATCCGGACGTTTTTGTTTGGTGTTGCTCTACTGAGTTTTCCGCTGACGTCGAGCAGTCTTTAGAAGGCGCTGAGGCATGCGTTGAGATCCGCGCTGCTGGAACTTTCTTTGACGAATTGACGCGCGCACTGAATGCAGTGCGGCCAGTTGAATTCCTCGGGTTCAGAGAGGTCACGTATACCCCGCGCAATCAGACTTGGGAGTCTTACTCTCCTGATATGTCCGCAGCGTTTGTGAAAGACCCCGGATCATATGGCGCCCAAAATGAAGTGCGGGCCGTATGGCGTTCTCTCGACAAAAACCCCATAAGGCCGGAGTTTCCGCGCAGCGCCGCCCTCACCGAATTCTGCGCGATTCGTGAGGTATAAGGCACTCACCGTCGTTTCGGGCGCGGTGGGGCTGCGGTTGAAAGTCACTCCGTCGCTCGCGCGGCTTTTGCTTTGCGTCGGTCGTAGTGGCGATGCGTCGTGCTCGGACTCGCGTGCGCAGCGAAGTCGTAAGCATCGTCATCCCGGTTTTCTAGCTTCGCAGTGATCGCCGTGGGGCGAATGTCGAGCATCGAAAAATACGCGGGATGGTTCGTCAGTTGCAGCTCGACACTGTTGTCGATCGGGTTATCGCGGCGCTTCGCGATGCGTTGCGCGACCTCGCGCTTCTTCTTCTCCTCAAACTCTTTGGCGATCGCCGGCTCGAATGCGCCGATGTACGCATACATGGCGTCCTGCCACACCGATCCCCAACCACTCTTTGAATACGGCTGGCCGCGGCGATTCGGAAACAGGAATAGGCTCTGCACCTTGCGATCGCGTTTCGCGCGCTCGACGACCACGCGCAAGCGCGTCGACCAGTACCGAAGCTTCTGCACTTCCGCTTCGCCCTTTTTGCGCTTCGCGTTCGTGACCCGCACGCCGGCATCCGTCAGGCCCGACATGTGGAACGGCCGGATCTCCGCGGCGCGAAAGCCGGTCAGGTAACAGAACATCGCGGCGAGTCCCATCGTCCGGTATGCCTGATCTTGCCGAAGCGCCCACAGGTAAAACCGGACGACTTGCGAACGCTCGACGACGCGCACGTCCTTCTCCGCCTGGTTCTGCATCATGCCGACGAACGGGTTCTGCTTGATGACGCCCCAGCGAACGGCGTAATTGCAGATGGTCTGCATCAGGGCCATGTCTTTGTTCGCGCCGATCGGCGCGCCGGCCTTCGCGCGCTGGTCGAGGTATTGATAACCGTGGAAGGTTTCGAGCTTCTTCGGGTCCATGCGCCCGAAAAACTTCGTTAGGCGGTCGCATGCACCTGCGCGCACCGCCAACCCTTCTTTCGACTGGTCGCGAAAGTGCGTCGGCGCAATGTCCGTTTTGAAGCGGTCGATCATGTCGGCGACCGAACCCGAGAGGATTTGGCCTGCCTGAATGTCGAGTGCCTTGCGCTTCGCGCTGCGCTCGGCTGCGATGATTTCCGCCCGATCGCCGAGCTTCGCCGACGTCAGCGTCTCGCTGCGGCCGTCCGGGTACTTGTACCAGAAGGAGATTTTGCGCACGCCATACCGCTTGTACAGGCGATCAATGCCCGTAGATTCGTTCGTCGCGACGTGCTTCTCACGCGAAGGCTTGGAGGTTCGGGCCGGCATCGTATTTTGTTGACTTCGTGTCTGTGGAGAGGCCGAGCTTACGGTCGCGATACTCGCGCGCGACTTTCGGCAAGCCATTCTTGTCGACGACGAATCGCCAGTGGTTATCAGTGAGCCAATGTGCCATGGCGGCGCGCTGGTTCGGTTTGCAGCCGACTAGGTCGGCCAGTTCGTGCGCTGATAGGTAGTCGCTCAATTCACACCCCAGTGTTTGCGCGTGGTTTCTAGAACTCGTTGTGCTGCTGTTTTGGCTTAATCAGTATTGACGTTTTGCGATCAGTTCTGCTTCGACCCTATCTGAATGACCTATGCTTATTGCATACGTCGGTTGTATTCGAGTGGGAGGGCGAAATGGAACAGTGCCTTGCTTGCAAGACGTTGATCGGAAGAGCGTCAACAGTCCCCCCACACGAAAAACTCAAGTGCTCCGGGTCGGGTGTTTTTGGTACGCCCAAAGAGCCGATAACCCGCTACATGCTTTATCGATGTAGTTCATGCGGTTGCTGGATGAAGCAAAACACATCCGATGGATTACCGGCCGGCCTTTGGTGGACCTGCGAGTCGAGCGATCCTGTCCAGCAATTCCCTGAGCGCAAGCCTCCCGACCATGAGTGGAGGAAGGCGGTACTTGCCTCAGTGCTGGGGCGACCCCGATAGCCGCGCAGAGCGAGCCATCCTTCGTCGTGCCTAAGCACCACAGCCGCGCGCCGGCATGGATCAGCACGCGGCCGCGAAAGCGCGTCGACCACGTGCGGTTCTCGATGTCTTTGTGACCCTTGACGATCAGCCACGCCCATGGCTGGCGGATAGAAAGTGCCTTCATGCTAGGATTCCCCTAAATCGCCAAGGAGACGACCGTGACTAGCCAGCTTTCCGAATACAGGCCCGGCATCGAGATCCATGCGAACGTGCCGAATACCCCCGGGCAAGCTAGCTTCACCGGATGGATAGTGATCACTGATAGAACGAACGGTTCTCAGGTCACAGAGACGCTCGTCACTCCGAACTGGACCAAACCCGCGAACACCGCCGAAGAGGCGTGTCGAATCCTGATTCAATATGGCAGGGAAGTGATCGAGGGGATCGCCCACGGCGGTGATTTCGTCAATAACGGGTGACGGAGAGATTCGCTTCACACCGTACCTCCCGGAAATTCGTCATGCGTGCGCCCGTCGAGCGTGCGGCCGGCGGCGCGCTTGCCAACACGACGGATGGTGCTGCCATCTTCAAATTGGTGATGCACACCGGCGCCGGCGACCTCGCTGACCGATAGCCACTCGCCGTTCTGCTTGAACAGGAACGGCACTCGGGCCGATGCGCACTGGTCGCGCAGCGATCGCGCCCATTGCGGATGCATCGGGCGCGCTGCCGGACCGCTTTCGCCGCCGACGATCACCCAATCGATTGAGTCGCGCATGCCGAAACGGTGAATGGGATCACTTTTGTAACCTGCGCACCTTCCGCAGTAGTCTTGCTCCATGTGCTCGCCCTGCACGAATCCGTGGCAATAGGGAAAACTTGGCGTCAAATACTCGCTGACGTCGACCGGACCGAGCAGCGGTTCGAGGCTCAGAAACTTCACCCGCGCGGGGGTCGCAAGCAGCTTCGGGATATCGCGATCGCCCTCTTCTTGATTGACCACCGTCGCGCCGAGCCAGACGTTGTCGCGCCCGGCGCACCAGTCGTGGGACTTCAACATGTGCATGGCATTGCCGATGCGCTTCGTCAGCAGTAGCCAATTGAGGTGTGGCGTCAGCTCGATAAGGTCCTGCAGATCGATGCGCCACGCCGGGTCGACCGCATTGTCGAACACGTCGGCGAGCGACGCGCAGAAGACCCGCTGGCGCCGGCCGTGCTCGGCGAAGAAGGCCGCGTGATTCGCGTTCCACTGAAGCGGCTTACGCCAGTTAGCCTTTGACGTGCGGCGCCGCGGCGCGCCGGGCCCCCAATTGATTGCGGTACCGCCAGCGAAGCGCGCGTTACGAGCCTCGGCATAGCAGTGGTCACAGCCGGGGCTTACTTTCTGGCATCCTTCCCACGGGTTGAAGGTGTGATCGGTCCATTCGATTTTGCTGTTTTGACTCATGCTACGATTCCTCCCAAAACACGGGGCGAACAATGGAAGAAAGTAACGATTCGAAGCAGTTTCGAGAGACGGCTATCGCAATTGGCGGGTTCGTACTCGGCATTGTTTTGGCCGCAGCTTTCACGCATATTCCGGGGTCGCCGTCCGAATGGGCCACTTGGGTACAGGCAATCGGCACCATCGTTGCTCTTGGGGTTGCTATCTACTTCCCTTTGAGCCAACGAAGGCAAAGTGACAAAGAAGCTGCCGCGCAACGGCTTGAACGGGCAAAACAGCAGATGTACGAGATTGAACGAATCGCGTACAAGATCCTGCGCGACACGCTGCGCCTCCTTACTCAGTTCAATCCGAGACAACCGGTCCAATTGGACGTCAGTGCGCAGCGGGAAGCCCTTGCAGCGATCGCCCAGGCTGAAAAAACAGAGTTCAGCGAGTACCGTCGCACCGTGCTTCGCGCGATGAGGGCGCATGTTGAGGACATTGCTGATTACTTTGGTAGCCCGCAGACGCCCCCTAACATCGAATGGTGGAATCCTCAGCAGAGTAAATGGATTCGGGCACCCGATAAGCTCATGGAGCAGGTTCGACAAGTCGGAGCGCGGGTTGCCGGCGGAGACCCAGATTAGGTATGGAGGCGAATCTTCCATCCGCTCGATTTTGCAGTGATCGCTCATACTACGATCCTGAAAATTATTATCGGGTCGATCATGAGAGATACGCAGCAGTGCGTCGCGCTTATCGGATATGGCATCTTGATCGGACTAGGTGCGATGTTAATTTGGCCGTTCGCACCCTTCAGGCATACGACAAAAGACTGGGTGGACGTTCTTTCGGCAGTTGGAACATGCGGAGCCGTTGTCGTTGCCCTTGGGTTTGGGATAACCCAAGAAGTGATCAGACGGAATGATTCCCTCGCAAAGGCGAAAATCGTTGGAGCGTACTTGACCCCACGTTTGGCCGTGGTGATGGACGCGGCCGTCAAAACGAGAGAAGCGCTTTTCGGCGACGCGGATGGAGTTACCAAGGGGATGCGCTGCCAAACTGCCGCTGAGCTCTGCCGGCCGATGGATTGGACGATTCCCCCAAATGATTTAGCTGCGCTGACGCCGCTCCCACGCGCAGCGGCCTTTAGATTGGCCCGCGCAATGGCTCTAATTAATACCGTTGCAGCGGATATAGCGCTGAAGGCTCGAGTAGCGCGCCCATTCGCCGTCAGTGGACGTCGACTTGAATCCGTGTTTGAAACTTGGGAGTTGCAATTGAATGACGGAATGCAACTGCTCGAAAAGTCACTTACCGAGCTTCTTGCGGTCAGCGCGGAGTTGACGGGCAAAGACAAATACCTAGACGCCGGTGCGCCAGACGCTACCCCATAAGCGTGACTAGTCATGGTATTACCGCTCATTCGATCTTTCCTTGCAAAGATGCGTCGCGGCGCGCAGCGAGAAACTTCGCCTGCCAGTCCATCGCATCCGAGTGCGAGCCCAGCTCACCAGTGACGCGACGGCGCATCGCCATGGCACCACATTGGCGCCATGTAATTTCGACAGCGCCGGCCGCGACCGCGGCGGCGCGTTTGCTGAGCGCAATGTCGTAATGGCTATCGTGACGCGGGGGCGCCTGGTGCCAGCGCCCGGCGACGCCGATTCGTTCGGCCATTGCGTGGAGCTCGTCGTCGGTGTCGGCGAGCATGTGACACATCACCATTCGGCCGAACCTTGCGAGCATGTCGTCGACGTAGACGGCCATGCTAGGATTTCTCGAAAAAACGGGATATCAAATGCGAAAGATAAACGTTGTCGATTGGGCTGGCGCGTTCGCGCTGGTCTCGATATCCGTCCTGTTCTTTATTTGGGCATGCAAAATTCTGCTCGGGGTGGAACATCATCAAGGATGGGACTGGAATGCCTTTGCAGCTTGGGGGACGTGGGTTGCCGGAATTGCCACTGTTGGAGCCGTCGTTGTTTCTCTGTTCCTCGCGAAGCAGGTTGACCGCAAAGAGCAACAAAAGGACTATGTCCGTGCAAGAATGACCGCGCTCCGTTACGTCGGGTCCCTGAGTGAACTTCACATCAAGCTCAATTTCGTGGAAGTTTGGGCAGAGGACCGTATGAAAGCTCTGTTCGACGGAAGTAGCGAACATAGCAACATAGAGCGTATCGCCGACCTCGCCCTGGCGGTCACGTTGGAAGATCTTGTGTTGCTCGCACCGATCAAGGGGAACTTTGCAATTCGATTGCATACACTTTCGCTGCTTCTCACCGGCAGCGCCGCCCACGCGGGCTCGGTGAACGGTGCATTGATCGCCCTTTACGACGCGCTCAACAGCAAAGACTCCACGCGAATTGGCGCATGTGACTCGCAACTCGAAATGGCGCTTTCGAACCTTGGCAAGCATGTTCGATTCGCTAAGGAAATATTGATACCCCTGCTGCACGAGTGTGGGAGCGTTGCCTATGATGCGTCGAGCTGGACATAACTGACGCGGCAATATCTCAAAGCCCCTTCGCTGCCCGGGTTTGCTGAGTTCTAGAATGCACATGTGACGTCGGTATCCTCAAAGGGACCGGGCCGAGGCCCTGCCAAACACACGCCGCGCTGATGAGAGGGTCAGCGCGCCGCACTACTTGATTCAGTGGTCGACGCAATTGCGGCGGCTTCTTGTGCGAGATTCGTGTAATACAGTTGCGCGATCGCGCGCGCGGCGGCGCGCATGAGGTGTGCGTCCGCGTCGTCGATCTGGAGAGCGGCGCGGATTAGCAGACGCTCAGCGATGCCGCCGAGTACGATCGGTTCGTTCGTATAGGCATCGGCGAACCGCTGTAGGGCCGCGACGGATCCGGACACGCTGTGGTATTCCTCGCGACCAATGCGGGCGTTGAGAAGCACCGTGAGTCCGGCGGCGCGGGCCTGTTCGAGAATGCTGGACATGGTCAGGGCCTCCCGGTGGTGGGGAAGGGCCATGCAGCTTCCAACGGCAGCGCTGCATGCGGTTCCTGTTGCTTGGCTGCGACCTTGCGTGCTGTCTTCTTAGCCGCCGGCACGTTCTTCACCGGAATTGGCGCGACGGTTTTCACAGGAGGGTCTTTTTCACGGCGGGGATCTTCTCGGCCGGGATCTTGACCTGCGCCTTCTTCGCCGGCGGCGTCTTTGCGCGCAAGAGAGAAGGGAGCCAGCCGGAATCGGCGAGCAGCTCTTCGGCCTTCTGTGCGAGCTCGGCCTTTTTCAGCTTGTCGGCCTGCTTGATCGCGATCTCGGCGATGCCAACCTCTTCGAGCGCTTCGATGATTACCGGCTTGGCCACCTGGCCGAGAAAGGACTTGCGCGTCGGTTGCCACCAGTCGGCCATGTTCAGACCGATCGTTTGCTCAACGTGCTCGAGCGGCCGCGCGTGATCGTTGCTGGTGGTGGTGTTGATGCAGGCCGCCGTGCAGAACGCGAGCAGCTCGACCACGTCGACCACGCTGCGCGAAGCCACGTAGTCGAAAATGGCGTTCGGATCCTCTGGCAGTTCGTCCAGCAGCTGCGTGCGCCGCTCGGTTAGCGCTGCCCACGCCTTGCTTTCTTCCATGTCGTCAGCGCTGGACGTGAGATTCGTGAGCTGCTCGGTCGGCGCGATAGAGAGGCCGCCGGATCCGAAATAGCCGGTATGGAGCACCCTTGCGAGCAGCGTCGAGCACAGCAGATCGAGCGCCACGCGCGGTGCTTCGAGAAGGTGTGCGGACATGGCGGCCGACCGGTTCGCTGTGAGCTTGCGCAGCAGTACTTCGCTATACGCGGGCTTCTCGTCTTCCACCGCTTCGCCGGCGGCGACGCGCTTCTCGCGTTCGGCCTTGACCTTCGCCTTCTCTTTCTCGGCCGCCACCTTCGGGTCAATCATGCCGCGGTGAATTTCCAGCATGCCTTGATGGTTGAGCCCCAGCACGACCCCAGAGGCTTTCATCTGTCGATCGCTGTAGGTTTCGAGCGATTCCTTGATCTTGTTGATCAGGTCGACGGCTCGCTCTGCTTTGTGCTCAAGCTCGTCTATCTCGCCGTCAGTGATCTGATCTTCAGTGTCGGCGTTCTGAGCTTCATTGGCCGCGTTGGCGATCTCTTCAAGCGATGCGATCTCGGTCCGCTCCGCGGCAGTGAGTTCGCGCACCTTCGGTTTGCTCCGACCGTAAGCGCTGGTGACGCTATATCCCATTTCCGGTACCACTTTCACGAACGACCAGCCCTCGGCTTTGAGCTGGTCGGCCACGGCCTGCAGCTTGCCCGCTGCGAGCGTATTCATGAGCGTCATGTCTTCGACGTAGCTGCTATTTTCGGTGCCGAAAAGATCCCGCACCACGCGGCCGCCGGCGGCTTCGTATGCGTCGACGCCGACGAACTTGGCCACTCGCTCGCCGCTCACCTGCAGCTTGCCCGCCATCAGCGCGTCGCGCAGGCTGCTGCCGCTGCGCTGGTAGGGATATTGCGTACCCTTCCATACCTTCAACTGCAGCTTGCGATCTGTGGTCAGCGTGAACGCCTGCAGGGCGTCGAGCGTCATTTCACCCTTACGGTAGATCTCGATGAGCTCGGGCGCCACATCCGAAAGCGCGAGACGCCGGCGCACAACGAGAGGCGTCACTCCGAATTGCGCGGCGATATCTTCGACCGGCGTGCCTTCCTCGGAAAGCACCTTGAACGCATAAAACTCGTCCGCCGGATGCATCGGTTCGCGGGCACTGTTCTCGGCGACACTCGCGGCCAGCGCGTGCTCGGGACTCGTGAGCAGGCAGAACACGGGGTGATCGGCCGGCACTTTGCCCTGTTGCTCGAGCAGCTTGAATGCGCGGTACCTCCGACCGCCGCCGACGGCGCCGTGATCGCCGTCCTCGGGAATGACGATCAGGTTCTGCAGCTGACCTTGCGAATCCAGCAGCGCGGCGAGCTCAGTTACATCGCTCTTATCGTCCGGGCGTGCGTTGAGCGGCGAGATATGCAGCTTGTTCAGCGGCACCGTAATGAGGCGGCCGTCGACGGTCTGTTTTTTCATGGCGGTTGAGTTGCCTGTTAATGAGTGGTGTGCGGCGTGACATCTGCCGAGTTGAAGATCGCGCCGAGGATGCCGGTCAACCCGCGATCGCTGAACTGCGACGCCGGCGGTACCGGTTGCGAAAGACGCTCGCGCATCAGGTGCAGTGCGCGGCGCCATGCCTCATTGGTCTGCGGCGAATCGAGCCACATCGGGATCCAGTTGCCGGCGCTATACGCGGCGTCATAGCGGCGCAGCATGGCGGCGCGTGTCATGCGAACGGGGACAGCGACAGTGAGGTCGTCCTCGCGCAGCACATGCTCAACGCCCATGGCGAACCCGACGTGCGGCAACGTCCATCCATCGAACTGGATGGAGTCGATGAGCTGCCCGTCCTCGCCGAGTGCAGCGATCGACTGAAAATAATCACTCGGCCGCGAGTCGTTGAATATGAAGATCGTTTTCATGGCTTGAGTCCCTTCGTGTGGTGCGTCACGCGCCGACGCCTGGCGGCGCGCACATGTGCGCGAACGAGTCGATGTGCTTCGTGAAGCGAAATGCTGTTTGCCTGCAGATCCGCGAGCAGTTGCCAGAGAGTCGGTGTTTGCCTGCGTCGCTGCATGACGAATCCTGAAAAAAACGGGCGCTGTGAGAGCCGCCCCCAAAGCTCGCCGACCGGGGGGGTACAACCGACGAGGAGACCACCGAGAAATCATTTGCGCAGCTCGACAAGCGTCATCAGCGCGCGGAAGTGTTGAGGCTTCAGCTCGACCGTGCAGGCTTCGGTCTGGATGGTGATATCGCCGTCAGGCCAGCAGAGCAGCCGCACGTCGCCGACGAAGACCACGAACTCGGGCTTGCGCGCGAGCACCGGCGCAGGCTCACTTGCTGGTGCTGGTGCTGGTGCTGGTGCTGGTGCTGGTGCTGGTGCTGGTGCTGGTGCTGGTGCTGGTGCCGGTGCTGGTGCCGCATCGACCAACTTCGGCGCGCGCGGCTTGCGCATCGCGACGATTGCCGAAGCGGCTTCGAAGTGGCTGACCGCGACCGGTGGCCCCTTCGCTGCGACGTTTGGCTTCGCGGCGACCTCGATGCCAATGCAGTACTTCCCGCCGTCGCGAACGATCCGTCCTTCCCGAAGAGCTGCGGTTATGAAGGGCATAATTCCTCCCTTTGAGGTAATGCCGAGTGCCTTGCACAGATCGCCCGCCGGCGACGGACCGTGCTCGCGCAGATATGCGATTACCTCTTCGGCGCGCGTGACGCGCTTCATCTCAGGAGCTCCGACCGGCGTCGCTTTGTGAAGCCGGCTGAGCGGATTAGCCCATGGGCCCGTTGGCGCGGCGCCTTCGTGCGCAATCCCACCGACGTCGGCGTCGGTGACTGCTTCCACGGTGTCCGCCGGCCCTGCCGCACGCGGGAACATGTTGGGGTGGTCGACGCTCTTCACGACAGGTGCTCCACGAGCGCGGCGGTGCTGTGGCGCGGGAAGAAGCGCGTTGCACGTGCGACCATGGTGTCGAGCTCGAGCTCGAGCACGGCCTGTTCGCTCGCCGCGTGCGCGGTCCTATATAGAGCGGGCAGCGCGCTTTCGAAGCTCTCGCGCACTTCGTCGCGCGTCGCGCAGCGATTGTCGCGGTACCAGAAGACTTGTTCAGCGTCGCCGATGCGCAGCTGAACGACGTCGGCGCCCGGCAGCACCTCATAGCTACGCGTCACCCAGACCATTACGACGCCGGCACCGCGGTGGCTCGAGAGACCGGCAGCTTTATATTTCGCGCAGTCCTGATGCGCCGGCGCAGAACCGCTCAGGCGATTGACCGCTGCGGTGGGCCGCAGGATGAATGCCTTGTACTGACCGAGCGCTTCGCCGCAGATGGCGCACCGCTTGTAGTAATGGCAGGCGGCGAGGTCCAGTGACGGCGCATCAGCCGCGGGCGGCATGGCGCGCAGTCGCACCGGTACCGCTGGCGCACCCTTACGAAGAAGCATGCTCATAGCGCTTCCTAAACCGGAGGCACGACGCGACCGCGCCTCAGGAAGAGCCCGGTCATCGTTCGCGGGGGCGGGTGGGTTGAAATCAGTGTCGAAGGTGCGGTCGAAGCGACTGGCGGCGCTCGTGAGCGTCCAGGCAACGGAGCCGAAAGCGACGAGGGCGGACCCCACATAGCCGAGTGTGTTCATCGTGTCAGTCCTCATCGATGTCGTTGGCGGCGCGCCGTTTGATGTCGACGCATTGATCGTCGAACCCGAGCGATGTCTGGTCGCCGAGCTGGCTGCGCGGCTGCGAGCTGCGACGTGCTTTCGGGTTCGGATGGAGCTGGGCGCGCACGGCAGCCTGAACGGCGGCGCGCACGGCAGGCGAGAGGAGCGCTTCATCGGGCTCACCCTCGACGCCGAGCGTGCGGCATGCCGGCGCGAGCAAGTCATCGGGGAGACGGGTGGGAGTCGGTCGCATGGCCGTTCTCACAGGCACCGAGTGAACGAGCACGCGGAATGTCTAGCGGCCTCACGGTCCTGGTACTGCATATATCCGGTGTAGAGCAGGTAGACGAAGAGCACGCCGAGCACGGCGAGGATGTTCCGGACGATCCGAAAAGCCGACTTCACAGCGCGCGCGCCGCGCCGGGTGTTGCCGGTGGGTGTTGCTGACTGTTGATGGGCCATCACTGCTCCGCATGTTGGCGGGCAATTCCTTCGCGTGATAATGAGAGTGCCGAACTCGCAAACGGCATTTCATTGACCACTTTCAGAAGGAATCACCCATGGACGAAACAACCGAACTCAAACTTCGCGTTGAGGCGCTGGAGATTGCGTTGAAGGCTGCACTGGCGGAGTCGGCCGATGTGGCGAGCGTTGCTCGTCAGGCGCTCCAGAGTGAACTGGACGAGATTGCGAAAACGGAGCCGCCGCCTCGTGAGCCCGGCTTCCCGCGCGTGGTCGAGATGCTGCCGCGTAGTCCGCGACAGGACAGTCGGAAAGCTGCGCTAACAAGGCTTCTAAAGCTGCTTTCCTAGAAGCGCGGTGCCGGCGACCGACTTCCCCCGGCCCCTCGACACAGTCGGCAATTACACACAGTGCTCTAGATACCCGCGCTGCTACGAAGCGCAATGCATCGGCGGCGCGGCTGCGGGTTCTGTTGCTAACTGACTGTTGGTGGGCCATCGCTTGCTCCGTTGACTACGACCTGTTGGAGCGAATATTAGGCAATGCCATATCTCTTGTAAAGAGGCAATGCCATATTTTTTGCGCAAGACTGCCTCATCGCCATATGGCGACGGTTTGAGGCCAAGGGGAAAGATGAGTGGCGGGCGTTACCCAGCGCGTCCCGAGTGCACTTCTACGAGGTGGTTTGAGACGGCAAGCACGAGCTTTAGGAGACTGATTGCTTGCGTCGGATTTGCCACGAGCGGCTGAGATTCAATCCGGCCGTCTTGATAGATATCGATGTGAAGGGATGTGGTGATGCATTTGCGCCGTGCTCTGTGTGCGCGCAATTCTGCTCTGCGCGCTGCACGGCGGTAGGAGGCGAGGTTAACCACTCTTGGGGTGGCGTCCCCGGCTTGTCGATCGTCCATTCTTTGCGTTCCCCCGGTCGGGTGCGAGTCCGAGATCCGCGAGGGCGTCCTCGACTTCTTTGTCCGAGGGCAATTCTGCAACCGCTACAGATTCTTCAATTCGCTGAGAAGCGCCTGAAATGGCTTTCTGTGCGTCACGTAAGGACGAAAGGATTGTGTGTATGGCGAGAAGCTTCTCTGTAGGAACGCCGGCGGCGTCGGCCTCCATTGCAGCGCGCGCGATCATCGCAACGGCGTTCGAGAAGGGCGAATCACCCATCTTTCCGTGCGCGAATCGACTCAACTCAACGTATTGAGGGTTCTTCATCAGGTTGACGAAGGTGCTTGTCTTTCCTCCGCCAGTCGCCATCGCGACGTACTCGAGGCCCCAATATTTTGGATCTGCGACGTCGCTAAAGTATTCGATCAAATCGGCAATGCGGTTTTTCGCGATGCGCCCGTATTTAATCCAGTCCTGCACAGACGCCGGTTTGACGCCCATAGCGTCCGCAAACGCCTTTTTCGTGACGTGTTTTCGTTCGATGGCGCGCGCGATGGCTGCGCCGAGTTCAGGGCCAGTAAGCATTGCCTAATTTGACCCGTAGAAGCCGTCATGCGGCAATGCCTTGCAAAGATGAGGCAATGCCATATAATTTGCCTCATGAGCGAATCCTCTTCCGAGGCTGTCCTGCGGGCCAGCAAGATTTTGGGCGGCAATGCCGCGCTTGCACGAGCGATCGGCGTTAAACCGCCTACCGTCCAGCAATGGGTGAACGGCGAGCGTCCCGTACCCCCCAGTCGCTGCGTGGCCGTAGAGCGGCTCACCCACGGCGAGGTCACACGGAAGGAATTGCGTCCCGATGACTGGGCCGAGTACTGGCCCGAGCTCGAACTGGCTGAGCAATCGCCGCACGAGGAGGGCGTCTGACATGCGGCGTATCCGATCGATGTTGGTGCCCGTGCGCGGGCAGATCCGCAAGCGTTCCGAGCGAGCGCCGCTTCCTGAGATGGGTGCATGGCTACCGTGGATTCGTCCGCACGAGTCGGAAATCGTGCGGTTTCGCGATCGGATAGCGACCCGCCTGCGGATGCAAGCGGGCCTCGAAACGTTCGAAACCCAGTTCATCGCGGATGGCCACACTGGCGATGAATGGAAAGAGCTGCTCGCGCAGCGCGAACGAGAAGTCAAGCACTTCCACGAGATTGGCCTACGCCCCGTGTTCATTGAAGGGCCACTACCAATCGCGGATCGCGGCTTAACTACTCTGCAGTCGGATGTCGACTCGCTGTCCCGAACGGAGTCTGCCTCTCGACCAGGTCCGCGAACTTCTGAACCGCGACCGCGGTTTCTCGAACGATTGTTTCGTTTGAGGTCGAGCCTCGAAGCGCGGCATTCACTGCGCGACGATCCAGCACGTTCGCGACCGCTTGCGCGGGGAGAGTGCCCTGCTCGTGAAGTGCTCGAATCAGCGCCATTAAAACAAGCATTGTTGCGTCTTTTGGCGGCTCGTCTTCTCGAGGCGATTCGTTGGTCGAAGCGGTCATGAGGGTTTCCCTTTGTTGTGAAGCGGTGCGTGTGGAAGCCACCGATTCTAAACGGGGTGTGAACCCTCACCAATTCTGTCGTGAGCCGCTGAAGCAAGCGCCCGGCGGCGAGTAAGTTTTCGGGGATTTGCATGGTGTCCATGCAAAAAATTTTCGACGCCGGCCGACCGGTGTATCAAGAGGTGTAACGATGACATTTCTCTATCGCGAAGATCCCAAACGTGCGGCGGGCGGCGCGCCTGGCGCCGACCCGCACTACGAAGAGCCGCGGTTGCGGTTTCTTCCGCGCGACCTGATCGACAGCTGCCAAACCTTCCGCGATGCATGCGTGCTCGCCTGGAAATATCGCCAGCACCCTGGCATGACCGAGACCTATCTCGCGTCCGTGTGCGATCTCACACAGCAGCATGTCTCCGAGTACTTCCAAGCCGCCGAGCGCGACGAGAAAGGGCGCAAGCGTCGCCAGTTGCCGGCCGACAAGGTCGGCATCGTGCAGCAGCAGCTCGGCAATTGCGCGATCGGTCAATGGCTCGCGCGCGACATGGCAGTGCGGCTAGTCGAGGAGTTCTTTGCTGTGGAGCACGCCCGGTGAAGGAAGGCGAAGCCAAGAGGCGAACACAAGAGGCGTTGCGTACTGCGAGCGCCAGAGCAGGGGACAACGAGGAAGGGGTGAAGGCCGAGCTGCTGAGAATGGTGCAACGCGAACCTGCGTTACAGGAAGCGTTCCAGATGCTCGGGATTACACGCCTTTGGGAATCACAGAATCTTCGTCATTGACCGGTGCATTCATGGATGTCCATCTGATTTCCACAGCGGCGCTGCGCGCCTTTGCGTTCGCAGGTATCGCGGTCGCATTCGTGCCGGCACTCGCGCGCAGTCGCGTGCCGTTCGGCGTCACGTTCGTCGTCGCACTCATGGCCACGGCAGTTCTCTGGAGCAACTGACGTGTCCCATCACCTCACCAATCTCACTTGGGATATCGACGGATCGAGCGCCGCATTGTCCGGTCACGGCCTGCTCGTGTTGCTTCGTCTGGCGCATCTGAGCACGCAAAGCACAGGCGAATGCGCGGTGTCGGTGCCCGAGCTGGCAGTCAAATGCCGCATGTCGGACAGCGGTGTTCGTCGCCAGATCAAGCTGCTCGAGGAGATGGGTCTCGTCATGCAGTTCCGCGAAGGACGCAGGACGTACTTCCGAATCGATGTGGCGCGTCGCGATGCCTGAGTTCAATAAGCAACGCGCTGCTGCGCGACGGCCAATGAACGCTGGCCTCGTCGAGGCGGCGATCCGGCGGCACGTCGACCACCGCGCCAACACGCTCATCCCCGAGGCCGCGATCCGCTATGGCCTCGGCGGCAAGATCGGCGAATATCGCGCCGACTTCATGATGGTCACGCGAGCCGGTTACGGCACCGAGCTCGAAGTGAAGGTCTCGCGAGCGGACTGGCGAGCGGATCTCGGCAAACCTAAGTGGGTTGGAATGCCTGCATGGGTCACGCGTTTCATTTACGTCGTGCCGATCGATCTCGGCATTCCCGCTTTTGTGCCCGAGCACGCCGGCATCTGGCATGTGCGACCGCGGCCGCCGCAATACGCAGCATGGGAGGGACCGACGAGACCTGACGGGCTTGAGATCGTCGTCGCACGCGCCCCGCACGTGCTCGGGCGCGAGAAGGTGCCGCTGGTGGTGATGGGCACGTGGCTTCGCAACTTGTACTACCGCTATTGGGACCAACGCATCCACGCTGAAGGCCGGATGGCGAAGTTTGTAAGGGAAGGTGTCGCATGAGGGTCGCAGACTTACTGCGTGAGCTCGGGCGCCCGATCGCGTATTACCCATATTTGGCGCGCTATCTGGGCGGTGTGAATGCAACCGTGTTCTTCTGTCAGATCTTCTATTGGCAGGACAAGGCAACAAGTGAGCTGGGCGTCCACAAGACGTCGGCCGAGCTCGAGAACGAGACTGGCCTGTCCTACGAAGAGCAGCGCTCGGCGCGCGCTGCGTTGCGCTCAAAGGGCGTGCTGATTGAGACCGAGAAGCGCATCGAGCACAAGATTTATTTTCGCGTCGACGAGGATGCGCTCGAACAATTGCTGGCGTCCGGACCGAGCGCCAAAAAGGCGCGTAAGCCGCGCGTTTCGAAGTCGAAAGAACCGTCACCACCATCTGGTGAAAGTCCATCTCCCGAAATGGGAAAAGTCCATTTCGGGGAATTGGAAAAGTCCAATCCGGGAAATGGTGAAAGTCCATCTCGCGAACTGGACGAAGTCCAACCCGCGAACACGGGAAACCCTTCTCCGCCGAGCGGGCAAAACCCTGTCCGGGGGGAGGGAAGTTCCCAGGTCGTTAACGATGGTGTGACTACAGCAGAGACTACAGCAGCAGCAACGCGCGGGAGCGATGCTGTGGACAACTCGGCTGCCGCTGCTGCTGCAACTTCTGAAAGCGAAAAACCAAACACCGAGCTCGAGCTCACCGCGTTGCTGATCGCACTGGAGCATGCCCGTGGCAAAGAGCTTGTGATCGACCGGAGCCGCGATCGCGCCCACGTGCTGACGTGGGGCGGCAAGGGCGTGACGGCCCAGCAGCTGCGAGAGGCGCACGCGCTGGCGGTGGCGGCGCGCAAACGCGACGGTGACGAGCGGCCGGCGTACGTGGGGTTCGTTGCAACGTTCGTCGATCAAGCGATCGCGCCGCCGTCTGCAGGCACGGCAAGCCCGGCAACAGAACCGGACGACTGGTACCGCACGCAGCTTGGCGTGGAGGCACGCGCCGCCGAACTCTCCATGCGCGAACGAAAGGCCGACGAGGACTGGCGTGCGTACCGGGTGCTGGTTGCGAAGGCGTCGCGCGAGCACCGGGCAATCGAATTCGTGCTGGCGGACGCGCAGCGCTTCAATTCCATCGCCCTTTGCCAATTCGCGCGCACGACGTTCGGTGATGCGCTCATGCCTGTGGACGACTACGCCTCATGAGCGCGCAGACCGAAAACGCATTCTGGCTCGTCTGGTCGCCGACCGGCAGCGCGCCGCCGCGGTACCGCCATGCGAGCAAGCAGAGCGCCGTCACCGAAGCAGAGCGACTCGCGCGCGCTCACCCGGGCCAATTGTTCGTCGTGCTCGAGCCGATCGCCGGGCGGCGCGTGGACAACATGGTTCGCACGACCTACGTCGACGAGAAGGAGATTCCGTTCTGATGAGCAAGGGCACCGTCCGTTTCCCTGAGAGCGCGATCGTCGACGGCCGCATTGGCACGTCGCGCATTGCATCAACCGTCGCTGAGGCGGCCGCGCGCCTTAGGTCAGCATACGTTGATCCGTTCGTCGAACCCCTCGACCCAACTATCGCGCAACTGACGGGCCGCCTGAAACCCCTTCCGGGCCCGGCATTTGTGATCCGCGAATCGACTGTCCGCGCTGACGCCAGTCCGATCGAACGCATGCAACAGCTGGGCCGTCTTCCGCGCGGCCGCATGAACAAGACCGAGGCCGCATACGAGTTCGAGGTACTGAAGCCGCAACTGCACGCCGGCGAGATCCTGTTCTACCGCTTCGAGGCGATCAAGCTGCGTCTCGCAGACAACACGTTCATCACCATCGATTTTCCAGTCATCAACGCCGCCGGCCAGCTCGAGTTCCGAGAGGTGAAAGGCCGTTGGACAGACGACGCGCGCGCGAAGACGAAGATCGCCGCGGCGCAATACCCGTTTCGTTTTATCGCCATTCATCGCGTGGGCCGACACGGCTGGCGCTCTGAAGACCTCACCAGCCGCAGCTGGTGATTACCCACACCCACAGGAGCAACGCCATGACTGTCCGCGCAAAATTCCAAGTCAAGTCCATCACTAAAGAGAGGCATTGGGACGTTAAGAAAGGACACATTCACACGGTGAAGTTGATCCCGGTGGTGAGCGGCTCGCCCGAGAATGACTCCTTTTTCACAGCCACACCGTGCGGCGACATCTCGCTTGGGGTAGTCAATGCTGAGACCGGTAGCCAGTTCGAGCTGGGCGCCGAGTACTACGTCGACTTCACGCCGGCCTGACGCACCATGCGAATGACGTTCATCGTCCCCGCGTCATTCACCGTGTACGGCGTGCCGCAGAAGGAGCGGCCGCCGTGCCTGATTCAGTGCGACGTCGTCGAGCTCGTGCGCAGCTTCGCGCATTCGCCGTGGAAATTCCGGAACTCATTGCGCCGCGGTCTGCGCGTCAGCTACTCAGCATACGTCCGGCTGCCGGCGTGGATCACGCCGCCGGAGAACTGGCCACGGCTGGAATCCGGCGAGGTCGAACTACGCGTGCCGTTGCATTTCAATCAGCGCGTGGTGCTGCCGGAGTTTCCGCCGGACCGTAACAGCGTGCGCATCGACGACGTGCTGAAGCTGCGAGGCGATCCATGTTGACGCGAAAGAAGCCGCTGGTCAGCAGGACGCCGCTGAAGCGTACCGCGCCGATCGGACATCGGCCGGCGCCGAGCAGTTCGCTCACGCGCACGAAGATTTTCGTCAAGTCGCCATTCAAGCGCAAAGCGCGGAAGAAGCGAAGCTGGCACGACGCGAAGATGCGCAACGCTTGCAACCGCCAGATCTGCTATCTGCGCGTGCCGGACCTCTGCCGGCGGCTGGATACTGAAGAGACGATTGTGCCCGCGCATTCCAACGAGAGCGCGCATGGCAAGGCAGGGCAGCGTAAGGCCGATGACAGATACACCGTCCCCGCGTGTGGCCTCTGCCATTACTGGCTCGACTTCGGCGGCGCGGCGCAGTTGCTGAAGTTCAAGACATGGCGGCGCGCATATAGGGAATGGTCGACGGTGCGCGACGGCGTGCCCGATGAATCAGTGGGAGACATCGATGGATAAACAGCAAGCCGGCCGCGCTCCAGATTGGAGCCCCGCTGAGGACGCGCTGGTCTGCAAGATGTGGAGAGCCGGTGTTCCCGTGAAGGGAATGCTGAAGCGTCTGCCGCTGCGCACCGAATCGGCGATCAGGAAGCGCAGAGAGAAGCTCGCCGCCGAGGCAGGTCTAGAGCTGCGCCTCGTATTCGGCGGCGCGGCACCAAAGCGTCTGACGACGCCGAAGATCTGGAAGGTGCTGATGCGCAGACCATGCACGCGCGCACAGATAGAGCGCCTTGCGAAGGCATGCAAGTGCTCAGTCACAGCTTTCATCAAAGAAAACCGTGCCGACATTCACGTTTGTGGCTGGACCGCGCCCGACGATCACGGCCGGCGCGCCGAGATATTTGCCGCAGGTGCTGGCGCGGACGTGCTCAGACCGCCGCGGCAATCGCGGGCCGAGATCTATCAGCGTTGGTGGCAGCGCCTGAAACGTGAGCGGCCGGACGTGGCAGGGCATCG